>JAQTTZ010000040.1 GCA_028710485.1 Bacteriovorax sp. | reverse complement strand
GCATTTTAGACACAATCAAAGACAAACTTCATATTGAAGGTTCTCAAGGACAATCAATGAGAATGATCTCTCAACTTATAACTGAGAGCGGGGGGATGAATGGTTTAGTTCAAAAATTTAATACAGTTGGATTCGGTGACAAAATTAAATCCTGGCTTTCACCTGGTGCCAAACTTCCAATTTCTTCTGAAGAAATTCAGAAAGTACTAGGGCCATCACTACTTCAAAGTTTAGCGACTAAATTTGGCATGAATACAAACCAAGTTTCTTCTGAAGTTGCTACTCAATTACCGAAATTGGTGGGCAAACTCTCACCAGATGCTGAAATACCAAAAGTGAGCGATTTGAAACATTAATTTTTATCGTTTATCCCGATCCAACCAGCTCTTTGAGACGTGATTGGATCGGGATAAACCTATGGGAGTTATTTATGAATATCCCACCTCTTATCATTTTGGGCCGTTGAGGGCACTCTCCATTTTATCTAAGCGAGCTTTGATCGTTGCGTTCTCTTTCTCGGCCTTGTCAGCTCTTGCTTTTAGTTGAACGTTCTCAGCTTTTACTGATGCTATCTCCCGGGAATGGCCCTCAGTGGTTCTAAAAAGCTCTGTAGTGCGTTTGTTTATTTCTTTAATAGCTTCGACCAAAGGAGCTACTAAATTGCTGTAGACCATGGACTTAAGGCCTTTTTTATCAGTGAGCACGACCTCTGGAAAAATCGGTTCGACCTCCTGAGCGATAAAACCAATTTGAGTTTTATTTTGCGGATCATTATTGAATTTATACTCAACACCTCGTAGTTGCAAAATCTTATCAAGCGAATTTTCTAAAGGTTCAATGTCGTGTTTAAGACGTCGATCTGAAACGTGAGTCCATCCAGTAGTTGTATACGTACCAGTTGTCGATCCGTTAAAAACTTCTAGGCGTTCACCTGGATTAGGTATTCCAATCCCGACGTTGCCGGTGCTCGTAATCGCCATGACGCTATTTAAAGGATTTCCTCCGGCCGCGCTAGAAACTTCAAATTCCAACAAGCCTGGGCCGTTGTGTCCATTCACCATGCGCCAGTTTCTAGTAACGGGATTTGCCAATGAATCCAATAAAGAAATACCTGATGTGCTTGCTCCCACAGAACCAAAAGCAGTTGCCGTGGTATCTCCAACAATGTCTAAGGCCATCTGTGGTGTTTTAGTCCCAACCCCGACCTTGCCTGTGGATGTAATGCGCACTTGCTCTGCAGGTGCGGCTCCCATTGGCCGAGTTGCAAAAGCTAGATATCCGGCGTAGTCTGCACTCGTACTGTTTTCTTTGAACCCACCGATAGCACCAAAGGCCCTACCTGGATTCGAGCCATCCGGTCCCGCTAACATTATAGATCCACCTTTATCCTGCCCCCATGCATCATTGGAATAAATTTCTAGCAGTCCAGATGTCGAGGAAAGGGTTTGGGATGGCCCTTCAACATCAAGTACCGCGATTGGATCTGTCGTCCCTATACCGACGTTGCCGGAGGATGTGATCCTCATTCTTTCAGTTAGGCCCGAGTGAAATGTACTAAATGCTAAATCTGTGTCGGCATTCGTAACAGCGTCCGTTCGGATTGCACTTACTTGGGCATCTACCTCATTGTTACCAACACCCCTAATTCCAAACATAAGATCACTCGTATTTCCCGTGCCATTCAAAGTGTCGTGGATAAAGACATTATTTCCAGATGCAGACTCAATGTGCAGTGGATATGAGGGCGACGTCGTTCCAATTCCCACGTTGCCTCCATTAAAAAGTGCAGCGTAATTGGTTGTCCCCCCGGAAACATTTACATTCAGACCAGTGTTCGTCGCTGTTGCTCCATTCCAAACTCCTGTTGATTGAATATCGAGACCAATCTTCGCAATCGAGGCAGTAGACGAGGTCGCCGTATTTGAAATAAAGCTGCCTGTACGGGCAGTGGTCACTGCTCCGCTCTTACCTAACAGGCCTTGGACGTAACCAACGTTTGCCGCTTCACTTAACGTCACTCCGGTTGAAGTGGGAATACTTAAAAAGGCAGCAATACCTGTAAGGTCGAAGCTACCAGTAACTGTATTAGTTCCACTTTTTGAAACGTAATCACCTTTTAAAGCAGTAATCTGTCCTTGGGTTTTATCAAATGCCGTTTGAATTGAATCACCGATTACGATCGCCGTATTACTTCCAGTTATTGTTCCAAGAGTTGAAGCGATTACGTCAGTAATAAATGTCGACCACGTGTTATTACCTTTCAAATAGTTTGTAGCGTCTGGTGTTCCACTAGCTGAAAGCATTGTCAGCTGAACTTTTGCAGCTCCAATAGTGGTGGCGTTTCCAACAGACGTTACGTCTCCAGTCAAATTGGCATTGGTCGTTACCGTGGCAGCATTCCCTCCTCCGTTCAAGTCATCGGCCACCACCCACTTACTAGAAGTGCTGTTCCATTTTAAAACTTGTCCGTTAGAGCGTCCGGTTATATCAATATCAGCGATATCTTCCAATTTAGAACTTGTCTTGGTGATATCACTCCAAACATAATCTCCCGCCTGTGGAACAACTAAACCGCGACGACCTTTAAATGATGAGACCACATTGGAAGAATTGCTCACTTTGTCCCAAGTTGTTCCTAACGAATTGAGAATAATCCAATCGCCAACTTGATAGCTTATTCCTGCAATTGTTCCCATCTGGCCAATAATAAAATAATCCCCTGATGAATACAGAAGAGGATCAGGTAGCGCTGCTAAGGCAACGGAGGCATCAAAAGCTCCAATATAAGTTTGAGCATTCATGGCAGATGGTGCCCAAGCTGATCCATTGTATTTCAAGATCTGCCCTTTAGTGGCATTCATCGAACTTAAGTGAGCAGCAGTGACACTTCCGTTTTCCAAACTAAAAGTGACTTGATAAGTTGCAGCTCCATAGGCATCAGATAAAATTAAGTCAAATATTTCTCCTACGCCTATGGTGATATTGCGAATACCGTTGGCAATAATTTTATTGGTGGTTGAAGTTGAAGTTTCAACAGTAAGTGCTTCATTGGTTATATTGTTTTTTAGCTGGACTGATTTTACCCTGCCAAGATCGCTTCCGTTTATAATAAGCTGATGATTGACGGCTTGAACGCTTGAAACACTTGTAGCAACGAGCATTTTTTTATGGGGATTTAGCGTGATTTCGATATTGGCAGCGATACAGCCCGACAATAAAAAGAAAATGGCGATGATAAAAGGCATATCCACTCCAAAGAAAGTTTAGTTCCCAGAGCTTTATTATCGTCTATCTCTACATAATTTTTATGGAATTTATTTATAATGATAAAAAACGGGAACTTATTGCCTGAAATGAACCAAGAATACTTGTATTCTTTTATCCAACCACCACAACTATTGGGCGGAAAAGGTGTAAAAAAAATGGCGGACAAACCAGTAAAAAAACACTAATTAAGAAAATTAAATTTATTTAAACAAGAAAGAGGATTGGGTTTCTAGAAGACTGGGGAATTATTTCCTGATATGGCCATTTCCGGTCACGATAAATCGGGTTGTAGTCATCTCAGAGGCACCCATCGGCCCATAAGCATGAAGTTTTGATGTTGAGATGCCAAGCTCTGCACCTAGCCCTAACTCTCCACCGTCATTAAACCGAGTTGAGGCATTGATGGCGATACAAGAAGCATCAAGTGAATTCAAAAAAGCCTCAATCACACTTGGATCCTGGGCCAGAATGGCCTCCGTGTGGTGAGAGGAGTATTTCTTGATATGCTCAATTGCCTCTGAATAATTTTTTACCATCTTAATAGAGATTTTTTTCTCTAACCACTCAGTCGCATAATCTTCTTCTGTGGCAGGAGACACAATCTCGACCCCGGCATTCTTTAGAGCATTGAGAATGACATCATTTTTGGGATATTTCTCATTCAGAATAAGGGTCTCTAGAGCGTTGCAAACACCAGGCCTCTGAGTTTTTGCGTTTAAAATAATCGCCGTAGCATCAACATGACAATCGGAGTGTACATAAAGATGACAAAGACCTTTGTCATGGGCCACAACCGGCATTGTAGCATTGGCCTTCACGTAATTAATAAGAGCACTCCCACCACGAGGCACCATAAGATCAATGTATTTATTTAATTTTAAAATTTCAGCTACATCCTCTCGGGTTTCAATCAAACTGATAGATCCCTCTGGAAGAACTGATGCTGTTGCATTATGAATGATTTGAAAAAGTTTTCGGTTAGAATACTGGGCCTCTTTTCCACCTTTTAATATAATGGCATTTCCGGATTTTATCGCAAGGGCCGCACCGTCAACAACAACATTTGGACGCGATTCAAAAATCATCCCAATCACCCCAAGAGGAATTCTTTGCTTTTGAACCAGAAGCCCATCGGCCCGAGTGCTAGATTCCACAATTATGCCCACAACTTGTTTTTGATTGGCGACTTCTGTGCACATGACTGAAAGATCAAAAATACTTTTTTCAGTCAAGGTCAGACGATCAAGCATCGGGCCAGATAAATTATTTTTTTTTGCTGCCTCGAGATCTTTTTTATTTTCACTCAAGATTTCATCAACACTCGCTAAAAGTGCTTTTGAGACGGCACCAAGAGCAGCTACACGTGTTTCTTCTGACAAACCTTGAAGTTCTAGACTGGCATCACGGGCCTTGATAGCGAGTTTCAGAATGCTCATAGCTCATCCTTTTTTAGTAGGAGGTTTTCTATATGAATGGCGACCTTTGAATGAACATATTCTAAAATGTCATTAATTTCGGCGGATTTTTTACCTTTAATCAGATTTAGTTCTAAGGAATCGTATTCCGTGAGGCCCACGGCCAGAATTTTACTCTTATGACGGATTTGAATCACTTCACCACGTTTAAATTTTCCTTGCACTTTTTTGATCCCAACAGGCAAAAGAGAAGTGTGACTATCCAAGAGTGCTTTGGAGGCGCCCTCATCCACTACCACATAGCAATCATTCTTAACGAGGGTTGAAAGCCAGGATTTGTGCCGAGATTTTTCGCGAATAGGATTACCTTTAAAGTTTGTTCCACCTTTTCCAAGAAGCAAACGAGAGACGGCCTTGTCCTCAAGGTAGGTTCCCAAAATGACATCGACTCCAAGCGGAGTCAGTTTCCTGATGGCCTTAAGTTTTGTATCCATCCCACCGCGACCGACACTGGTTTTTGCCGCAATTTTTACGGACTTGAAATCATCTCTGAAATCGATTTCCTCAAATCGAATGGCCCCTGGCCCTTTAGGATTTTTATCAAAGAGCCCATCAGCTTCTGAAAGGAGAATAAGTTTTTCTGCATCTGAAGCTTCAGTCATCATCACCGCCAGCTGATCGTTATCCCCGACTGTGATCTCTTCAAATGAAACGGTATCGTTTTCATTTACGATCGGAAGAACGCCATCTTCCAGAAGACGATTGATGGTGTTTCGAATATTTAAGAATCTTTTTCTTTCTTTAAAATCCTCGTGAGTGACAAGAATTTGAGCGCAAGGCCAATTAAATTCACAAAGAGCATCAATATAGGCCTTCATGAGAAGTGGTTGACCAACAGCTGCCAAAGCTTGTTGATAAGAGATCGTCATTTTCTTTTCATCAGGTTTTTTGATTAATCCTCGAGCTGAATTAATGGCACCCGATGAAATCAGGATCGGAAGAAATCCCTGAGTTCTTAACTCGTAAAGATCAGTAATAATACTCTTAATTTTCGAGGGGCTCACCCCTCCATTTTCATCAGTAACGGCAAGCGAGCCAACTTTAACTACAATCCGGTGTTTCATGTCTCATCCTTGAAGCTCTGCTTGGTAAAGTACAACTCTCAATCAATCGTCACATTTAGTGGTAATATGAAGTGCAAGTTCCAAAAAAAAAGTACCTTTTTTACTAAAGAAAATTTCATAAATTCCGAAGCACATAGGTGACACGATAGAAAGTCCTTAGGTGCAATTTAATTAATGAAAGTCTTCAAGCTTATTTTATTAACCACTATCATCTTTCTCACTTCATGTAGCAGCGAAACTCTACAACTCCAACCACGCCGTGAAATTGCTTCAGGCAGTTGTGAAGAGATCGTTCATCAATTCTTTCATACCGATTTCTTACAAGATGAACCTTCATTTTTTACAAAACTTAATCCTAGAAAAAAAACTCATCCTAGCGGTAAAAGCTATTTAGAACTTATTGCAGATCCAGACGTTATTCAAAATGATCCAAGTTATGCTAAATTTTTGGATGAAACCATAGAAATTATTCACTTTCCAACGTCTTCTTTTGGCCACGTAAAACTTCGCATTGGCACCAGTTTATACGATCTTAAAGGGGTCAAGTTTGCTGGTATTGCAAAATATTATCCTAAAATGAAGAAAAATAAATTATTAAAGACCGATGGACCAACGGGGTTTGTCTTTAATATCGGTGCTGATAAAATTAAAAAAATACAAGATGAAGTAGAAATGATGTATCTCAACAGTGAGATAAATAATATCCCTCCTTATGATCTCTATTCCTCAATGATTAAAATTGAAGAGCGAGAGATTAATGGAAAAATACATTTAACCTATGCCAGCACTTCACCAGCAAAGAATCTCGCGAATAAACGAGATGCCAATGGGCAAATTATTAAGATTGAAGGAAAATACTATTTGGAATCTGCTGATGGTTATCGAGTAGATGTTGAAAAGCGCTCAGATGGTTTCTACACTCAAAGTTATTCGTGCTTAACTTCTGCGACTCATGTCATGGAAAAATATTTCCACATAGATCTTAATTATGGCGATTTTCCTTCTGAACTTTTAGAAGGTCTCCCCGAAGATCTGCAGAAGGCCATTATGAATGAAAATCGAATGACTGGGGAATCCCCTGCTGTCGTTATAAAATATTTTGAAGATTAATCTTGGTCAGCATGATGCAAGAACCCTAATCGATTTTATTACATAGCTTTAAAAAACTATTTGCCCAAATTTCAATTCTTAGATAAACCAAGTCAGTTAATCTCAATCAAGCTATGGGCGATTTCTCTCGCTATTTAATAGAAACGCAAATTTGAGAAATGGCCCCCCTACAAAAATGGGCCCTTTTTTATCTTCAACTTGGTCTTAATCTGCACGGGATGTAATCTTTACCTTAAGCATCCACAACTCTCTTAAAAGTGATATGAATCAAAAATACTAATAATAAACATTCATCAGTAAAACAGGAGTATTTTATGAAATTAGTTACAGGATTTGCATTGCTGGCAATGATGACTTCTCAATCGTTTGCTCTTTCTTTAAATGATTTAGTTGGAAAATATGAAGTTTCATCAAATCTAATTCCTACTACGAATATTATCACACTTGATAGTAAAGGCGGCATTACCCTCGTCGAAAAATCCGTTCACGGGAAGTTAAATTGTAAAGGCACTTCAAAGCTGGCATCAAATAAAATTGCATCTAAGCTAACATGTGAAAATGGGCTTTCATTTGAGCAGGAAATAAACATGTCTAATGTTACCAATTTTAATGCCTTCACTGCCCCAGTTTACTCGACATTATTTGGACAAGAAATTCCGATGAATTTTAAGAAAATAAAATAGAAGAATTGGAATTAGATTTCTTTGGACTTTCTAAGTAATATTCAAAGCTTCGTGCCACTAGATTTTGTGGCACCTTTAAATTTATAATTTACCGGCCTCTAGGACAAACTATGAAATTATCATTAATATTTTCCGTTTTAATCTACTCTCAACTTAGCTTCTCGGCCGAAGCGGATAATTTCACTGCCCGATCGTTGAATTTAATTGATGTAAGCGGACAAGTTAATACAGAAGCAAATAACTTCCTAAAGACCGCAGTAGAAAAAGTGAATCAGGAAGGAAACTGTGATCAGAGTGCCAATAGTGAAGCAGCTCTTTATATGGAATTAAGAAAATATTTTTCCAATCATAGTAAAGGCGAGCTGGTAAAAAATATTCTCTACACTGAAACTATTTCTAAAAATTCTCTCCCCCTTAAAGAATCCATCTACAAAGAATGGTCGCCCATGAACGGCTATTTGCTAGGAAGAAAAAAAGCGGCAGCTAGTCCTCTAGCACTTAGTCCCTTGATTCAAATCGGCGATCAGATTATCGGCGTTGATAAACTAGAGCATATGTTTGGAATGGGTTTTAATTATTTCACTCAATATTACTCAAATCAAAAATCTATTCAGAAAATATTAAAAGGCGGAATCTTAAAGGAAAAAACTTTTCTTGGTGGAAATATTTTAGCGACGGGTGTTTTCTCTTACGCTGATCTCTCTGCTAATTTTAATGGAATGAGATTTTGGAATCACGTGCTTTTAAAGCATGATGATATTTTAGGTTCTGAAAATAACCTCGGACCTTATGTCAGTTGTGTGGATGCTAAATGGAAAGTAGAAGAAAAAAATCCAATCGATTTTAAAAATTATATAGATTCGTCTATGGATGAAAGTATCAACTGCAGTAAGTTTGCCAGCAAATCAGGAGAGAAAAAATTCAAAACGGCGATTAAAAATCTAGGACTCAGTTGCCCAGTAGATCCGGCCAGACTTAGAGAGCTACAAAACAAATACGGTCCTTCTAATATTCAACATTTTATCATTAACGATGAAGGCACTGGAACGGTTTCTTATTTTAATGAGTTTTAGGCCAAATCATTAAGGCAGGAGTCCATCATGAATCATCAAAAAAAATAGCAGTCGTGCTTTGTGGCTCAGGTTACAAGGATGGAAGTGAAATTAGGGAAAGTGATTTACACTTCTTTCTCTTTCGGAAAGAAATGCAAATTTTCAGTACCATTACCTTTAAATGCAGAGAACTTTTGTTTGCTATGTCTCCGATCACTACACATAGAAAAGCTGTCGAAAAAAATCATACTGTCAAAAAATCAAACACCAAATTATAAACATTAATTAATTTAGCAAAGACTATCTCATTGAAAACAATCAGGAAAGGAAGTCTATTTGGCACAACTGATTATCCAAAAATAAGGAATGACTTTTGCAGATTAGCCATTGAACAGCATATTTCAATAGGGGTACTTGTGGCCAACATAATTAATAAATACCTTAATTTTTTGGGCAAATTTCTTATTTTAATTCTTCTAGTCTTCAGCGGACTGCTCTTGGCCCAAGAAGATTGTAAGAAGTATGATGGGATGGAGGCATCACCTGGGATGTGTGCCATGATGCCAGATATGTGTGGCTGCCAACAAACAAATCCAAAAAGTGAAGAAAGACTTAGAATTGGTCATTTCAATCCTTTTCCCTCATCGACTCCTGGAATTGAACAATACGAGAAACTTGGCTATTGCACTGGTAATTATATGGAAGCTACCTATAGTTATTCTTATAACAATCCTGGCAAAAAAATTCAATCTGGCGGAAATATCCGTAAATATACACTAACAATCACAAATCGAGTTGAGCCTACGACCAATAGAAAATTTATGTTGATCCAGAATTTAAATTCAAACGGAATGCCTTGTGCTCATTTGGGCCATGCTAAAGAAAAAGAGGCAAAGGAATTTAACAGTAAACAGCGTCCAGTCAATGCGCCACCGCTTTTTTTTATCGAAGGAGAAACAGCTGAAATAACCGTTATCAACAATGCTGACACCCCCACCAGTGTTCATTGGCATGGACTCATTCTTCCTAACGATCAAGATGGAATTGTTGGAATAACTCAAATGCCAATCCCTTCTCATGGAAAAAAAGTTTATTCATTTCCTCTAAAACAAAACGGAACTTACTGGTACCATCCACACGACTTAAATGAGCAAGATACGAAGGGGTCATTTATTATTTTCCCTAAACCGGGAAAAGAAATTATTACCAGGCCATTTGGAAAAATTGAAACGCGCTATCATCATGACAGAGTTATAATGCTAACAGATTATAAAAAAAGAGATACGCTCTTAGTTTTGAATCAGTTGCGAAATGATCAGAATGCGTTGGAAATTGATAACAAAATTCATAAAGGTTTTTTAAATAATATATCTTGTTTGCCAGAGTATCTTAAAAATTTAAAAACGATGAAAATGTTTTGGATGGATAAGGCAGATATTTGGTATGATGCTTTTTTTATCAATGATGAAACTTGCTTAAATTGTGGTAAACATGCTGGCAATTTAGAAAATCCGTTGAGAGAAACACCTAAGCAAAATTTTTCTTCAGTCTCTGAATTTAATGATATTAAACCCGGAGATCGAGTCCGGTTGCGCATAGTAAATAGCTCTGCTTCATCATATTTTTATATTGATTATGGAAATAATCAATCGCTAAATCCAAATGAAAAAACCGATATGCTTGTTGTTGCTAAAGATGGACAACCAATTGAACCGACTTATACCGATCAATTGTATATGGGAATGGGAGAAACTTATGATGTCATAGTCGAAGTCCCGGAATCAGGAACGCTTTATGAATTGCGAGCAAAATCAATCGATGATCAAAACAGCATGAGAATGGCCAGAGTTCTTATCGGAAGTGAAGGAAATTTCACAACTAATATTGTTCAAGCTCGTAATGTTCCAGTTCAAATTTGCGGACCTTATTCTAAAGAACAAGATGCTACCTCTCAAATATCATATAGTGATATGAATGCGAGAACAGAAACACCTGATCCAGTATTGCCCTATAGTGGAAAACCAATTGAGCGCTACAACTTAGACTTAAGCGGAAGCATGGAAGATTATCATTGGAAAATTAAGGGAATAAAAGGAACTGTTTTAAAGAACGACTCGGGCGGAATGCCTTACCTCACTATAACTGAAGATTCCAGAGTTCGAATCACGATCAGAAATAATATGACCATGGGAATGATGAATCATCCTTGGCATCTTCACGGAAACTTTTTTAGAATTATAGACAATGGTGATACCGACGATATTATTGCCAAAAAACCATTGTTTCATACGGCGACAATTTTTCCTGGGCAAGAAGTTGAGCTTGAAATCTATGCTGATCCGGCCTTTAGAGGAGCTTGGATGTTTCATTGTCACAATTTATTTCACATGGCCAATGATATGATGATGTACTTAAAGTACAATACGATTAAAGGGGATGTGATGACGAACATGATGAATATGAATCATACTTCAATGCAATCTAACCATCCCAATCAAATGGACATTAAAAGTGGTACCATCCTTGATGGTATGAAGAACATGAAAAACCAATACGTCACCGTCGGTGGTGGTGTGCATGGAGGTACTTCAAATTTTGGTCCCGATGCTCAGGTAAATTATCGTGGAACTTTTGGCAATAATGCTGGCTTTGTAAATTTACATGCTGACCTTTCTTCGGATTTTGACAATAAAAATCAAGAGGGAAGAATTGTAGGAAAAACAAAGACCAGATATTGTTTTGAAGTTAATAAATGTGTAAATCTTGATTTGAGTTTCAAAAAAGCACTTGCCGGAAAACTCAACGACATTGATGCAACCGTTGATGGAGAATATAAAGTTTTTAATTCTGATTTATTCGTTTTAAATTCTGGTGCAGGAGTTAAGTGTGTCGATGAGAACAATATTGGAAAACTTGATTGTTTGCCGGCCTTTAAAATGTCCACATCTTCTAGTGTTGATATGGGATGGAATACCAAAGTAACAGTAGAAGCTGGATGTGAAGGGGCCTATTGCTCTGAGGCCTATGCTGCACTTAATATTAAAATTAGAGCTAATTCACGAATTACAATTATTCCTCTTGATTGCAAAATTTCTTCAAATGCAGAAGAGACAGCTTGTTTTGCATCTGTTGATTTTTCAACCAACCCAATGCCTATTGGTTATAGTGGCCACTAGAATCGTTTGGCGGAAGTTCTGACACAGGGACTTCTGCCGCAAAATCAAGTGTGTAATTTTTATAGTCTCTTTATACTCTATTTACACGATCTTTAATATTTGAGACTCCTTTCTTACTTTTATAGGAGGGTTTCTTTTATGTTAAAATATATATCAATGTTCGCGCTCTGTTTGTATTCAGTGGGAAGTTTTGCGGGTCCCTTTTACAAAGGAGAATACCGATTAGGTCTCTACAACGATTCCGTCTTCGATTCCTCACAAATTACTCATATTATTTTAGTTGGTTCAGCTGTTAACAAGGATTCAAATCAATTTTTCCAATCAGGTATTGCCCGAGCTCATCGCTATAAGGAACTCTACCCCACTCATCAAATCGTCATTATGAGCAGTCCTGAAGTTAATGGAATTTCTGATGAAAAAGTTTTTGCTGAATTTAATATTAACGTTTATAAAATAGTAAAGCAGACGTTTACTGCTGAAAATTTTTTCGCTGAACTTGCTCCTTTTCAAAAAATAGCTTCTCTTGATTTCTTTGGACATTCTTCTCCTTGGGCCATCAAAATTGGAAAGTCCAATGCTGCTCTTGACCCTAGTGCCTACCAGGTAAAAATCGCCAGTTTAAAGTCAAAATTTACAAAGAATGCTTATATGACCATTAGCAGTTGCAATAGTGGTTTTTTAATAGCTCCAGAGTTCTCACGTCTTTTAGAAATTCCAGTTGCCGGTGCACTGACGAGCTCTTTATTTGAAAGAATTGAATCAGATGGACATTGGTACAAAGAAGACGATTACACAAAAGAAAATTATGTGGATCAAAATAATTTTTCATTCAATGATAACGTTCCTTGTTCAATGGGTTTATGTGTAAGGATGAAACCTTCTCGCTTGAATTATTCTGCCTATTGGGGAGAGTTTAAAGAAGGTGGATTAAGTTTTTATAAATTCTTTTGTAATTTTGAAAATAATTCTGATAATAAATGCGAAAAAGGCATGGCCAGTTCTGTTCTTGCTTTTTCGTCAGTTAAATATTTAAGTCCAAAACCTTCCCTGGAAAACTATAAAGAGGTGGTTTTTGATTGGTTATGCTCTTCTTCAAAAAATAAAGACTATTATAAAAGTTGTGTGAACGGCATTTTAAATTCAGTAAAAAAAGGTGACCTTGTATATCAATCTCATCCAGGTAATGAACTCGTTTGTGATTATAAATCATGTAAGGCGAAAGTTATCTGCAAAAGTAATGTTTTTGGAAGTGGCCCAAAAGGTGGTTCTTGTAAAATTGAAGCTGAAATTAATTATGCTCCGATCAATGCGGCCAGAGAGTATCTCGACATTTTAAAAGGTTTTAAACTTTTAATGCAATATTAGTTTTGGGCACCTATTAAACCGTGAAAACAGTCCCATTCTTACCCCCCAACAAATTAGGTAGCGTAAGGATGAGACTTTAAAAAAAGATAATTTAAAAATTTATTTACCAATAGTATTTTTATCAGCGACAGGTTCCACAACTTGCGCTGGTGATTTTACTTTAAAAGTTCCACGGCTTGAATCATCCAGGAAATTAAATAGAGCTCCATTCGACCCTTCTTCTTTGCACTGATTTTTTACAAGATCACAAACAGACCCCATTGCTTTGGCAATTTGACTATTTACATAAATACCAAATGGAGTGTTGTTATATTGTTCAGCTAATTCCTTAGTTTGGGCCATGTATGCTTTTTTCACATCTCCAGACTTAACACCTTTTTCGGCCATTTCTTTTTCGACTTCTTTAAAATGAGTAAAGGCCAATTGTGAACGCACTTTAGAAAAATCTCCAGAATTAATTAAATTAGTAACAGAGTTATTAAGAGTTCCTAGAATCATTTTTCTTTGCATATTAGCTTCTGTTTCTGCTACTTGATTTTCATCCGTACGACTTAGTTCATTAATTTTTGCAGTCGCAACTCTCATTTGATTTTCTTTTTCAGATAATCTTGCCTGAGCTCCTTCCATTAAAGATGACATGGCACTAAATCGTTTCGTTAATCCAGCTTTAGCAGCGGCATCAGGAGATTTTTTTATAAAAGTTTCTAAGTCAGTTAATGTCTCTTTCATTGAAATAAGGGTATGCTCACCCATTCTAGCACTCCCATCTTCAGCGGTAAGTGTTCCAAGCTTTTTATGATCAGCCAATAGCTTGTCTAATTTTACTTGTTTCTCTTTATCCCAACCTGCAAGTTTTTTAGACGAATCTGCAATCCCCTCAATGGATGCACTCATATTCAATTGAAAATTTGTTGCTACTTCACTATATTCTTTAGCCAACTTTTGTAATCTATCCGCCTCTTCACGAGATTTGGCCATCTCATATTGTCTTTTTTCTTTATCTTTTTCCAGCGTTTTTAATGGAGTATTATCTCTTTCTGCTTGTCTTAATGAAAGTGCATAGACACTTGCATTGATTGAAACACCATCGCCATTGGCAATGGCAGCTCTTTTGACCGCGCCGTCTTTTACATCAACGATATAGCCCCAAGCTGAACTGCTCGCCTCTCTCGTTGGAACTGCGATCGAATGAGCAACATCTTGTATGGCCCCACTTGCGGCCCCAGCATTATCTGAAATAATTGTCCCTGAATAACTTCCAGCATACTTTCCGGCCGATAAATAACCTTCATCTTCATTTGCTAATAAAGATGCGCTTGAAAGACTAAAAATCAGGAATAAGGGAAAATATTTCATGAATGACTCCTAAAGATTGAACGATACGTTTAATATTTTAGTCGTTTTTAAAATTTATTTAAAGTGTGAAAATACTGCTATCGACGAACTTTCAAATGGTTTGAATCAAGTATTCCTCAGTTGAGAAGTAAGTTTTCAAAGTCAGGTGGAATAAACTAAACTGACAAGTGATTGATTAACCTCTTTATTGAAGGTTTTTAAGACTTTCTGGTAAAAGTTAACTTTTAGCTTTCTGCAACTCTTAGAAAGACCAAGATAAATATCCCAAGCATTTGGCCCTTTAAAACTCTTATTAAAAAGTGATATTTTTCTATTTTTAAATAACTCAAGGCCCATTGTTTATCTAATTCTTTAAGGCCGGTTTTAGCTCCCACAAAAACTTTTTTTAAATCCACTAAGACAAGAGCTGCTCGTTCATTATTAAAATTTCCTCGAACTGATTTTATTAATCGAAATAAGTTCCACGTTGAAGTTTAAAAAATTAGCAAGTTTAACTTTACTCTCGCCATAGAAAGCTTCAATTAATTTATAATGTCTCAGTTCGTGAATCCAGCAAAGTCCATGATCCGCATATATAAAATTAAATTGACCAGCATCAAACCTATACTTAGGTTCCTTTTTTCCACTCAAAGCATAAATCGCAAAGGCTCATGGCCCTATAATTCCACCTGACTTTGGAAACTTACCGTTAGAATGTGTAATTAATACAAAACGCCTAGACGTTTTTTAAAAAAATGCTAAATATTAAAAATATAGACATTCTAGTGGAGTTTTTAATGAAAAATATTTTAATTGCATCAGTTTTAATGGCATCAATAAATTTCACCGCAAAAGCAATTGAATGCCCAAAATATCTATTAGAATGTAATTATCAAGTGCTTGAAAATGATAGTTATTCTTTTGTTAATTCTAAAAGTACTCCTTTTATTGGCATCAATTCTGATGAACCTTCACTCCCGGCCGATGAATGTATTGCCTCTCTTTTTTTTAAATCAAAAAAATCGGGAGAAACATTAAATATTTTCGTTCGTGATGATCTGCTCACTTTCTTATACGTAGGGTATGAAGATGGAGCTAGATATCCTCAATTTTATTTCCCAGCTACTCCTGAAAATGAAATAACTCTTTCAAATTCAGGAGAAAAAATGAATTGTGTTTTAAAAGACCCTAATGCTCCTCAAGATTAATTGAGGCGCTGCTCTTCCCAAATAAGTTTGCTAAAAGGCGATTGAATTACCGTACTCTCGATAGAGAAACGTAAGACTCCCAATATATATACAGATATGATTTTCTCAAGTTATACTATAGCTCAAATGAAATCGAAGTTAATACTCCTCTTTATCCTGTCTTTTTATATAAACTCTGGTGCCCATGCAACGGTTATTCATTCCACAAAAACTTTTGAACAAAATGGTGCGTCTTTAACTGAGCATCTCACTATTACTCTCCCTGAAAATTTTAATCGCCAAATCTATAAAAGTATTGTGCAAAAAATTGGTTATATTTATCAGCCTCACTCTCAAGTCATTCACGAGAAGATATTAAAAGATATAGTACTTTATAAAACCCGATATTTCATTGGAGATTATGGCCTTAGAATTTTGCCTCCTGAACTCTTGAACACAAAAGCTCCCAATCACCTGATCATGGCCGGGGATTCAAATGTTTTTAGCGAAGGCTGTCTGGATGCTGACTCCATTACCGTACAATTATCTCGTGAACTACCACAATTTGATGCTTACAATTTCGGACATCGCGGAGGCGGCCCCCACAATACTCTTTCCATGATGGAGCACTACCCCTTTTGGAATTTAATAAAAGAAAAAAAAGGTGTCTTTATTTACAATTTTTTCACTGGACATATGTATGAGCGAGTCGTCGGCGCCAAAAATTATATTGTCTGGGATACGGGGAGAAGTCCTTATTATGCCCTCGACAATCACGATGTTGCCCAGTATCAAGGAAGTTTTAATAAACGTTTTATTACAAAAATTTATAAATTTATCAGTGCTCATCCTTTTTTAAATGATCTTCTTCCGGTTTTACCCCAAATCAATGCTGATCATATAAAACTCATCTCAAAAATTTTTGTAAAAATGAAAAGTTTATACCTCCGTTCTTTTCCTGAAGGAAAATTTATCGTCATCATCAATAACAGTTATGTTTTTTTTGATAAAGATACCGAAACCCTTAAATTGGATTTAAAAAAAGAAGGAATTGAGACGATGGAAATTCCCTATATGGGGATCAATAAAAAACAATTTATTTTTAAAGATATGCATCTTAATCCTCGTGGT
Organism: Bacteriovorax sp.; assembly: GCA_028710485.1. Classification (GTDB taxonomy): domain Bacteria; phylum Bdellovibrionota; class Bacteriovoracia; order Bacteriovoracales; family Bacteriovoracaceae; genus Bacteriovorax. The sequence continues at coordinate 14,956 of JAQTTZ010000040.1, read as the reverse complement.
CAAAAGATACAGTCTAAAATTATAGCGGACCAATTATTGAAAATTCTTTCTCTTCACTAAATGCCCCAGCGAGATTTTGGGACTCCACGACTCAAATGTCATTCCATACAAGCTGATAGGCCACATTCAAGAAGGAAGTGTCGCCGAAGGCTTTAATTTTTCTCGAAGAGAAGGAAACTCAGCGTTTTCATTTTGAAAGAATGATGTTCTAATTGTTCCTCTAATCATAAAAAAAACGGATCGAAATGAAATCTAATTATACAAAAAATCCTTTTTATCGTGGAGCTGTCCTCGTTTTAGGTTTTGGGTCAATGATCTATTTGTTTTTTTTTAATCCACCTAAAGATCAACTCGACAATGTTTATGAAACAAAAAAATTTGATCACAAACAATTTGGTAATATTCACTTCAAAGATTTATCAACTCAATTAGGAATCGAGTACAGGCACAATATTTTTGCCCTTGATCCTAAACTAAAGCAAGAACTAGATCTTTCATCAGAGCCGCTTCCTCCTTCGGTTTCAGTTATCGATATAAACAATGATGGGTATATGGATATTTATATTACCACCAGTAAAAATAGACCGAATTTATTATATATCAATCACCAGGGAAAGTATTTTAGCGAAGAAGCCGCTAAGTTTGGACTCGCCGACTTAAATCAAGAGAGCGTTCCCAGTTATGCATTTTGGGGTGATTTTAATAACGATGGATTGCTCGATTTAGTTTATGCTCGCCATGGATGCCACAGTTTTTTCACTGGGACTAAGAACGGAAAATTCGTAGAGCATCAAGAATGGTTCAAAGGCTATTGCTCAAAACCCAATGGAGTTAATGCTGCAGATTTTTATCATCACGGTCGATTGGATTTAGTCTTTGCCAATTATCTCCCTGACCCGAAGGAAGGTTCTACTAACGTCCTCTGGATGTCTAATACTCGCTACGATAATACGACAGGTGGTAAAAATCATTTATTGCGAAACGATGGCAAAAGTTTCCAGATTGAAGATAAGGCCAATTTTCAAACTTCTTCTTATACCCACAATGCAGGAATTGCTGATATTAATCTTGATGGTTACCCAGATATCTTTTTTTCAAACGATTATGCTCACGATGAAATGTTTCTTAATCTTAAAAATGGAAACTTTCAGGATGTAACCAATCAATATATTCCAAAAGAGGTTCATGGACTAGCCGGCATGAATACTGAATTTTTTGATTTTAACAGTGACGGGCTGATTGATCTTTATGTGACAAATATTTTCAAACCACCTTTCAACCGTCATTTTAATTTGCTCTGGAAAAAGAAGGTCGATAATACTTTTGAAAATGTATCCAATGACCTTGGAGTGGCCAAGTGTGGTTTTTCTTGGGCAGCAAAATTTGCTGATATAAATAATGATGGTGACCCCGATTTATTAGTGACCAATGGACGTTCTCGCTCTGCCAATCTAAAAAAATTCGGTGAAGGTAAATCAATGTGGTACGAACGAATAGAGGTTTCGCAAATACCAGAAATTATCAGGCAATTCTACCAACCTCACGACTCACTTAAAGGACGCTATATTTCGGCATTTGAACGAAAATGCTTATTTGTTCAAAAAAATGGAGAATTCTTTGATATTGCAGATGATGCTGGTTTTAATGACCGCGAAGAAAATCGTGTTATGGCACTAATTGATTATGACAACGATGGAAAAATGGATGTAATTACTGCTGGCACTATATCCAAATTAAAAATATTTCATAATGATACAGAAATTAATCTGGGCAATCATTGGGTAGGGTTTTCTTTTGAAGACAAAAATGGAAGTTCTATTCCTCATGGCGCGCACATAAAATTTAATTTATCCAATGGGAAAAAAATTAGTCGTGAATTATACCCGGCCAATGGATACCGAGGGTTTAATGATCCTCGAATTCATGTAGGATTAGGGAATGCTCAGATTGTCGGCGATATTGAAATCTTCTGGCCCCTAAACCGAGTGACGACTAAAATAAACAAAGTAAAACTGGATCAATATAACAAACTGTTGGAAGTTAGAAATTAATGAATTGGTTTGATAAAATTAAAAATCGAGAGATTGATGGTCGATGGTTCCTTGGGGGAAGCCATATTACTCTTGTGATTATTTGTTTACTTTTCTTTAGTTTACAAAGAACGCCAATTCAAATCGCCTTTGCTATTTTATGTGGCCTTATTACAGAATATATTTTTTACCAAGCGACTAGTAAATACGAAAAGTACATGCTCTGGGATCGATTATTTTCGGCCTTTACTGAAGTTGCCGGACTTCTAGTATTGTTAAAATCTCATCTTTGGTGGTTTTACGGATTTCTAGGCGCTGTCACCGTAGCAGCAAAATACCTATTTCGAAAAACAGAAAAAACGCATATTTTTAATCCTACTAATTTTGCCATTACCATTGCAGTTACTTTTTTTCCTCTTCATTGGTTTGGTGCCTGGCCTGATGAATATATGAGCAGTTGGTACCCCATGCTTCATATAACAGCTTTTGGCATTATAGCTGTTTGGTTGGGACGAATTTATATAGTATCTATTGCTTATATATTGAGTGTTATTTTTTGGTGTTTGGTTTTTTTTCCAATCAATGGACTCGCTTCACTTATCTATGCAATTGGTCCTGAATTTGGAGCGATTGGCCTGATCTATCTATGGCTGATGATTACCGACCCCAAAACAGCGCCAAAGAAATATAAACATCAGATCTTCTATGGATTTAGTATTGCCTTTATTCATATTTTATTGAGATATAATCAATATATATATTCTCGCTTTGTTGCCTTATTTATAGTGACTCTTTTGTATTACGCTTTGACCTTATTTAATGAAACCAATCGTTCTGATAATATAGCTTAGAAATTTTTTGTTCTATCAATAAAAAAATCTAAACCGTAAGAAATAAATAATCCTAAAAAAGATAATATCAAAATACCAGCGTACATATCTATAACTCTAAACTGATCCCAGGATTGCCATATAAAATGACCTACCCCATTTTTACTTACGCTAAATTCACTAACGACAACCAAAAGAAGCCCATAACCCAATGAAGCCTTAAGACCAACTAGAAAATCTCGTAACACACCTTTAAATAAGAAATGATAGTAATAATTCCACCCCACAATTTTATAGACATGAACAATCTCCATTAAGGATGAATTGAGAATTCTCTTAGTTCCGCTTCTTACATTTATATAAACGAGATAAAACATTCCGATAGCGATAAGAATCACTTTAGAAAAATCTCCAATACCGAAGATTAAAAGAATTAAAGGAAAGATTGCTATTTTTGGTAACGGATAAGTCAAGGCCAGGAAGGGATTAATTAATTGATCTATCGGCCCAGAAGAGCCTGCACAAATCCCCAAAAGATAAGCAAGTGGAATGCTAATAATTCCGGCCAAAAGAAAACGCGAGATGCTCATCAAGAAGTCTAAATGGAAAAACTCTCCTGTGAGTAAGTCAAATGCTTTACTGACAAATAAGTGCGGAGGAGGAAAAAATTGGATATCGACAAACTTCATTGCCGTCAATGCTTCCCAAACCAAGACGAGTACTATAATTGAAGAACATGAAATGACAATTTTTTTCATAAAGCAAGATCCTGCTTTAAATGATCATAAATTTTTTTGTAGTAAATATGATATTGGGGAGATTTTTTCAACTCTAGTAAATTGGACACATTGTTTTCTGCAATATTAAAAGTTTCAACAATGCACTTATCTTTCTTGCTATAAAGTGAGATTTTTTGAGAGAGAAAAATGGCCTCATCAATATCATGAGTAACAAAAACAATGGTTGGATGAAATTTGTTCCAAAGCTCTATTAAAAAGTTATGCAGGCCCTCCCTCTGAATAGAATCAATGTGAACAAAAGGCTCATCCATTAAAATCAGATCTGGTTTTCCTAAAAAGCATCTAATGATATTTATTTTTTGTATCATTCCACCGGAGAGTTCTGCTGGGTAGCTGGAAGACAACTCTTCGAGATGAAAATATTTTAGATATTCACTCAAATCTTGATAATTCGTTGTGCATATTTTTAAATTTTCTTTGACATTTAACCAAGGAATCAACGGGGACTGTTGAAAAGCATAACTTATATTGAGAGGAAGACCAGTGATTTCACCTGAGACAAGAGGAACCAATGAAGCTATCAGCTTCAAGGTCAAAGATTTTCCAGCGCCAGTGACTCCGACTAGGGAATGGAAGGATCCTTTGGCTATATTTAAATTCAAATTTTCTAGAACTTTTTTGTTACCAAAGGAATAGGAAATATCTTTTAGGATCATTGGCTTATTCATTTTTTATTTTTATCTAATTCGATTGAAGCCGAATCTGAAAATTGCATATCGACTATGTTTTTCATGTCAGGAATTTTTGAAATATATTTTTTGCTAAAATACCATTCAATATCTTCTTTCAACGATTCTTTATTAATTAAACCATTATTATCAAGCCCTACGGTGTGCATTTTATTCCAGATATTTTCATCTTCGATTTTCAATGTTTTCTTAAGATCCAATATAACTTTTTGTCTGTCCTTACCCTTTTCAAAAGCATTATTATAATCGCGAACACCTTGCAGATAGGCCATCATAAAATGCTTAGCTTCAATTGGATTTTTTTCAATAAAATCTTGAGAATATAAAAGAACAGCACTTTGTTGAGCGGGGTGAACGATTGAAGCTGACATCATGTTTTGAGCAAAACCATCAAGCACTGCTTTGCTAAGAAAAGGCTCCACTTGAATTGTAGCATCAATTAATTTGGCCTTAAGGGCACTGTTCATTTCGGCATAAGATAATTTTATAAACTCGACATCTTTTGGATTTAAACCATTTTTGGTAAGAATTCTTTCCGCAATAATTTGTTGAGAAACACCGTCAAGCGAAGTGAGTCCCATCTTGAAACCTTTTAAATCCTTAGGCGATCTATAGCGCCCCGAAGTCACCAGATCTGTTCTAACCAGAAGAGCGATATAATCTTTTTTCTCTGTCAAATGTCCTTTGTCGGCCACAAATTTAAATCTTTGCCCAAGATTAATAGCGTTAAAATGGGCAGAAACGATATTTCCAGCTCCCACATCCAGCTCTCCCTTAGAAAGAAGTGCAGTCATTGAAGCACTTGAATTATTAAAATCGTTAATTTCGACTTTAAGCCCCTGTGCTTTAAAGTATCCCCGCTCTTGGGCCAAATAAATGCCAGCAGAACTTATAATTGGCGATGCGGCCACTTTTATTATTTTAACGAAATTTTCTTGTGAAAAAGATATTGGAATAAAGGATGCGGTGATAAAAAATAAAATTAAATTTTTAAACAAAACAAAGCTCCGATTTGAAAAATAGTTTTTAGTAATGATAACATTTATTTAAATTTTTGACAGAAAAAGAAATCAGTGTAGAATTATTTACAAGAGATTATCAATGGCGCTCACACACAAATTTTATGATCAATCAAATCTTGGAAATATTCTGATTTTTGAAGACAATCAAAGTATCAACTCACAACATCTTTCCCTTGGAATCAATTTTTTAAAAAAGCACTTAGATCAAAAAGGCATTGGGCCTGGCTCTAAGATTATTTTATGCTTAACTAGTTCAAAATTATTTTGCGAATATTTTTTTTCAGCTTGGGAAGTTGGAGCATGTGTAATTCCATTATCACCACAGTTAACCAAAACTGAGATTGATTTTCTTGTTGGAAAAATAAAACCTTCCTTAATTATTTATTCAAATGGAAAAGAAGAATTTTTAAACAATCATTCTAAAACAGAAATAAACAATGCCTTAATTCTTTACACTTCGGGTTCAAGTGGAACGCCTAAAGGAGTGGTTCTTACCAAGGAAGCTCTGGCAAATAAAATAAACTTATACCGGGTAAACTTACCGATTGAGCATTTTTCAAACACGCTGTGTATGCTCCCTTTAAATTTTGGACATGGCCTTATCTCTAATTTTTTACTTCCAATCCTGACAGGACATCAGGTCGTACTAGCACCTGCCTCGCGGTTAGATATTTATTCGAACCTAGGGGAAATTATTGATAATTTTGGTATCACTTGCTTTAGTTCGGTGCCTTCGATTTTAAAGATTGCTACCAACTTTGGAAATTCACCAAAAAATAAATCACTCAAAAAAATATTCTGCGCTTCTGCTCCACTAGATTTTTCAACGTGGAACAAGACCTTCGAATGGAGCTCTGGTGTTCGAGTTAACAATATGTATGGCATGACAGAACTTGCATCATGGATTGCCGGTGATCAACAAATAAAGGATCCTATTTACCAAGAAAATACTTTCGATTATCCGTGGGAGGCAGAGATTAAAATTCTCAAAGAAGCAGCCGACGATGAATACGGTGAGATACTTGTAAAATCCAACTCTATGATGTCAGAATATTACGAAGATATAGAAAATACTCATAAGGCTCTGCAGGATGGATGGTTTAAAACTGGCGATATTGGAAAAGTGTCGAGCAAGAGAATTCATCTTATGGGACGACTTGATGATATGATAAATCTAGGAGGGATAAAAATATATCCAGAGGAAGTTAATCGAATAATAAGACAACACCCCAAGGTTCTCGATTGCTTTACAACTGGATTAAAAATAAAAGACAATGAATCAGATCACGCAATTGGTTGTCTTATTGTGCCTGTCCAAAACCAAAGTATAAATATTTTAGAAATCCAGGAAATATGCAAAGAGCATCTTTCATCATACAAAATACCCACTCAATTTAAAATTCTCGATAAAATGCCTACCAATGAAAGAGGAAAGATAGACCGCACCTTTATTAAAAACATATTCCGCCCAAAAATAAAGGAGTGATAATTGTTTATCACCATATTTGATATATTTTTTGCCTCCATGATATTCATTTTATTCTACGCAAATAAAAATGAAACCTATAAAATACGCGTGCTTTTATTTGGAAGTTTGGTGTTTTACCTCTACCACGAACCAATCTTAACTCCACTTCTCATATGCTTTACCGGACTCTCATTCATTGCTGGAAACTGGCTTGCTAAATATATTAAATACAAAAAAATAATTTTGTGTATTTTTTTATTCATTTTATTTGGTTGTTATTATCCACTTAAATATAATGACTCTTTTGAATTAATTTTAAAAAATATATTTCATTTTGAGGGACTGCGTTGGCTGTATCTTCCTCTTGGTCTTTCTTTTTACACCTTTAAAACGATGTCATATGTGATGGACATTTATTATGAAAGGTCAGGTCCGCAAATAAGTTTTCAAAAATATTTACTCTATGTCAGTTTTTTTCCTCAGATCTTCTGTGGACCAATAATGAGGCCAGATGAATTCTTTTTACAATTAAAGTTCAGCGATGATTACGATCATGAAAATGTTTTTGATGGATTAAGACTTATAGTTCTCGGCATGTTTAAAAAAATAATCCTAGCTAGTAATCTCTCTTTATTAGTTAGAGAGGCCTACGCAAAACCATTATCAATTTCTGGATTTGAGTGGGTAGTAATTAGCATTATTACCCGTTTTTATATCTACTATGATTTTTCAGGCTATTCCGATATATCCAATGGAGTTTCATTAACTTTTGGAATAAAAGTGCTGAAAAACTTTAATCGACCATTTACCGCAAAAAGCATTACTGATTTCTGGAGAAGATGGCATATATCCTTATCTACCTGGATCAGAGATTATGTTTATTATCCGATGGTCAGTAAATTTTCAAATTATGCCGGAATTTATATTAGTCTTATTGTCTCTTTCATTTTTCTGGGGCTATGGCATGGAGATAAAATAAATTACATCTTATATGGTCTTATTAATGGGCTGGCAGTAGCAATTAGTACCTACTTTGCCAAAAAAAACAGAAACTCTCCACCTGCTACAAAGTTTAAATTGATTGTTTCAAGAATCTCGCTTTACTTGTTTCTTATCTTCTTACCTTCTATTTTGCTTATGGCCCATGATTCCATTACCCTTTTTCAAATCATAAAGTCATTTACCAATCTTGAATCATGGTTCGGGTTAGGATATTTTTCTAATCAAAAAATTATGTTCCTAGCGTATTTAGTGATTCCACCTCTTTCCTTTGGACTACTTTCGACGATTTACGGCGAAAATCTAAAAAAACATTTCTCAGTAGTAGGAAACACTTATCGCCTCGTCTGGTTACTTCTTGGTATTTTTATTACATTCACTTTGATTTCACCTAAAGTGAATTATCAATTTCTTTACCAAGGTTTTTAATGAAGCTTGCTTTAAGGACTCTTGCATTTCTAGTTTTTTCAATATTGATAGCTTTTTTGGGAAAGTTCATCAATACATCTATTGTTGCAAGCAAAACAGAAAAGAAGATTATCCGAGCGGCAGAGATCCAATACAGGGAATTCATAAAGCACTACGATCCACAGAAAAAGACGATTGTTGTCGTTGGAACTTCCACATCTCTTTATTCTTTTACCAATGACAGTTATCACCTGACCAAGGACAATTACGTTGATAATTTAAGGCCAAAGGCAAATGTCATCAACTTATCTTCCGTGGAATTACAAAATGTCTCACAAGCAAATACCTTGATTAATTTTGTCAAAACCAAAATTCCTAATATTGATTTAATCGTTTTGGAAAACTTAAGGTACTTTACGCCTTTCAATAATTTTAAAGATTACTCAAATTTAAATTTGCTGATATTTTGTGGAAAGGAGTCGCTAATGTATTCTCTTTCATTAGGGGCCCCTTCTGCCGATACATTATTTTATTTAAATCAATGCCAAAAATTTCGCCAAGAGCTGTCATCTAATTTTAAAAATACATACTTTATTGCCAACCCTTGTCTAATAAAAAACCATAAGATATTAAAATTTTCTTTATTTCTGACACCAAAAAAACGAGTTCAACTCTTGTCTGGAATTCTTCGCTGCAGTCAAGATTTTTTTTACTCCGATCAAGTTCAACAAAATCTTATCCACTTACTTCGGAAAGGATATTTTGAAGATTTAAACAAGATCTTTAACAGTGCTGGACTTGATATCTATGCATTGAATGAAGTTGATTATACCGATGAACTTAAAGCGGGTGATTTAATCTTCACCAATCGCTATCTACATTTTCTCCTAAATAAATACAGCGAAAACAAATTCGTTATTATTCCCGCATTTGCAAACAGGATTAATGACTTGAACAATATTCCTGTCTTTAAAAATGATAACAACAGAATGATATTGTTAGACATTTCAGAAGAAATCTTAAAAAGAAGAAAAGAAAAAAAGCTTAAATTTGGAGATATATTTCCCGACGGGTCCCACTCAAGAAACTGGGTGCAACAATTACTCGCGGATAGAATAATTTCAAAATTTCTAAAAGAGATTAAGGATTAATATAAAATGTATGATGAAACAGACCATAAAATTACTCTTCTTTTTCAATCAGTACTGGGTGATTATGCCAATGATGCTGAGATGGCAACAGGTCAAATCGATTCTATCGCCTATGTGGAATTACTTATGGCTTTCCAAAATGAATTTAAAATAAAGTTTTCAACTCAAGAGTTTTTGTCTCTCCGCTCGATAAAAAACATTCGAGATAGTATTCGCAATAAAATATTGGCCAAAGCTTAAAGGTTCTCTAAATATATGGGAAAATTATGCTCACCAAAAAATTAGCTACGGTTAGTGAATGAAAACAACAAATTAATCTTTGAATTTTAATTTGCACAACTCGCGATTGGAGTTAGGAAGGGCCTACTGCTCTTGGGGTAGTAGTATCTTATTTCGTAAAATGTCTTATCCTTTTTACAATAGAGCAGTAAGGTCTGGTTGCTAAAGACGTTCTGCTCCTCAACACAAACTCCTAAAACGAATCGTTCTGTAGCTTTCAAGTTAAACTGCAGCGAGGTTTGAATTTTATTTTCCAAAATCAAAGGCTCAATCTGCAGCTCTGCTGTACAAACTGCCTCTCTGGTAATCATTCCGCTATAGGGAGTCGCTTGAATGGTGTAGAGTCCTTTTATCATTATCGTTTTATTTTTCATGAAGATCGCAGCTCTTTCGGGTTCGACATCAACAATAACGTCTGCCGTTAATTGCTGGTTATCCCCTCCCCCAATTTTCATTTTTTTTCCAACAAGATTTTTCCCTTGAAATTCTTGATCCAATACAATTTTTTGGTTCCTTAGGTTGGCGCTCCATTTGAGCTTTGGAAAAAGAGAAGCTAGCGTTTGATTTTGCAAACAAGATGAACTTGCGAAAATAAGAATCAGGACGATGATATATTTCACATTAATATCCATGAAAATTGGTGAGATATGAATTTAAATCCAGTTTCTTCAGTGTCAACATATCGATTGGTTTTTGAGTGTAAGGATTTAGAACTGGATTATCAAAAGATTTTATCAAAGATCCATCCTTTGCGATTTCCACAATAGTTCCTTTGGTCGTGAGATCACTAAAAAGAAAGCTGTCATCCAGCTCCTGGACACTCCCAAACCGCCAATTAAAAAAATTTTTTAATTGAGCATTGCTTTTAAACGTCCAAATAATTTTATTATTTCTTAGATCCATTTTATGAAGGGAGCTATGCAAATAACCTGCGGAATGATTTGTAAAAAAAAGTAAATCTCCATTTTTTCCAACCTGAACATCATGGGCGAATTGTGTGGACGTTTTGCCTAAATGTACAGAACTAAGATAATTGAGTTTATCATCGAAAAACAAAACTAATCCCGGCCCGGTATTTACAACCAGCCCATGTGGTTTTAAAAAATCTAAATCATCGGAAAGAGAGTTTTCGGGAATTTCATAAATAGAATTAAAATGAAGGAATTCAAAATACACCTGATTTTTTATCTCTTCTGGCGATCTCAAAGGCAGTCTATGATTTTCTTTAATATAAGCTCTGGGCTCAAGGCTTATTAAAAGATTTTGCTCAATATAACTACTCCAACTTGAAAGACTATTTCCGGTTTTAATGTCCAAGATTTCAATATTATCAAATCGCGTCTTTTCGCCGAGAAATTGATGATAGCTGCTGGTTAAAACATAAACCTTTTTTTCGTCGAGGCTTTTAGTAAATGCGTGATGGACACTGATATTTTTTTGCCAGACTATTTGTAAATTCTGATCATAGTAAGTTAATTTTTCTGGCATACCAGAGAGCGTAGAGCCATCTGAGAAAAACTCACAATGTGAGCCTTCCGACGATCGCATTAATGTCAGATTAGAATTATATATATTACAATCAATAACATAATAGAGATTCGGTTTATCACCCTTAAAAGTGATAAACGCCCCAATGGCCAAAATAGATATCAATAAAACCTTAGCAAAAATCGCCAAAGGGGCCTTAAACAGGAGCAGGGAATCTGCATTTTTACCTAATGGTAACTTGATCATTATCTCTCCTGCTAAACGAACACCAAACATTTCTACAATTTTAGACTGGAGATCAGTCAAAAATCAAGAGATCACTTACTTCGGCAAGTCTCGATCAAGTAAATATGCAGTTAGGTAATGAGCGATTGGAGTGGGATGCCTATCGAGTGGTATTGATTCAACATCATTTACAATTCCATCATAATCAATATCTTCATAAACGAGATAATCAATATTATATTTTTTCAAATAAGGTATTAATTTTTTCGCATAAATTAAACTTGTGTTTCTAGGATAAAAAACAAAATAAAATTTTTCAGATCCAAACTTTTCCCTCGTTAGGTTTTTCACCTTCCGAACCGCTCGTGCGAATGTGTCAAAATGTTCGTTGGTAAATATCATTGGCCAGTTGATGTTTAGATACGCAAGAAGCTGGCTTTTTGCTAATAGTTTGTAAACGTAAGCCTCAGTAGAATTGGCCTCTGAAAAAGTACCTTGATAATAGAGCTTGCGGTCAAATCTGGCCTTTTTTAGCAGCCATTGACCTCTTTCCCTGTAACATTCAACGCTACAAAAAAAACGGACGAGATGATCGTTCATATAGGTATAAACGCTAATAGATTTTCTTTTTGGAATGTCTGCATATTTTTTAGCATTGCCGAATTCCAAGTCAAATAAAAGATCATTCAGACCCAGTCCGGGAACACCGAGATTATAAACTGCACTTTTAGGACGTCTTATTGAAACGTGGTAAGGAAAAGTTTCATTATCGTTAACGCCTTCACCAAAAGTAAAAGAATCACCAAAAAATAAAATATTTGAATCGCTAGCGGCAGAGACTGGAGTATACCGTCTTCCAAATGAATCAGTCGTAACGTTTACCTTGTAGATGATGGCACCGGATGTTTTGGTTCTTGCTATTGAGGTAGATTTCACGTTGGGTTTAAGTTCGTTTTGATTTTCTTGAACTAGGATGTTTGGCTCAAATTTTTTGGAATAATCTACCTCTTCGTTTTGAAACTGAGGATACTTATGTTCCATTTTGAACGTGCTACTTTCGGTTAGAATTTTTTTTAATTCAGCATTTCCGGATGGATTGATTTTTTGTTGATTTAAGAGGCCATGTCCTTGGTAAGGTTTTAAATCAAATAATCTAATGACAAATTCGCCGAATAAAAGAAAAAAGAAAAAGAGAACTAAAGATACAAGGATGCTGAGTAGCTTATATCTGCATGTTTTTTTCATTTGCTCTTTAAATCGCCAAAATAATTTTTTAATCGAAAATTATTTTTCCTTCATCGTTAAAAATTTCAATTTTTCTGAATACATGCTTAGAATAAGTGAGTCTTCTTATTTAAGAAACAAAAATATTATTCGTTACAAACTGTTTCGCTAGGATAGATCGCCAGTCTATCGGCCAGCGGAGCAGGCAACTTCTGCATTTCTACCGATTTTTTAATGATGGCGTGATTATAAGTAGAATCATATGCTAAAAAATCATCATTGATCTCTCCTTCAATATCATTGTCTAAATCAAAATACTGGCCGCTCTTCTGGCAACTGAAATCAAATTTTTTCAATGCTAAACTTCTGATCAGTCCGATTTTAGCGGTGGTTCTAAATTTAATTGTTTTGTCATTTTGATTGTAAATAATTTGCCAGCGGTTATTTATCGTTCCTACATCACTAAGCATCCCAAAAATGGCAGCGACGGGGTCTGTGTGTTCATTGATAAATTTTGCATTATAACTTGCGCGGACAAAACGATCCAAAGAGTTTTTAGAATCCTGCTTCACTGGTTTTGTTCCGCCAAAAGTAATGTAGTCGCGGGCGTAAGTAAGATGCTCTTCATAAGTGTTATTGGCCAAACTTGAAATTTGTAAATTCCCCTGATGAGTGACGAGTTCTCCGTTAACAAATTCGATGGTCATACATTTATTTGTATCGCAGACAAAATAATGCAGTTTAGAGCCAACCGGAGATAAACGAACCGATTTCAAACCATCTGCAACACTTTCCACCGTCGAAAAATTATCGAGCAAATATTGAATAAATTGCAGTTCATTTAAAGAAGCGCGCGAATCTATACTGGGAAAAACGGAGGTCATCAATTCTAGGGCCTCCACCACCAGCCCCTCTTCATTCATTCCACCAGTGGGAAACTCACGGCCAAACTGATTGAAAGTTACACTTCCGTGTTTTGAAGTCCAGGTCCCGGAGACATCTGTCGGTATAAGTCGCAAACCTTTTTTGGTCACATTTCGTTTATTGGTAAAAATGAGACCGTGTCCATAGCTCCAGTCGAATGTTCGTCCGATCCAGTGTTGTTCTATAGAATGATTTTTAGGATAGAGGGAAAAGATGGTGCAAGTGGATGCTGGTTGAATAATCAGACCTAAAAGCACTAAGGTATAAATATATTTTTTCATGGTTGGCCTCCGTTTAGCAATTGGCACTAAATAAAGTCTAGTGCAAACGGTTTGGCTTTTGTAAAAATTATTTTAGTTGTTCGCCTGTACGGGAAACATATATTTAAAAATTATATTTACTTAAGTAATTTAATGGTCTCAGCAATCCAAGGCCTGTAGTATAAAGCATTGGTATAAACTCCAACCTCGTCACAAAGAGCGCTACCTCTGCTTGTAACTCCAAAAAGATAAAACTCACCATTTTGTCGTATATAAGCAGGCCCACCTGAATCACCACTGCAGGTTCCAGATTTTCGCTCGTCAAGGATAATTTCGGTTGTTTGAGTAGAAGAAATAGGTGCTGTCGTAGTGCGAAGTATGCCATCACCGTCTGTGTCTATTTCAACACAATTAATATTTTTGCCGTTTTCATCGTCACAGAGAACTTCGCCATATTCAATTGCTTCGTCGAGATGAGGATATTTGTTGGGATCGATTTTCTTTGAACTTACAATATTTACTCCAAAGCCAGCAACTGTGACCATATTTCCAATTTTTAGAAGACTTGCGTCGGCAAGGAAAGTGGCAGGCCTATACCCTGCTGGAATTTTACCCTTGAACTTAACAAGAGCAATATCGCCAGTATTTATCTCAATGCTTTCATTTTTTGGATCCCATGTAGGGCCAACTTTGAAGTCAGTGGCAGATAACATGAATTCTTGAAGTATATCAGCTTCATGCGAAGTAATAATATCGTCGATGTCATTTGTAAAAATAATCTTTAAATCTGAGACGTGTTCCGGAGAACAATGCGCAGCTGTTAAAACGATATTGGAAGCAATGAGAGAGCCAGTGCAGAGAGCTTTTTCTTTTATATTATAAACTCCCACAACGCTAGAAGCGATGCCATCGCCTATTTTAACGTCAGCTCCATTTATAATAAATGAATTTTTTAAATTAACTCGTGTACTCGAAGATTTAGGTGCACATGATGTAAGTACTATTAAACTAAACACGATTAATAATCGATGCATATCTTTCTCCTTTTTATGAAGGGCGTTTATATGGGCGTACACCTAGATAAGCAAGATTTTTAATATGTATGTGGTTCTTGTATGTGGTTCCTGTATGTGGTTCCAGGAGACTTCTTGGTTTTGCA
>JAQTTZ010000039.1 GCA_028710485.1 Bacteriovorax sp. | reverse complement strand
GTCCGGGACTTGGTGTTCGTATTTTAGGGGCCATTGATGACGATTCAATTCGTATGGTTCAAGAGTCTGATCAAATTCTTTATGAAGAATTGATTGAAGCAAAACTTTATCATTCTACCTGGCAGGCCTTTACCGTTTTTCTTCCAGTTAAAACAGTGGGAGTCAAAGGGGATGGAAGAGCTTATGAGAATGTTATTTGCCTTCGAATGGTCAATAGTTCGGATGGGATGACGGCCAACTGGTCTCATTTTCCTCACGATTTTTTAGAAGCTGTTTCTAGTCGGATTACCAATGAAGTGAAAGGGATTACGAGAGTTGTTTATGATATTACTTCGAAGCCTCCTGGAACCATTGAATGGGAGTAATTAATCGAAGAGACTCAATTGCGGCTTAGTAGATTCTTTGGCCGAAATAATTTCTCTCGTTTCATTAATTAAAACTTCACGTTTAGAAAACGAATCTTTGAAGGTCTCAATTACAAAAAAGCTCATCTCAGGATATTTTCGTTTTAAATCTCTCATCTCTTCAGTGATGAGCTCAATATTTTTATGATCGTCATCGCTCATTCCAAATCGATGAAATGGAGAATAACCATAAAGCTCAATTGCTTTTTCAACACTCGCTCTGATGGCGTGCTTTTTTAATTCAGCAACACTTTGATTGAAATTGATATCACCCAAAGCTTTTCTAACTTCCGGATTAGAAACCGGATAAATACTGTGATAGTTTGGAGCGTTTGGAAGGTATCCAGCTTTCACCAGTTGATTGACACCTTCGACAATAGTCGAAGGATGGTGGCCTCTGGCCGTAATAAGTGAAACCGGTCTGTTGTTATATGTAGCGTGATAGAAATATTCCCAAGATGGAGCTTTCCAGTGAGTATCAACATCTTTTAAGGCCTTTAAAATATCTTCGACAAAGCCTTGCTTTTTTCCGGAGCTAATTTCAAGCGGGTTAAATTCTTTATCTCTAAAATGCCTGAACGATCCGTTGGCATCATTGAAATCCATATAAAAGTCAGCGTAAAGACCAGATATACCAATAGATTTATTTTCATGGGCGAATTCACCACTTGAAAGAGCTACTTCAGCGCCTGTTTTTTTATTAAAGATAATAATGGGAGTTGATAAAAAAGCGACATTATCATCAAAATCAAAAAAATAAAAAGATCTTCCGCCTAGGTGGAAGTTGCGGTCAGTTTCTTTTGGTATGAGCATATCAAAAGAAAGCTGCCCTGGGTTTTTATTTTTTTTTGTTCCTCTCATAATATTTTTATATATCTGTGATCATTTTTGAGAGTTCAATTAACCTCTCCGGATAATCCCTTAAATTTACACTTTCATTATTCTTCTTTTTAATTTCAATTAAATTCGTCAGGCAAAGTGCCCGGACTGGTGTTGTTCCTTCTTCATCTTTAGCACAACTTTTGTAAAACTTCGTTACCACTCTTTCATAAGATTCATGAACTTTTAATACTTCTTTAATAACTCCTAAATCTCTTCCGGCCTGAATGACAATCGGTGGAGTGCGGTGAAGTGCTCCCGCTGGAAGTTTCTTGATATCAGTGAGTTTGGGAAGTTTTCGTGCTGTATCTTCTAAAAGATCCATGAATTTATTCTCTGTCATTTCATTGATTTCTTGTTCGGTATAAACTCGTTCAACTGTTAAAACGTTTTGATCAGTAACCTGGGCTTCCGCCATAGCATTTTGTTTTGCTAAATTTTTTGCAATGAGATCCTTTAAAACAGGCACTTTTTGAGCGGAATCTTGAGCAATATTAAGAAGAGTCAACTTACTTTTATTATCATTTAGAAGACTAGAATTTTTAGAATGCAAATAGGCCATCGTCCCAACAATTAAGAGGGAGATCGACAAGAGGATGAATGCAGGTAAAAAACTTCGTTTTTTCATAAGTTCTCCGTGAGTTATGGGCATTTTACGCTAAAAGCCAAAAAGATTCAAAACCCCTCTGAAAACCATGTAAAATTAGACTCGGATTTCGCTGACTTTAAGGCGAGAAAATGCTTTAATGCAGGTTCACACAAGCGCATTTAAGGAGTTAAGGATTATGTCCTTTCTTGAAACACATCCAGAGAGTTTTGTTCATTTACATTTACACACCCAGTACTCACTTTTAGATGGGGCCATCCGCTTAAAAGACCTAATAAAAAGAGCAAAGGAACTTGGAGTTCCGGCCATCGCTCAAACCGATCACGGGAATATGTTTGGCGCGATTGATTTCTATACTCAATGTAAAGCTGCCGGCATCAAGCCAATCCTTGGTAGTGAAATTTATTTTACTCCTGGATCGCGTTTTGAAAAAGGTGCACTTAAAAAACAAAAAGTCGTGGGTTCTCAAGATGAGATGGAGTCTCGCCATCAAATCCATCATTTGATTCTTTTGTGTAAAAACGAAACTGGATACCACAATTTATGCAAGCTTCTCTCGCGTGCGTATATGGAGGGTTTTTATTATAAGCCTCGCGCTGACTATGAACTTCTTCGCGAATTCAAAGAAGGTTTGATTTGTACAACCGCTTGTCTGAAAGGAGAAGTTGGATACAATTTTTTCACTGAGCAAGATGACAAAGCAATTAAAGCAATCGAAAAACTTCGCGATCTTTTTGGAGAAGATTTTTATCTGGAGATCCAAGAAAATGGAATTCCTGAACAAAAAATTGTCAACCAAAAAATTCTAAAATACGCAAGCGAAAATGATGTGCAAATGATTGCGACCAATGACTGTCATTATTTAACGAGAGAAGATGCAGCTGCTCAAGAAGTTCTTCTCTGTGTTCAAACTGGCAAGACTCTCTCTGATGAAAATCGAATGCGTTTGACTACCAACGAATTTTTTTACAAGTCTCCACTTGAAATGCGCGAGTCTTTTCATTACGCTCCACAAGCGTGTGACAATACTCTGAGGATTGCCGATAAATGTAATGTTGAATTCAATTGGAAAGATGAAAACGGAAATCAAATTTATCACCTTCCAGATTATCCAATTGAAACTGATGAAACTGCGGCCGATTATTTTAGAAGGAAATCTCTCGAGGGGATAGATCGGCGTTTTGGTGGACCACACTTTACAAAATTGCGGCTACAAGAAAATTGGGAAACTGAAATAAAACCCAAATACATGCAGCGATTAGAAGACGAACTTGCCATGATTCTGAAGATGGGATTTCCTGGTTACTTCCTCATCGTATCGGACTTCATTAAATGGGCCAAGAGTAATGGTTGCCCCGTTGGGCCGGGACGAGGTTCTGGAGCTGGTTCTATTGTTGCTTATGCCTTAGACATTACCAATGTCGATCCGATTCCATTTAACTTACTCTTTGAGAGATTTATTAATCCTGAACGCGTTTCGATGCCAGACTTTGACGTCGATTTTTGCCAGGAGAACCGCTATAAAGTTATTGAATATGTAACGAAGAAATACGGCGAAGAGCGTGTTGGACAAATTATTACTTTCGGAAAGCTTCAGGCCAAAGCTGTTATCAAAGATGTTTCGCGAGTTTTTGGTTTAACTTTTAGTGAAGCCGATGTCCTTTCTAAATTAATTCCTGATGAATTGAAAATGACTTTGGAAAAAGCCTTGGAGCTTGAACCAAAACTAACAGAATTGATGGATGGTGATCCTCGCATAAAACAAGTCGTTAATATTTCTCGTAGGCTTGAAGGCCTTCTTCGTCATGCTTCCATCCATGCTGCGGGAGTTATTATTACCAATATGCCATTGGTAAATTACTGCCCATTATTTAAAGGTCGCGAAGGTGAAAAAGTCATCCAATTTGATAAAGATTTTTCAGAAAAAATTGGTCTGGTTAAATTCGACTTTTTAGGACTTAAAACATTAACAGTTATTGAAAATGCTACCAACTTTATTAAGCGTGATAAGGTTTCGGATTTTGATATCGAGAATATTGATCTCGAAGATCAAAATGTTTACGATTTTATTTCAAAAGGTGAAACCGTTGGAGTCTTCCAGCTCGAGTCTTCCGGGATGATTGACCTTTGTAAAAGAATTGCTCCAGGATCAATTGACGATATTTCTGCCATCAATGCTCTTTACCGTCCGGGCCCTCTTGAATCGGGAATGGTCGACGAGTTTATTGAAATAAAGCACGGAAGAAAACTCACACACTATCCGTTTGCCTCTCTTGAAGCCGTTTTAAAAGATACATACGGTGTAATTATTTATCAAGAGCAAGTAATGAACGTTGCTCGGATAGTTGCAGGTTACTCTCTCGGGCAAGCTGACATGCTACGAAGAGCGATGGGTAAGAAAAAAGCTGACGAAATGGCAAAGCACCGTGAGTTGTTTTTAGCTGGAGCGAAAGAGCGCAATTACGATACAGTTGTGGCCAATGATCTTTTTGATAAAATGGAAAAGTTTGCGGAATACGGATTCAATAAATCTCACGCCGTGGCCTATTCAGTTATTTCTTATCAAACAGCTTTTTTAAAATATTATTATCCAGCAGCGTTCTTTGCTGCTCTTCTTAGTTCTGAACTTGGAAATATGGATAAAATTACTCAGTATATTGGCGATGCTAAGCATTTTGATATTGAGGTTATGCCTCCAGCTGTCAATGAATCTCTATGGCCATTTAATGTTGTTGGAACAAATATACGTTTTGGTATGGGCGCAATTAAAAACGTAGGTCGAAATGCTGTTGAAGAAGTCGTTCGTGAGCGAGTTGAAAATGGTCCTTACACTGGATTTGTTAATTTCTGTGAACGAGTAAATTTAAAAGTTATCAACACGCGAGTGATTGAATCATTAATTAAAGTAGGTGCTTTTGATGAGTGTGAAAAACTCAACCGCAAAACTCTATTAGAAAACCTAGATATGATTTTAGCCTATTGTAAAAAACGACAAGAAGAGGCATCGCTTGGTTTAGTATCGCTATTTGAAATGTCTTCAGAAAATGGAGCAAGTTTCAACCAAACAGCTGAGGCCAATCTTGATATTCAAGAAGTTCCGGAATTTGATGATATTGAACGCCTGGGTTTTGAGTCAGAGTTGATGGGGATTTATATTTCAGGGCATCCACTTGATCGTTATGCAAGTCTGATGAAAGAAATGACAACCATGCCAGTGGCCCATGTTCAGGATTTCTTAGGATCAGATCAAAAACGCACTATGACTTTGGCCGGAAAGATTTCGGCCAAAAAAGTTATCCTCACTAAAAAAGGGGATAAGATGTGTTTTGCTACACTGGAAGACCTGTCAGGGAAAATTGAGTGTATTGTTTTTCCAAAAGTATTTGCCGAGTTTGAAACTATTTTAAATAGTGATGAGCCAGTTCTGGTTGAAGGCTATTCTAATCTTCAAGAGAGCCCAAGAAAAATATTTGCTGAAAAAATTCATCTTTTGAAAGTGCACGCTGAAAATAAAATTACTGGTGTTCGAATTAATGTAGCGTTAGAAGATTTAACTGAGATGAAACTCAATAAACTTCGTCAGGTTCTTCTTTCATATAGAGGATCAACTCCAATGCATTTGATTTTTGAATCAAGTGAAGGGCGCGCCAGACTTCCTTTGGGTGAGCAATATCTTATTAATCCAACTCCCCAAATGGCCCACCAGATAAATGAAGTCTTTAATAAAGATGCCGTAAAATTTATTATTGATGGCCGTTTAGAAGATGGAAAAATTGAAGGTGTTCATGTTTAGATTTATCTTATTGTTTATCATGATTTTTATGAATTTATCCTTTGCGAAAGATATTTCGCTTGAAGTCCGCGCGCTAGGGAGTGACGTTACGGCGGAGATGAATGAGGAGCAGTTGCTTACCCTAAATGGCTTTCGTCAAGCGGTGACAAGTGAGCTCGAAGATTTAAAATTAAACTCAGAGCTTTTTTGGAGCAAGTTAGAACAAAAAAAAATGAAAGCCTCTGAGGAAACTGCTTTTTTACAAAATCTTTTTGAAAATATTTCGATTGCGGTAGCTGCCCCTCTAAACCCAAAGGAGCCGAAACCAGAAGGCGCAAAGCTTTCGGGCAATTTTAAAGCAGTAATCAATCTTGAAAAATTAAAAATGACCTTTCTCGAAGTCACAACTGATTTAGCCGCAACTAAATTAAAATCTTTCTATCTATTGGCCCTTATTGATATTGATAACAGCATGACTTGGGATGATGTGGGAGTGCAGAAGCCTGACTTGTTCAGAGGAGTTATTCTTGAGTCATGGAATAAATTAATTGAAAAAGAAATTAAAGGATTTGAGAAAGTTGTTGTTTTAGAAAAAGAATTAAGCACCAAGCCTGACTATATGAATTCCAAATCAGTCACGCTAAAATGGACTTCCACTTTTAAGAAAGTTGCAAGTGATAATGAAAACCATTCTGCGAGCTATGAGTTATCTGCCCATTATGTGTTACAAAATGCTAAGTCAGGATTGATCTTATTGGCGTTTGATTTTCCGGTACAAAAACGCGATTTCGATATTAAAAATAAAAAAGCCTTGAGCTCATCTCTTGCCAGTTTGGTTTACAATCTGCTGCTTTCTCAAACTTCGAAGATAAATAGTATTATTGAAGCCAACGCTAAAACGATAGAACAAGCAGAAGTTGAAATAAAAATTGTTTCAAAGAGCAGTTTAACTGAAATTTTTCAAATTAATTCCCTGCTGCAAGAAAGGTTTAACGACCTTAAATTAAGCTCTCAAATGAAGTCTTATTCCAGTGACGGTTCTGTCCTTGTGATCCGAGCAGAAGGAAGTGCTGAGAAGATACTTGATCGCTTGAGCAGTGGAGGCGGAAACTTTCCTTTAAACGAGCAAAAAATTCTCCTTTTCAATCGTGCTGACAAATCTTTTGCAATTCTTCCAAAAGAAAAGAATAATTGAAATTAGGCAGCAAGCCGCCTTTGGACGATTCAAAGAAAATAGAAAATAGAAAATAGAAAATAGAAAAGAGAAGAAGATGAAAATGCTCAGGAACTTAATATTAATACTATCAGCAATCCAATTCTTAGCAAGTTGTGGATCCGGGGTCATATCGAGAGATGGCCAGGGGAAACGTCCGCGGATAGAAGAAAGAAAATATTTTTCAGGTGTAAAAAAGAAAGTGGCCCTGTTGCCATTTTTCAATGAATCGCCTTTTGAGAGTGAAGATTTAGAAGTCAACGCCACCGAAGAATTACGTAATGAGCTCTCGCGCACAGGTGAGTTCATCGTTGACCCAAGTTCGTATAAATTATTCGGAACCTCAAAAGAAATTTATGTTGGTGGAGGGATGAAGTTGGTTCAACTTACTCGCCAAGCGAAAATTGCCGGAATTAATTTTGTTATATTCGGAAGAGTTATAGATGCTCGTGTAAGAGAAAAATCTGATGAGATTGGTATTGTCCGCCAAACCAAATCGTACACAGAATCAAAAGTTGAAGTGCGTGTTTTCGACGTCAATGCAGGTAAAGAAATTTATACCGAAACTCTTGGTGGTTATGCCGACGATAGCACATATCGCTTTTTCGCTTCAGACCGTGAAGATTACCTTTCTTATAGACGGGATCTTCTGCGCTATGCTGTGAGAGTGGCTGTTCGAAAATCGGTTCCAAAAGTCGTAGAGATGGCCAGCAAGCTTGATTGGGTTGGACGTGTCGCCAAGATTATTGGAACTAAAATTTACCTGAATGCAGGACGAGAGAGTGGAATTAATATCGGTGATATTTTAAAAATAATCACTGAGGGAACGGAAATTTATGACCCAGAAACTGGCGCCCTGATTGGGATGAGTAAAGGGGATATGAAAGGGACTATTGAAGTGGTCGACTATTTTGGAAGTGATGGAGCTATTGCCATTCTCCATTCTGGTGGACAAGTGCTCGAAGGTGACTTCGTTCAATTGTATTAAGATGAAATACCAGTCAATGATAGAAGAAAAAATCTTCAATAAAATTAATTCTAAATTATATCCAATGTTTAAAAATTTAGCGTTTAAGCTAAACGCTGAAACTGCCCATGAATTAACTCTTAAATCCATGCATCTCTTAGGGCCATGGGTAAATAATACTCCAACAGATCCTCGCTTTAAATTGGAGGCCATGGGCCTTAGTTTCAAGGGACCAATTGGTCTTGCTGCAGGTCTTGATAAAAATGCCACGGCCATTAATTTTTTAACTTACCTTCCATTTAGTTTTGTTGAAGTAGGAACAGTGACACCTCTTCCTCAAGGTGGAAATCCCAAGCCGAGGCTCTTTCGTTATATAGACGAAGAGAGCTTAAGAAATTGCATGGGGTTTAATAATGCTGGAGCCGAAACGATTTTAAAAAATATTCAAAATTCTGATCGCCGTGAAAAAATTCTTGGAGTTAATTTAGGAAAAAATAAAATCACTCCAAACGATCAAGCTTTTAATGATTACGCTATTCTCTATGAGAAATTCGCTCCTCACTGTGATTATCTGGTAATCAATGTTTCTTCACCCAATACTCCAGGTTTGCGCGATCTTTTGCAAGATGAAGGCCTGCGGGATATTTTTAAAGCAGTCACTGAAAAAAGAAAAAAATGTCATCGTCCACTTTTAGTAAAAGTCTCGCCTGATATGAATCAACAAGAGCTTTCATCCGTCGTCAATTTAGTCAAAGAGTACGAGCTTAGTGGAATCATCGCCACAAACACCACCATTATGCCAGAGCGTGGAGCTGGGGGAGTGTCGGGGAAATTACTTTTTGAAAAGGCCCGCAACACGCGTATGTTTTTATTAGAGCAATTAAAAGAAACACCCGCGATTGAATTAATCGGAGTTGGTGGATTTTCAAGCTATGAAGATTGTCTAGATTTCTGGAAAATGGGCGGCAGACTAATACAACTTTATTCAGCCTTTGTTTTTCAAGGTCCTAAAATCTTGCATGATATAGAAAAGAAATTAGCAGACGATATGACGAAGAGAAATATCTCAAGCTTTGATGAATTTAGAGACTCGCTCTAATTAAAATTCTCAACCCTTTTCAGGGGCAGTATTTCAATTACAATTTACATTAAAGCTCTCAACTGGAAATCCATTTTCCGTCATCGTTAAAATACCACCAGACCCTTCGTTATTTAATTCAAGTACAAATTTAATTGTTCCGGCATCTTTTAATTCAGAAACCTTCATATCATTTTCTGTCACACAGTTTCTTGCGGCCATAGTTCTTATCTTATTATAGATAGAACTAGGTGGAATTGGTGGTATTGCCTGAGCGCCCACAGAGAAAAGGACCAATGCAGAAATTAAAAATTTTTTGAAGGCCATATTAAGACTCCTTAATTTATTAACCTAATAACTAATCTGTATACCTATGTAATAGAGGTAGATTAACATGGCCTGAATTTAAGTGGGGAAACGTGTAAAAATTATCGGGAAGTCGTAAGAATGGCTAATTATTTTAAATAATTAGGACGTTGTTCATACTCAATAGGATCGACAATCCCGGCCTTTTGAAAGCCTCTTAAACGAAGTGCGCACGAATCACATACCCCACAGGCGCGATCATTTTTCTCATAACAAGACCAGCTAAATTCCAGAGGAGCATGTAGCTCTAGGGCCTTTTTTACGATTTCATCTTTTTTAAGATAGATCACAGGAGTGATAACTTCGATATCACCGTTTTTAGTTCCTTGCTTTATTAGAGCATTCATCGCTTCATAATAAGAGGGTCGGCAATCTGGATAGCCTGATGAATCTTCATAGACGGCGCCAATATAGATTTTTTTAGCTCCCACTACTTCCGCCCAAGAGACGGCCATGGAAATGATATGAGTGTTTCTAAAGGGCACATATGAATCGGGAATTTCGACATCATCACCTTTATACTTTTTAACATTGATTGCGTCGTCAGTAAGAGATGATCCACCGATTTGCTTCAAGAAACTCACGTCGATAATTTTTTGGTGTGAGACTGGGACTTTGTAGAATTCAGCAATTTTTTTAAAACTCGCGAGTTCGCGCTCTTCTGTTTTTTGCCCATAGTTTAAATGTAAAAATGCCAGGCGCTCGTGTAAGGTGTCTGCGATGGCAGCAGTGACCAATGAATCCATTCCACCGCTTACTAAACATACTGCTAAATCTTTGCTTTTCATAAAATCACTATTTGTTATTAAGCTCTTTCTACTTCTTCTCTAATAAAGGACAGTAGTGCTTCTGTTTTTTCCAATGCTCTTTTTCTCTTATCGTCAAGTGTTCCAGATTTTTCTTGAATCATAATATAAAATTTTATCTTCGGTTCTGTTCCAGAAGGACGTAGATAGAATTGGTCGCCATTTTCAAAAAAGAATCCAAGGACATTGCTCTTGGGAAGATCAGCGTATCCAATAGCGTAATCTCTGATTTCTAGAACGTGGTTTCCAACCATGGTGTTATCGCTGAACTCTCTGAACTTTGTCATTATCCGTGAAATTTTTTCTTGCCCCTCTATTCCAAAATAATCGAGAGAGAGAAGGGATTCATGAGAGAAGCCATATTCTTCATAAATTTTATCGAGGGCCCCAAGTAAATCCATCCCTTGAAGTTTATAAAAAAGTGCTACTTCGGCCATCATAGCAACCGAGCTGACTCCGTCTTTATCACGGGCATAAGTATGAGATAAATAACCAAACGATTCTTCAGTGGCAAAGATAAATTGTTTATTTGGATCAGACTTTTCAATCTGATTCATTTTTCCACAAATCCATTTAAAGCCGGTGAGAGTGTTGTAGACTTCAGTGCCAAAACTTTTTGCAATCACATCCAGCAGGGAAGTCGTCACTATGCTTTTGACGAAATAGCTGTTGTTTGTGAGCTTATTTTGAATTTTTAATTGAGAGAGAATGTAGTGGAGTTTTAAAATTCCGATCTGATTCCCAGTTAAATATTCAATTTTGCCTTGGCTTTTAAGGGCAACACCCAAACGATCAGTGTCGGGGTCAGAACCCATGACGATATCGGCCTTGGTCTCTTCCATAAGCTCTACGGCGAGTTTTAAGGCGGAAGGATTTTCGGGATTTGGACTTTTGACTGTCGGAAAATTGCCATCGGGCAAGGCCTGAAGAGCAACAATATGAAGATCACTAAAACCCAAATCGCGAAGTGCCCGCGTGCACGGAATAAGTCCCGCTCCATGAATAGGGGTATAAACAATTCTTAATTTTGCCCCTTCTTTATGACAAAGTTCAGGATTAATGGACGTGGATAAAATGGCGGCGTGATAAAGATTTTCAACATCACCACCAACCCATTTGATAAGCTCTTTTTTCTCACCTTCTTCAAAAGGAATAAATTTAATTGTCCCAAAATCTGAAATGGAGTTGTAGTTGTTGATAATATTTTGATCGTTGGGAGGAATAACTTGGGCCCCATCAGACCAGAAGACTTTATAGCCGTTATATTCAGGTGGATTGTGAGAAGCAGTAATCATAACACCGGCCATGGATTTATGATGACGTACTGAAAAAGAGAGCATCGCTACGGGATTTAAACGCTCGTAGATATAAGCTCTAATTCCATTGCCTGCCATAACTTCTGCGGCCACCTTGGCGAACTCAAAAGAAAAATGGCGAGAATCATAAGAGATGCAAATGCTAGGATTACTGGTGTTCTGAGCTAAAACCTCAATACAGAGGGCCTGAGTGGCCTTTCTGATGGTATAAATATTAATGCGGTTAATTCCCTGACCTAAAATGCTTCGAATGCCTCCCGTGCCAAATTCTAAATCTTTATAGAAGCGCTCTTCAATTTCCGATTGGTTATTATTATCAATCAGAGTTTGAATTTCCTTTCTTGATGCTTTGTCAAAAACCGGGTTATTTGCCCAGGCTTGGGCCTTCTCAAAAGACGAAATTTGAACAGATTTCTTTTCCATCGGGAGTCCTGTCTAAAATTTATTTGCTATAGAACCAGGTCGGATTCTAAGAAAAGCGCGCCGTTAATGCAATCTTTTATGTGTCATTTTGATGAGTTTCCCTTCTTTGAACCTATTTTTTCCGGTACACTAGTGATAGTTTTTTACAAAGAATTAAGAATGAATTATTTCGGAGGAAATCAATGGCAAATAAAAATATGAAGCATAAATTAAATATCCCGGGAGCTTGGTACTGTACAGATCCTGATGATGACAATGGAGAAGGGTGTATCGCTTGCAATGTTTGCTATACAGGAGCACCTGAGTTTTTTAAAGAAGACGAAGATGGAAATGCTTATGTCGTTAAGCAACCGCTAACTCCTGCTGATATCGAGCTTTGCCAAGAACAATTGGAAGCATGCCCTGTAGCTTCGATTGGAAAAGACGGTTAGCTATTTTTTGATGCAGCCAACATTTCTTGAAATTATTTCGAGTATCATTTTTTTTGTAGCGGTCATTCATACTTTCTTAGTTAGTAAGTTTAAAATGATCGCACATCGTTACGCTAAAAACTCTATCACGTATAATATTTGGCATCTCTTGTCTGAAGTTGAAATCGTTTTTGGATTTTGGTCTTTTGTCTTCATTGCTCTTTTCGCTCTCATCAGTGGAACAAAACCGACAATCTCTTATCTTGAATCACTGAATTTTTCCGAACCAGCATTTGTATTTGTGATTATGTGTATGTCGGCAACTAGACCGATAATTCTTTTCGCTGAAAAAATGATTGTGAATGCATCGAAGCTTCTTCCTTTTTCTGAACGATTATCTTTTTATATCTCGGCCTTGATTATTGGACCGCTCTTGGGTTCATTTATTACTGAACCGGCCGCCATGACAGTCACGGCGATGATTTTATTAGAAACTATTTATAAAGAAAAAATTTCACTTAAATTAAAATATGCAACTATTTCTTTGTTGTTTGTGAATGTTTCTATAGGTGGAACACTTACGGCCTATGCGGCTACGCCGGTATTAATGGTGGCCTCTAAGTGGCAGTGGGGATCTCTTTATATGTTGGAGCACTTTGGGTATAAGTCAGTGCTGGCGATAATAGTTTCGACTTCCCTTTATACAATATTTTTTAGAAAAGAACTTATTGGCATTAATAGAAAAAAAAACAGTAAGAAAGATACCTATATTGATAAAGATTATTTTATTCCTGGCCCCTGGAAAGTTATGGTCCATCTTTGCTTTTTATTTTCGGTGGTAATCTCGGCTCATCACCCAATAGTTTTTATTGCCATCTTTTTTATTTTTCTCGGTTTCATGATGATTACCGAAAAGTATCAAGACAAATTGAAAATTAAAGAATCGTTATTGGTTAGTTTTTTTTTAGCGGGGCTTGTTTGTTTGGGAACGATGCAAGCTTGGTGGCTTAAACCTCTGTTGTCGATGATGGGAGACTTGGTACTATTCTTTGGATCCACAGCACTTACCAGTGTTGCTGACAATGCGGCCTTAACTTATTTAGGTTCTCTAGTTGATTTGAGTGATTCTTCAAAATATGCCTTAGTGGCAGGAGCTGTCGCTGGTGGTGGTTTGACAGTGATTGCCAATGCACCAAATCCTGCGGGATTTGCTATTTTGGGGGAGTGCTTTGGCAAGGAAGGTATTAAGCCTTTCAGACTTTTTCTTTGGGCACTTGTTCCAACTTTAATTGCAATTTTATGCCTGCTGATTCTGCCAACTCTTATTTTTTAATTTTTGATATAATTGACTTACAAATTTTTGGGCAAACTTTTTGGTTCGACATTAACAACCCATTTATAAATATCTGTACTTCTTCCTTCTTGAATCGAGAGAAGCTGTTCGCGCAATTGTAGTGCAAGTTTACCTTCGTGGTCTTTTAGTGGAAATCTTTCTCCGCTTTCTTCGGCCAGATAATCAATTGGAGCAATAATCGCTGCCGTTCCACAGGCAAATGCCTCTGTACACCGCTCAGCTTTAATATCTTCCAATAATTCATTGATCTCCATCTTTCTTTCAACCACTTTTATCCCGGCATCACGAGCGAGAGTAATGATAGATTTTCTAGTAATCCCTTCGAGAATGCTGTCGTTGATTTCTGGAGTGTGCAATTCATTATTGATGACAGCGAAAAAATTCATGCCAGACATTTCTTCAATATATTTTTTGTCTCTTCCATCAAGCCAAAGAGTTTGTACAAATCCTAAGTTCTTAGTTTTGATTGCTGATAATAAACTAGCAGCATAATTTCCGCCGGCCTTGGCAAAACCTGTTCCCCCCGGGAAGGCACGAGCACTATGGCGTTCAATGAAAACTGAAAGTCCTCCCACACTGAAATAAGATCCAGAAGGAGAGGCGATCACCATAAATCGAAATTTTTCAGAAGGTTTAATTCCCAAAGCTTCTTCGGTCGCAAACATGAAAGGTCGAAGATAGAGGGACTCACCTGATCTTCTTGGAACAAAATCAGCAGAGTAAGCTGTAACTTCTAATGAAGCTTGCATAAAAAGTTCAATCGGAATATGAGGCATGGCCATGCGTTCAGCGGAGCGATTAAAACGAAGATGATTTTCATCCGGACGAAAAATAAATGGGCCTAATCCTCCTACGCGATAAGCTTTCATTCCTTCAAAAATTTCTTGAGCGTAATGAAGAACTTTTGCATTGGGATACATCGAAATTGGCCCATAAGGAAGTAACTCAAGTTGCCCCCATCTACCATTTTCATAAATGCAGCTTGCCATTACTGGTGCCATCACCTGACCAAAGCCAAGATTATCAGGAAGAGTAAAATTTTTAAGTGCTTCAGCAATGGCAGGGTCAATTTTAATATGAGTCATAATTTATCCGTTTTCTATTTAAAAGTTTGAGTCATTATATCAAATAATAAAGAAGAATCAAGTTTTGTCGGGAATTTGTCAATCTATGTTCAAGCCCTTAGCTATCAAGCTTTCAGTAAACTAAAGTTTAATTTAATTAACTTTTAACAATGATTTTCCGATAAATCCTCTAGACATTAGTACTTTGTAGCAAGCGAGATGAGTTATGGATGAATTTGAAAAAGAAGTAAAATTAGATTTTTTAGCTGAGGCCACTCAACTCCTCAATGATGCTGAGCAAGCTTTTCTTGCCCTTGAGGGTGATAAAAATAATATCAATTTAATGAATGAAATTTTCAGACTTGCACACAATTTGAAAGGGACTTCCAGGGCCGTAGGGTTTGGTGATGTTGCCGAGTTTACTCACGAAATGGAAAATCTCATTTTGAAAATAAAGGAAGGGCATGTTCAAATCACAGATGAGATAGTTTCTCTTTTACTAGAGTGTAACGATCACGTCAGTGTCATGATTAAAATGCTAAACATGGATCTCGACTCACGTTTTAGTTCTGTTGAAATTATCGCAAAAATAAAACTCGCGCTAGCTGGTGAACTTGGTAGCAGTGCTCCTCATGAATCAACAACCAATACCGCTGCCGTGTCTGACTCTATTTCGGCAGAAGACATCGCACTCTTGGAGAGTTTTGAGCGCGATTTAGAAGTACCTCGTGAAATTATTTCTGATGATCAAAAAGAAGAAAGAGCTCGCTCCTTTTTTCCAACCGAAGCAGCTAAACCAATACTGGAAATTGCTCCGGAAAAAGCAGTTGAAAAAAATAGTGAACATCCTGAACACAAAAAAGCCGCAACCAACAAAGGTGCTGCTGAAGACGATAGTATTCGCGTCAGTCTCGCCCGGGTTGAAATGCTCAATAACGTCGTTGGAGAGTTAGTCATTATTCAAACAGTGCTCAATCAGCACCGAGAAGAAGTGCATAATCCTCTTATGCTCAAGTCACTTTCTCAATTAGCAAAACTATCAAAAGAGATTCAAAATATTTCCATGAGCTTGAGAATGGTCCCTCTGAAACAAACACTGCAAAAATTGCAGAGGATTGTTCGCGACACTTCGAAAGCGCTGGATAAAAAAGTTCATTTGGAAATTATTGGAGAAGACACTGAAATTGATAAAACCGTTCTGGAGCATTTGGCAGACCCGTTGGTTCACATTGTAAGAAACGCCGTTGACCACGGATTAGAAAGTTCAGATGATCGATTGAAGTCGGGCAAAACTGAAGAAGGGCAAGTGTCGATCAAAGCTTATCACGAAGGTAACAACCTTGTGATTGAAGTCCGCGACGATGGTAAAGGAATTGACCCCAAAATTATTCGTGAAAAAGCGATTGAGAAAAAAGTTATATCCGCAAACGCTAATCTAAGTGATGAGGAACTGGTTAATCTTGTTTTTCATCCAGGCTTTTCAACCAAGGCAGAAGTTTCAGAAATTTCCGGACGTGGAGTTGGAATGGATGTTGTTAAAACTAACATCGAAAAACTCTCAGGTGAAGTTAAAGTCATAACTGAACTTGGAAAAGGGTCTGTTTTTAAAGTTGTTCTTCCATTAACTCTTGCAATTATCGAGGCCATGGTTACCCAAATTGGAGAAGAGAGATATATTATTCCTTTGGGACAAATTCATGAATCACTTTCACCAAATCCTGATCTTGTTCACCATGTGAATGGAGTGGGAGATTGTTTAAAACTTCGTGGCCAGGTTATACCAATGTTTAGAATTAGCACTGCTCTTCAAAGACCTATGAAAGAGAAGCCGATTCATCAACAAATCGCCATTATCGTTAATTCGGAAGAAAAAAACTTTGCCGTATTAGTAGACGATATTCTCTATCAACAACAAGTGGTTATTAAAAAACTTGGTGAAGAAATTAAAAATCAAAAAGGCTTTATGGGAAGTTCCATTTTAGGTGACGGACGCCCGGCCTTTATTTTGGATCTTATAGAATTATTCTCGGGAACAATGAAAAAGAAAAAATCAAATTTTGCTGATGACATAGCTGCATAGGAGAGAAATAAATGGAAAAAGATAATGTTACAAAAATGAAAAGAACGAATGCTGAACTTAGTCGCTTTATCGAATTTAGCTTAGGTAAAGAAGACTATGCCATCCCACTTCTAATGGTAAGGGAGGTTATTTCTGTGCCTGATACTACTCCGATTCCAAAGTCGCCACCCCATTTTCTTGGGATAATGAACTTACGTGGTCAAGTTATCTCGGTGGTAGATCTAAGAAAAAAATTAAAAGTAGAGGCCAAACAAGATAAAGAAGAAGCGGTTATCATTGTTGATATCGGTGGAATGAATATTGGTGTGGTTGTCGATTCAATCAATAAAGTTCTGGCCTTCTCATCCGATGAAGTCAGTGAAATGCCGGAAGTTGAGAACCAAGTAAACACTAATTATATTTTTGGGGTTTATCGAAAAGAAAATTCACTTACTGTTCTGCTTGATATTGCCAAAGTCTTGGACTTAAAAGATATAGAGGCCATTAATGGTTCTAGGAAAGCGGCGTAGTTATTTTTTTAAAGTTTACGATTTAAGAGTTAAGAGGTCTACATGTCTGCTGTCGCAATTGGAACTATCAGTAGTGATTTTGTTGTTGTAATCGATAAGGTTTCAGCAATTGTTCATAAAATTTCTGGAAACCGCTTGGGTGAAAAGCAAGCCTATATGGTTGAGACTCGTATAAAAAAAAGAATGATTGAGCTTGGAATTAGAGAGGCCTCAGATTATTTGAAGTATATCGAGCAGCATTTTGAGAATGAATCTGGAATCCTTGTTGGTTTAATTACAACTCATCATACTTTCTTTTTTAGAGAATTTCCACACTTTGAAATTCTTAAAAAAATACTTCCGGATCTGGTAGCGCAGGCTAAAAAAAGGGGAGATAAAACACTTAAAATTTGGTCTTCTGCTTGTAGTAGAGGCCAAGAGGTTTACTCCCTTGCCATGTTTTTTGAGTACTATCTGCGAGAACTTGATCCCAGTATGAGTTTTAAAATTCTGGGAACGGATATTGATGATGAGTCTGTGAGAGTTGCCAATAATGGTGTTTATCACCAGAATGAAATCAAAGAAATCCCGATGAATTTTTTAGGAAATCATTGGGCAAAAGGAACTGGCGATATTTCTATGTATGCTAAAGTTAAAAGTTCACTGAAGTCAAAGTGTGAATTTAAGACAGGAAACCTTTTGAAAATTGCTGAGGTCGTTAAAAATGAAAAATTCGACGTTATTTTTTGTCGAAATGTTTTTATTTATTTTGAATCTTTTCAGGTTGAACAAATAACAAAAGATCTGATAAGTCACTTGTACGCGGATGGAGTTTTCTTTTCAGGAATTTCAGAACCACTGTCAGGTTTAAAGCTTGATGTGAAACCTATTGGGCCTTCTGCCTATATGTTGAAATTGGCAACAACACAGTCACCAGTTTTAAAAGCATCAACTCAAATTCTTTCTCCTGAAATATTAAAAGTCATGTGTGTGGATGATTCACCATCTATTCTAACCCTTTTGAAAAAAGTTTTAACTAAGGATAAAGGTTTCGAAGTCGTAGTTACTGCCATCAATGGAATCGACGCGATGGAGAAATTGAAAACAAATAAAGTCGATCTAATTACTCTTGATATTCACATGCCAGAAATGGATGGGGTGAGTTATCTTGAGAAAAATTTTAATAAGTCACATCCTCCAGTCGTCATTATTTCATCTGCGTCTCGCTCTGATTCTGATGTCGCAATGAAGGCACTTAAGTTTGGAGCTTCTGATTATATCGAAAAGCCTGCCTTAAATAATTTGGAAGAGCGTGGGGAAGAAATTAGAACCAAGCTCCGTTCAGTTGCGCAGGATTATAATCGAAAACCTGCTATTTCTTCTTTTGATAAAGAAAATCAAAGACATTTTGTTATTTCTAATCCTGAAAAAAAATTGAGAGTTATGCTTGCTTCAATTTCTGATTTACCAAGACTCAAAACTTTTTTTAGCTCGCTTGATACATCTCAACCTAGTACTTTTGTTTTCTTCGAAGGTCATGGCGAAATTTTAGAAGCAATTGTTAAACAGCATGCCAAGGATTTTAAGCAAGAGCTTGTCTTCTTTGATAAATTGGACATGAAAATTGAACCGAATAAAATTTATTTCATGGACTTTAAAAGCAACTTTTCAAATATCAGTAAGAAATACGCCAGCTTTCCTTGTTCTGTTTTAGTTTTCGGCAATGTTTCCGCCCATGCGTCGAAAAGTGTTGCTGAATGGAAAAATGTTCAGGTCTTATTAGAAGATTTGGGAGAAAAATCGAATAAAACCCATCCGATGATGGCCTATTCAACCGATGTAGTTCCGGCAACAAGTTTTGCATATATGTCCTGTCGATACTTAAGTACAAAGTAGGCAATTGATTTTATGAATAAGATGAATTCTAAAGATTTAGTGACCAAAATATCAGGTGGCGAGTATCTCGTCGAACTCGTTTTCGGTGACGTGTTTGTTTCCTTACATCCTAGTGACGGGAATTGCCTTGGTTTCTATCTCAAAAAAAACGACATAACAAAAGAAATATTGGATTCTGTTTTTACAAAAATGACTGCTTATCTTTCGCTATCTGAACTGATGCGTGCAGAAGTAAAAATGATCGGAAAGATGTCTTCTATTAAGCTGGTAGCAGATTTTTTTGCTCTTAACAAAATTTATACAATTAAGGAAATTGAAAAAGGGACTGCGGTAGAAGTTATGTTTTTGCCTCTGCTAAATAAAGTACGAGTCAGCAAAGACGTTCCACAGGCCCTAGCTCCCAAAATGACCAAAAATAAGTATAAAATTTTAATCGTAGATGATTCTAAAACCATTCGAAATATTTTATCACGAATTTTTTCCAGTGATCCCGGGCTTGAAGTTTGCGCCATGGCCGAAAAACCTTCTGAAGTTGAGGCCTTGATTTTAAAACACAAACCTGATGTTATCACTCTGGATATTCACATGCCGGAAATGGATGGGGTTGCTCTCTTAAAAATTATTGCTCCTAAGTATAATATTCCAACCGTCATGATATCTTCCATTAGTATGGCTGAAGGACCGATGGTGCTTGAGGCCTTGGAGAGCGGAGCAATTGATTATATTCAAAAACCAGAACTTTCGGAAATTGAAAAAGTCACTCCATTTATTGTAGAAAAAGTCCGTACAGCAGCAAAGGCCAATCTTGCTAAACCCACTCACCGAAAAAACTCTAAACCAGTGCAGACAAAAGCGTTCTGTGATTTAAGCTCACTCATTGTTCTTGGTTCTTCTACGGGAGGAACGGAAGCGATCAGAGAAATTATCACTGCTCTGCCTGATAAGATTCCACCGATGCTCATTGTTCAACATATTCCTGCCGTTTTTTCGGCCGCTTTTGCCAAGAGAATGAATGACCTTTGCCCTTTTGAAGTTAAAGAAGCAGAAAATGGTGATGAAGTCCGAGCTAATAGAATTCTGATCGCTCCTGGTGGGCAACAGATGAAACTCATTTATAAAAATGGAAAAGCGAGTGTTGAAGTTAATGACGATGAACCGGTTAATCGTTTTAAGCCATCTGTTGATTATATGTTTTTATCAGTTGCTAAAAATATTTATACTCACACTATCGCTATTATCCTTACAGGGATGGGAAAAGATGGTGCAAGAGGAATGCTGGAACTTAGAAATCAGGGTGTCCGCACTATTGCTCAAGATGAATATTCTTCAGTTGTTTTTGGTATGCCAAAAGAGGCCATCGCTCTTGGTGGAGCTGAGTTTGTAGAGCCTCTTTCGGAGATCGCTGAAAAAATAACTCTCTTAACCAAAGATAGATCTCATGTTAAAAAAAGTAGTTAAAATTCCAAATTCCAATTCTCTCGATTTTTAATTATGATGAGCTTCAGGTAAATCACCTAGAGTCGCCCGTTTTTCTAAATCTTCGTTTAATAAAATAAAATTTTCAAAATTAATTGAACTTATCATATGACTTGTTTTAAGTAAGTCCCGGCCTTTGTATTTTAAAATAGCGCTGAGTTTAGATTTTCTACCCATTTTTGGAATTGCAGAAATTTTGATTCTTGGATATTTGCTTCGTAAGATTTCTTTATCGTTGAGCATCCAAATATAATAAGAATTTTTTGGGAAGAGATTGGCCTGTTTTCCACTAATTGAAAGTTCAATTTCCTCTTCATTTATTTTGTTCATTAAGAAAGAGACATCAATAGGTGCAACTGCAAGCACATCACCCATTTTGGATGGAGGAATGGAAAGTTTTGGAAAATTTCCCTTTTGATATTCATTGCGCATGGTGGGTGTCAATGTATTCATAAATTTTAAGAGTGATTGATAGCTCACGCATTTAACTTCAGGTTTGGAACAAACATATTTTACAAATTGACCAAAGGCCTGCCAATAAGCTCCACCATTCCATTTGCTGAAATGGTGTCCTATGTGAATAGGAGCACGGTTGCCATAATAATTTGTATAGAAATAACCTATATATGTTTTGAGCATTTCATCTCGATATTTAACCATATTCTCTAAGTCAGGATTTCCTCCGCTCTGGGAAAAATAAAAATTATAATCCATAGAGAGAGTTTGCTTACCCGTATCAAAGATACGAAGTTCTGCCAGTGGAAAATTCCAGAGACCTTTGATTTTTTTCGGCCAGTAATCCATCCGGGCTGTCTGACTAGTGTCATAAGCAAATTTATTATTCCTTAGTGCCGTATATAAATTTGAATTGGTTGCCAGGAGTGGGGCCCTAAATCCTACAATTTGCTCTGAGTGAAAATGATAAGGATTATACTTGGTGAGGGGATCAAATCCATTTTGAGTATATACATCAAATAGTAAATGATTAAACTCTTTTAATTCCAAGTCCCATTGAGGCAGTGTCCAGTTTGTTCCATCAAAATGTCCATTGGCATGTGAGCCTATGGTATGACCTTCGTCATAGGCCTTATTCACAAAGGACACACGATTTACTAAATTATTTATTGAATCGCCTGCAAAACCAATTGCTGAATGCCCGGCCCCTTTGCTTGGCTCAATATAATCGAGTCGATTGGAATTCAGAAGAAAATAAACTCCACTTAAAAAGTAACTGAGTTTCACTTTGTTTTTCTTGGCGAAGGCCAAGGTCTCATTCCACATATCGAGATTGAGGGATCCATCAAAAGCAAGAAGAACGTATTGAGGAGGCCGTGCTACTGGAACAGCAAATGAATTTGTTGTCATTAGTAAAAAAAAAAGAAAGAAATTAAATATTATTAGGAGATATTTCTTCATTTGAAAATATTGAGGCCAGTTTATTAGAAGAAAAAATATATTATTAATATGCATTGGATAATATATGGCTATATAGCTGGTGTGGTAATGAAGGGAGAGCAATGGCAAAGAAGGCCGGACCTTACGAAAGCAAGGAGAAGCGCGTGAGCGCCTCCTCTTTTATGGTTTCAGGCAACCGCGGTTAACCAGATTGGTCTTTATAATTTATTATCCAACATATATTTATAAAGATTCTTCTTCTAATCCTAATTATTTTGAGAAGGAATGATTAAAGTATTCACTGTAAACTTTTAAGGCATGCGATAATTTTTCTGTCGCTTGTTTTATTTTTTTTTGATTCTTTAAATCTTCAGAGACGGCCAGTAAATTGCCAAGAACGACATGAAAGGTTTCATCTGCTTTTGGTTCCATCTTGCAA
Organism: Bacteriovorax sp.; assembly: GCA_028710485.1. Taxonomy (GTDB): domain Bacteria; phylum Bdellovibrionota; class Bacteriovoracia; order Bacteriovoracales; family Bacteriovoracaceae; genus Bacteriovorax. Next base: position 9,459 of record JAQTTZ010000039.1, on the reverse strand, counting down.
TTGTTGGCAATTTTTTGTGCAGAATCTGATATAAGGTTGCTTAACTCAGCATAATCTTTTTCGGTAACTTTTTTTGAGCTAGTTAATTCATTGAGCTTTTTAAATTTGGCATATATCGCTTCCATATTTTCTTTCATTGTCTTATCTATTTCCCACTTTTTTCCTTCATTTAAAGAGAGAAACTTCGTTTTATTATGATGTTGATGGACGTCTTCAGCAAAAGCATTACCCAAAAAAAGACTCAAAAATGTTAATACTAAAAGTTTTTTCATAAAATTCTCCATAGTTTATTTTTTTCCTAAAATAAGAGTTATAATGTTTTTAATCATTATCTCTTTGTTTTCTCTGTCTTCTAGAGGTTTATGCGCAAGTAATCTTTCCCTAATGTGTTCGGTCCTCATAAAGTGATGCAAGATCCCCATAAGAGATTGGGTTAGGAAAAGTGGGTCTAAGTTTTTATCAATGAATTTTTTTGCCTGGCATGCCTTAAAAAAGGAAGCATAAGTTTCAGTCATGGCCACCATCGTTTTTTTCAAGATCAGATCCGAACGATGATCGGTTGATTCAACTTCTAGCAAGATAAGTTTTGTTAAAAATGGATTTTCATTATGGATACGAAATACATCATCAATTGCATAACCGAGTCGAAGACGCATATCTTCGTGATTTTTTGGTTCAGCACTCAAAAATTTTTGGGCCGATAATAGACGGCTTTCACCATGTTTAGAAATGCAAGCTTTATAAAGTTCTTCTTTATCACCATAGTGATAGCGGATACTTGCAAAATGAACATTGGCGAGAGTTGCTATCTCTCTAATCGAAACACCTTCCAGGCCACGCTTCGAAAAAAGTTCTATCGCTGCATTTAAAATATCCTCTTTTTTGTTCATAGTTAATTATATTATACATTTGTATAAAAAAGCAATATAGTTGTATGATAAACTTGTCAGAAGATTAAAATGAATAACTTAATTGAAGGTAATTCCTTAACTGCTAGTTTGAAGAAAAAGTTCGCTTACTACTTACTAGAAATGAAATAGACGCCTTAGGGGTGAAAAAACAAAACCACATAATAGCGACAACTACTTTTCCCCATCAAAACGGCAAAGGCCCCAAAAAATGGGGCCTTGCTATCGAAAGTCTGTGAGTTTTAATGCGCCTGAGATTTTTAGTCTTTTTAATCTAAAATTTCATGAGATCATTTTATTTACAGGCTTCAAATTTATGTCCGCTTGTAAATGTACTCGATTTACTCTTGCTAATTTGCGACTCAGAAAATTTGTGTGTAGATATATTGAATTTAAATTCTGTAAACTCTAAGTTTTTATGATCGAAAGCCGTGAAAGGACCATCAGCATAACTTTCATATGTATTATACTTTGTTAACATTCTTATTGCCCATATAGATGCATCGTAATCACGTGTTGTATTGATTAAGAAGTAGTCACTCTTGTTTGTAGCATTTTCTAATTCTAATCTTGACTTCACGGCATTTGAAACTGATTCAAACCAATCAAACTCAATGCGAGTCCCGTTCCAATTGGGTTTCGTTGAATACACAAATTCCCATTTGAGTTCAGGTATGCTAAGTCTATCCATAAATTGCCCAGGCCTGCCAAGTGTATTCGGTGAAGTCGAAAAAATTGACACTAGAATTTTTTGTATTTTATTCATAATGGTTCCGATCCGACCGAAATATATACAAAACTAATAAATGACATGTATATGGGCGAAATATAAAAAATCTTTAATGGTAGAGCAAAGTCTCACAGCTCCCACGATGAGTGAATCGATATATGCTAATACAAAAATATCGCTAGGACTGATCAGAGCGTTTAAAAAGATAAAACTTCAGAATGATGACTAAAATCAGTGGAGACCGCGCCCCCCAGTTGGGGAGTATTAGTAAACCGAATGAACTCGGTCATTCAAAATTTACAAGTCTCAAAAGAAAATCTTTCGGGAAATAATTCCACAATTTGTGATGCAGATGTGGCCCGTGAAATGCCAATAAAGCGAAGGTTCAAATTTCTCAATCAGCAAGATTGGCACTGATAAAATTATCAAATGACCAACCGGGGGGCCATGTTAAAGCTGGTTGGGGGCTAAGGAATTTTGTAATTTTTCCCGATAGTGCTTTCATGATAAAAATAACCATTCTTTTATATATCTTATCTTTAACTTCTTGCTCATTCTTGAAATCTAATAAGTCTAACTCACGCATTCCAAGCAGTAATGATTTGAGTGAGCCTACCCACGGAATTCCAAAATTATCGAAAGAAAATATTGATCCTATTAGTTACGTGCCGATTAAGGCCAATAAATTAAAAGATGCCCGCGTTGTTTGGCTCAATTTTGATCTTTTACGTGAAAAAGGAATTGAAATTCCAAGAGAAGGGGTTACTCCTGAGTTTGAACAACGACTTCTCGATCAATTTGCTTATATGGTTAAGAGTGATCATGACAATGCAGACGATTTTCTTCCTGAGGAAAAAACTCTCTACGCTGATCGCTATGGTGGATATGGGTTAGGTGTAAATTGGGGAAGCGGAAGAGCGGCGAGCAGTGGTGAATATCAAGTTAAAGGTTCAGGGCAAACTCCTCTTGTTGGTGACGGTCAGACTTTTGATCATGCCCACGGAGGAGCTTCTTTTAAAGAATCGATTCAGGAGGCCATTTGGGGAGAAGTTAATCAGCAAGAACTTCCTCTAGGTAGTAATCGTGTCTTAATGATAATTGATTCTGGTACAGATACAAGTTGGAGTGATGGAACAAAAGAACCGCGAGCAATGATAGTGAGAGAAGATCCTCTGAGACCTGCTCATTATCTTGAAGCATTTGCAGGAAATGGGCCTTGGCGTGAAATAGATAATGAACGAGTTCATAAAAATTTTTTAAATTTCCTAAAATCCATTCCGTTGCCGGCCAATGTCGATCGATCAAAATTGGCAAAAGAAGATATTGTCAAACAAGGTTTGGAAGAATTTATAGACCGCATAGCTCAACAGTTTGCTGCGGCCAATGCGCGCAGAGTTTACCACGGGGCCATTTCTGCTTCTAATATTGATCTTTCAGGAAAATTTTTAGATTTTGGGACTGAGACTACACTATCTGATTTTGGAAAGGCAGAAGTACTTTCTCATTCAAAAAGCTTTGATCAAGAAGTAATGGACCATGTTGAACAAACACTTTTTCCTCTTCTGTCAATGGTCCAAAAAGAATTGAAAGATCATTCTGAAAAGCTTCCGGCAAGATATCAATTGCATAACCTAGTTGAAGACAAATTTAAATATTACCAAAAAATAGAATTTTTGAATTTACTTGGAACTCCTGATCATCTGAATCGAAAATTTATAGAAAATTCTTACGCTAATGATCTTGCGGAGTCTATGGTCAAAATCGCCTTCTCTTCATCTTCTGCTAAAACATATAGTGTCGATAAAGAGATGCCAGAGCGCATGGGTACTTATCCCTCCAGTGAAATATTTAGAATTTTAGGAGCTACGAAAAGTACCGATCCCTTAAAATTAGAAAATGAAATTGGTGAAAAGTTACCAGAAGATCTTAGAAAAGAACTGTCCGTAAATTATTCAAACTATATTAAATTCATAACTAAAGAGGCAGAGAATGAAAGCATCTCACATGAAGCTTTCTTCCAGTATAAGCTCGCTCAGTCTTTAATAAAAAATAGAGATATTCCCGAACTTTACCGTAGTAACCTACATGCAGCCAATATAAAACTCATTGATCAATTTAAACAGGATGGTGATCGCTCGAAAATTTGGAAATCTATCGATAAAAAAATTACGAACTCACGTATGACTTATAAAGAACTGGCCCCTTACCAAGTGACCCTCAATAGCGAATATAATAAATTGAGTGGAGAGGTTCGATATTTGATTTTTGATGCTAAGAAAAATCAGCATATCATTAAAATAATTTCTCCTCTGAGGCAAAACCAATTTGGTTTTTATAATAATCGAATTCATATCATCTCGAATAATGACATCCCAATTATTCGTTATACTGAAAATAACTGGAGCACTCATCATGAAGTGAAAGGAAGAGCTGTGAACGAGAATATTGAATTTGAATTGCCGATTAACGATAATACCAGTCATGTGGAGCTTGCAATGAGATCATCTGATGGTTCAAGCTGGTGGAAAAATGGTGATGGCAATGGAATTTTTAATATAGGCAGACATGTTAATGCATATAATTCATCAAAAGATTGTCGCTCACTTTTAAAATTATTTATTCAAGAATAATACATGCGATGCGGTTACATTCTTCATCTCTTAGGTAAACATTGGGGAAGTAAACTCAATTTTTAAGAGTGTCAGGTGCGCCTCTGGACAATAATACAGTTGAGCAACTTTGAAGACAGCAATTCTTCATCGAAAAAATGCTTTGTTCTACAAACTGGAATGGTGCCTTCGTTGGCGATATTATGATGTTGTTGATACAAACGTATATTTCGGCCGGAAAAAATCCCTTTTGAGTATCTTAAATAGAAAGAACTTTGTCACACGTGTTTATCAAAGGACACATATACACGCTCTATCCCTGAATATATATCGGGTTTTTGAATACTATCAAATATATTTTGGAGTGGATATAAATTCGGTAACTCAGCCGGAAGAACAGTAGAACAGAGAACAAATTTAGTTTTTTGATTCTCATTAATAATATATTTTAAAACACTACCACCATTTCCATTTGGCATATTGTGATCACATATACACAGATCAATTTTAGACGTCTTCAATATCTCAATGGCATCATATCCACTACTCGCAATATGAACAACTACGCCTGGATGGAATATACCTTTAATATAAGACTCGATAATTTCTGCAAGATCGTCGTCGTCGTCAACAATGAGAATGTTCATCTGCTATAACCAGGAGTTGTATTTTTAAAATTAAGGACCGTAATTGTGTCTTCTTTTGAAACAACTATGCCTATTTTTTCGGACGTATAGGCCACTTTAAAATATTGCTTTGCAATTCTGGTGGCCTTATCCTGACAGCGCTCTCCCGCCTCATCTGCAAGGACCCTAGTGCTATTCGCAAATGCAGGAGTTGTGAGGGATAAAATTAACAAACTAGCTCTCATAGTAGTTTCCTTTTATGTAATTATATTTAATACGCAGTCTTAATACAAAAAATTACGATTATTGGCAATTTCTCAAGCTTTTACACATTCTACCGATAAGAGATATATGAATGAGACGCTCGGACATGGCCTCCAGATGGTGAGAAAGAAATTGGGATTTTTAAGCGCCCGCTCTTTTTATATAGATCTCGCCAAGAGGGCCGATTTAAGTTTTAATTATTCCTATTACATGAAAATTGAAGCTGATCAACTTGTCCCTTCCGAAAAAGTTATCTCACAATTAGCTAGTCTTTTACCTGGGACCGATGGCGATTTAATTGTAGCAACATATTGTTCTCTGCTTTTTCCTCTTCAAATGAAGCGTTTGTTAAAAACAGAAAAAGAAATTATATTACCGAAAGAATCTAATTTTAAAAAAGGGATTAGCAAATCACATATACGCTCTTATCAAATGGAACTCACTGAAAGGCAAGTCTCAATTATTGCTTCAACAAAGAATCATTATTTTCTATTTCTTATCCTCACTTTGTCGAGAAAAGGCATTTCAGAAAACGAACTATCAATCTACCATTTTGAAAAAATGGAAATAGCCCTTAAAGATTTATGTGAAGGGAAGCTTGTATATCTTGAGAATGATTTTTATTATCCCTCTTATCCAGAATTTGTATTTCCGAAACCAGAGACCACGTCTTTAAAAAAAATTTACGATAAAATAAATGCCTATGATTTAGATAAGAACAAAACGTTTGGTCTGAGTAAAATGAAAAGAGCTTCATTTTTTAAGCGTATTTCTCCTCGTCAGTCCGAAATTATTCTTATGCACCTTGAGTTACTATTTCAGACTATTCGAACCGCCGATGAACTCGATGTTTCTTATAATACGGAAGTTCTCTCATTTGACCTTTCATGCTATCAAGGTAAAATCTTAGGATGAAAACCGAGCTACAAAGACTAATACCATAGGGCCAAAAGTGAAAAGTATTGACTATGGCCAAATCAGATCATCTTTTTTAAAAATAAAAACTCGAATCGCTTTCCCCAATATCTAAAATGAAGCCTTTGGCTCCTTTATTTTCTTTCTTATAAGACATCATGGAAGTGATGCTAAAATCTTAAATAAACGTCATGACCTGTCTAATGAGGCCAGATTGAAGAATCCTAATCGTTGGTCAAATCAGACGAGAAATTGGTCAAGAACAAATATTGTGGAACTAAATCCAGGAAGAATTGCAAAAAATAAGGAAAATCAGTTAGCCTAAATAAAAATTTAGGCGACCCATTCGCCATTGCTTAATCCTTCTTTGAAAAGTTCTAAGTTGAAGTTCTTCAATTTTGCTCTTTGGATAATTCACTGGGTAGCGTTGATTGTTTTAAATACTTCGAAGCAGTTTTTCTGTCCATACCCGTCTTCAACGCACTAATTTTGATTAACTTCGAATTGTCGAACTCTTTCCAGAGAGCAAGAACCTGACGATCCGTGACCATTGTTGCACCTCCTATGCATACTTTAATAGTCAACGAATTATATCAGGTTAATGGGTAATTATAGTTGTCGTCAGTGGGTATTTATAACTGTCGTCAACCAATTAAACATGATTTCAAATAATTTAAGCTTTTGGATTGAAGAAATCTATCACTAAACAATTCATTTCCTCATCAGAGGAGGGATGAACTACATTCATAAAATCTTGAATAAATTTTGCGATCATACTTCTTAAAATATTTGCATCTTTTTTGGAACAGTTTAATAAAACAGAATAATGAATTCCGGACTCCAAATCTTTTTCCATACTTCGAATTGCTTGTGTTCTCCAGTTTGAATGGTGTCTTAAAATCATTCGCGAATCTTTTTTAAGATGAAGCTTTCCTTCACCGGTGTGGTATCTGCCATCAGGCACTTCTTTTACAAGACCTGTATTCACTAAGAATTCTAAAATTTCTGCGAGTTTATTTGCAGGCAAGCCTAATTCTTGCGCCATTGCCGACTTTGTTTGCAGAGCTGGAATTCCAGTCATAACGTGAACAGCGGCATAATACCAAAGACTATAATAAGTTGCTTGATCTTCCTTGCTTAAAACTTGCTTCACACCTACACGCTTATGCAGACTAAGTCTTTCTTCCTGTGCCGTCGCAATATTGCGTTTAAAATGTGCTCGAAGCGATTGTGTTCCAGCACGTGAATATTGAACCAGTAAAAGAAAATATGAATTCTCATCTTGTGATAAACCTAAATGCCTTCCGGCACAGTCAGCTTGCTCCAAACTTAAATCAGACTCGCCACTCATCACTCGTGATAAGTAAGAAGTTTGGCAGGGAATCGCCACGGCCAGAGAACTAAGCTCTCCTCTACGGGCCCTGTCTCCATTGTAAATTTTACACTTAATGTATAAACGATAGTCAGTAAAACTGTAAATTTCCTTATCCATAAAAACTCTATTATTTAGATGTGTTACCAGGTTAAATTAACTTTTAGTGTAATTATATCATCTAATTTTAATTAATAAAATCTATTCTTAATTCAATGTGTCAATTATAAGTAATTATTCGCAATTATGCGGCATACTTAACAATAAATGGGAGAACTTATGAAGACTTTATTACTTACAACTTTAATTGTTTCAAATATCATGATGAGTGCACCTGGCTTTGCAGCTAGAGGCAATAGTTCAGGGGGCGGTGGAGATGCTTCTGAAGAAAGAGTGAATGATATTAGGTCAGACATCTTGAATTGGATTAATACAGGCGGTGCAAAGGGATTGGTATTACCTGATAATCTTTCTTATGCCCAATATGTTACTCAAATGACAGAGGTCCTTACACCTCAAAAAATAATCATCGGCTTCACCAATAAACAAGTAAAAGTTAATGATGCTGAAAAAACATGTAAAGGTTTTATCACTAAAGCTGATTCCAAAACTCATATTCTTTGCAATATTTCTCGATTTAAAAATACTCCTGAAGCAGATCAATACAGCTTAATTCATCATGAATATGCTGGTCTTGCTGATGTTGAAAATAATCAAGGTGCCAGTTCTGATTACTCGATTTCAAATCAAATTTCAGGGTACCTTGCGAATCAAGTGGTCAAGAGACTCTCTGTAAAGAAAAATTTAGATTCTGGGAGAGTTTCTGAAAGAGAATTTAAGATTATTTCTACAACAGTAACAAAAAGTGGATATGGAATTGCTTGGGGACTCGAAGGTCAAAGTCTAGATTTTGATCATTTTGACCATTTATCTTACGATGAAGTTGATAAATTTCTTGATAAAAATCGCAAAAAAATAAAAAATTATATAGTCGACATAGAAAACAATAAAGTAGTTTACACTTTCAAGGATGCTAATTTTAAACAAAATAAAATCCCTTATAGTATGGATGATATAGAATCTAATCATTTAGATAGACCTTTTTATATTAAATTAGGTGGAGAGCTTGGAAAGGAGCTTCAAAAGGACCTCAAAGATTCCGTTGGAGGAATTGAAAGTATGAACCTAATTGATTTATCAATTGATGGACTTCCCTACCAAGCCTTATCTTTAGGTGTAGTAAAAGACTATTATTCGCGATCTGAATTTTCTGACGTCATTATTTCTAATGATGATCAGCAATTAAAACGAATCGATGGAGCTGATATTTCTAAGGAAATCAATGTTCAAGCTAAAAATCTTGTAAAAAATGATCATTACAGAGATTGTATCAATAATGATAATTATTTTATAAGTTCAATTGAGGTAAATCGACTTTCTGATAACGATGATACAAATCTATTCACAATAGATTATACATGTGCTCTCAAAGGAAAACTTGAGAAACATGTAATCATCCAAGCCTCTGTCAATTTATCGTATAAAAATGAAAAAATTAAAGCTAATGTTTTAGACATAACAGAGCTTGATGAATATGAATTTGAAAATGAATAAATTTTAAAATTTGGAATACGGAGGCTGGCACCCAAAACAGAAAAAAGAGGTTATCTCATTTTTTGAAAAAAATCTCCAAACAAAAGGGCTCAGTCTAAACCACTATTAATGTGAACGATAAGCGTATTTTAAGATAAAGAATTTTAATACAAACCCAGACCTAAAAAATCTGGGTTTTCTTTTTTACAAACCTATTTATCCTAAATCCGCGGCTATTATTTTCTAAAGTGATCTAAGTAGTGGCCATCATGGCCTTTTTCCTGATTTTCTCTTTTCACCCATTTTGATTTTTTCGATTTATTTAAGGCCGAGCGTTGATGGCCTTGCGGAATGAAATGGCCTTTGATTTTTGATTGTCAGAAACGACTAGAAAATTTTTTGGATGGATTTAATGCGGGTAAATGCGGATTTGGGATGGCAA
>JAQTTZ010000146.1 GCA_028710485.1 Bacteriovorax sp. | reverse complement strand
AAGGCCATCCATGAAGTCGTCAATTTGCCAGAGAAAATAATAAAAATGCCATTGGCACCAAATTTTCTTCTCGGCGTATTCAACTTGCGCGGTCTGATTATTCCAATCATAAACCTTAAAGCTCTTTTAAAGTTTGACGACTACGAGATTTCGTCGTCACAAAAAATTGCCATCGTTGATCACGAAGGGGCGAAAGTCGGGCTTCTTTTTGATTCAACCAGTGAAATATTACGAGTGAATCAAAAAGATATAAGTGAATTTAGCTACAGTTCTGAAAATTCTCATAAGGTTATTTCTGGAGCGATCAAATTGGATTCTGGAAGTAGAATTCTCCAGATTATCGCTCCATTTGCATTAGTATGCATCGATAATATTCCTCAAATTATTGATCAACAAAATAAAAATAATCAAGGCAGAGTTCACGCCAGCTCTCAACATGAGAGTCGAAAAAAATGTATTTCCTTTTCAATTAATGAAATAAAAATGGGATTCGAAATTTCAGGAATTCATGAAATTATCAAAGTTCCAGAAATTCAAAAATCGGCAATCCAAAACGATCTTTGTGTCGGGATGGTTAATTTAAGAGGGCAGACAGTTCCCATTATCGAGCTGGCGGCACTTTTAGGTGCTCGACAAGATGATGAGCGGAAGGTTGAAGATAGAAGAATTATAGTGCTCAAGATCGAACAGGAATTATTTGGTCTATTAGTGGATGCCGTAGAAAGTATTAATACATACTTAATCAGTGAAATCATGCCAATTCCTCTTCTAAGTAATACTCGCTCTAAAATATTTTTAGGATGCATTTCTTTAGGTGATATAGGGGACGTTATCCTTTTAAATTACCAAGAAGTATTAACCAACAAGGAGATCCTGGAAATTACCCAAGGGCATAGCAAAATTTATAGCACAGGCCTTAAAGAGCAAACAGCTTCTAAAAAGAATATTAATAGACAGGCCTATATTTCTTTTAAGTTAGATCACCTTTTTGGTGTCTCGATAAAAGATATTCGCGAGATTATTAATTATTCTGACGAAATTATTTCGGCCCCAGGGATGCCTTCGTTTGTAAAAGGTATTTTGAATCTTAGAGGAAAGCTCATAACAATTATTGATACACGCTCATTATACGTGATGAACCAGTCGAAGGTCGAAGTTCAAAATTCAAAAGTTTTAATATTTGAGAGCGGCGAAGAACGATTTGGTCTAATCGTTGATTCAGTTGAAAGTATCCTAACGGTAGATGATGACAAAAAAATGAAAGTCCCAAGCTTAATGGTTCAGAAGGTCCAAGATCAGTTTGAAAATGATATTAAAGAAATCATAACTTTTCAACAGGGCGAGGAGGATAAAGAAGGTGTTCTGATCATTTTAAATATGGGGCCGGTGACTTCTCGGATCAAAAAATCAATCGCGGCTTAGTTATTTAAAAATGAAAATACTTACTTTATTGCTAAGTTAGAAACGATAGCTCCCTTACCGGAGCCGGCCTCGTCACTCGTCAGTCTGAATTTAATATCAATCTTCTTCCCTGCGTACTTATCTAAGTTAAATTCAAAATGACCAGTCGTGGGTTGTGAAGTCGGGGCCATTAATTTTTCTTCGATTCCATCAGAGATCACGACGATTTCAAAAAAGTCGAAATTAGGTTCTGCATCCAGATCGAGATCAAAAGATACTTTGTGGGCATTTTGAGATAATTCAATGGATTCGTTAGCTTCCATCTTCATTTCTGGGCAATAGGGGCCAGAGAGCACTAAGTTATTATCATTTTTTTTCCATCCACAATTGGCGCTTTTTGGAAAATTGGTAAAAACCGCATCTTCAATTGGGTTGAGTTCTTCAATCTTTTTATATTCCGCCAAAGTTTCTACGACAATTGATTTTCTTAGGACTGGAGTTCTAGTTGCCGTGTCTTTGTTAAAACCATAGATTTCAAATATGTCTACTCCGTAGTTAGCTTCGGCCAGCGGAAGATCAATAGAAAGCTTATTCTCTGAATCCACCTTAAAGCGCTTCAGGAATTTGTTATTCTTAAAGACTGCAACTTGGTCAATATTTGAAGTAGATGAAGTGATAACTAAATTTTCACCGCCATGCTTTTGAAAAATATCTTTATCAAATTTAATTGAGATTTGAGATGAATTTTTTAAACCTGGTGTTTTTGACAGGTCTTTAAAAATCCGCGCAACGACAGAAGAACTTTCAGGGGCCACCACGTCTTCAGTATTTTCAGAAAGAAAGATATCAGTGGCAACTCCTAAGTCTTCGATGAGTAAATTGGTTTTCTGGCGGTGTGCATGTCTACCAGTGACTCTCATTCCAACATTTTGTGGAAGAGTCGCCGGAATATTAAGTGCCTTGAAAACTGGTGCCAGGTAATCAATTGACCAGACATTCGCTCCACCACCAAAAGTTGAATGGTCTGTTCCGTATATTGTTACCTTGGCATTATCCTTCATCGTAGCCGCAAAAAGATCGCATGAAGAAAAACATTCACTATTGGTAAGGAGGACAACTTTACCGAAGTAAACTTGTGATGAACTTGTTAACTCCATTTGAGTCGTTAAAACTCCAGGTCCAACTAAATGATTAGTCTCAATATTTGGATAAATTAAATCCTTCCAAGTTGCATCTTCATTAAAAAGGACAAGTATCAGATCATTTGCACGAATATAAAATGGTAGTGGCCTAACAGGCATTGGAGTTAAAAGGGTGGCCATTAGTTCCGCAAAGGAAATTTGACCGCCATAGTTTCCACGCAAGTCAATCACGAGGGCAGAGGTCTCTGACAGGTTTTTTCTTAAGACTGAGCTTACTTCACTTACGGCAGCGTTGACACCTTTCTCAGCGTCGAAACTCTGGAGCTTTAAGTATCCAAAGTTTTCATTTTGATAGTGGAATGCTTTCCAGAAAAGACTAGGATGCTTTGTTGCATTTAAATTTGTAAGGTCAATCTTTTCAATTTTCGCATCAGCATTTATAATTAATTTATTTTTCAGCTTGATTTTACTTCTTAAAAAAGAAAGAAAATTTTTTCTTATGTCCTTCCAGTATTTATGTCTCTCTCTTAATTCCATCTCCTTTGGATTTCCAAGTTTTTTTCCCAGTCCCTTAGTTTCTTCTGGCACTTTAGGATTTAAACATGATTGGTAAACATTTGAAAACCATGGAACTGTGATTGAATAAACTTCTCCAGTTGCTTTTTTAAGTTCCAGTTGAACACTGTTGTCTACTGGGACCAGATTTTCCGATAGACCACGCCAATACAAATCGTAAACACCTTGAAAAAGCATGGCGTCTGGAGTTGAAGCGTTGATAAAATTACTTCTTGAACGTAACGCTTCAGTTGTGTTTTTTTTATTATAGCTGACCAGTTCATCTCCGGCAGTGATCTTTAAGACATCGGGATAGATATCTTTTTTCGAAAGGTCAACGATGGATACAATAATTTTATTTCCCGCTTCAATTTTTTGAAAGGCAAGGGGAAGGGCCGTTTTGTAACAAGCATAGGGTTTTGGAAAAGTGTAATTGACATGATAATCCTTAACACTATTAAAAACTGCAAGCATCGACGAGTGAAATTGAGCATCATCCATCGATTGATAATTTTGTTCAATTTTTGTTAATTCGTTGATTGGATCAACTTTATAGAGACTCATTTTATGTTCTAAATTGACATAGATTTTGGAGAAAAGAATTTTTGCATGTCGAATGATAACGAATTTGTCTTCGTTACTCAGAGGCTTAAAATTAATTTCAGAGCGGGAGCTCTCCAATAACTTAACAATTTTTTCTTCGGCACTGAAGGCAGAAAAACTTAAGCTTAAGAGGATAACCACTATGAGTTTTTGCATGAGCATCTCTTCGTTAAACAGTTGAATTGAAGATTAAAGAGCAAAGAGGATGCCAAGAAGATTTTTAATGAATTCAGGGTGTGAAAGATTATCTTCGCGGCAGTATTCTAGGCAAGTGTTCAAAGTTTAGGCAGTTTTTAATTTTTTTTTACGAGTTTGCCCTGATACATTGGAATTTCTAATACGAAGGCAGTATTATTCCTTTTTTTTTCATAATATAATCTTCCATTATCTCGAGCAATAGTGGCGGAAATGCTAAGTCCCAACCCGGTTCCTTTACCAACTTCTTTGGTCGTAAAAAATGGATCTAAGATTTTTTTAGCAATATGGTCAGCTATACCTTCGCCACTATCAATAATATTGATATATAAAATATTTAAATGATCATCTGAATTGACGGATAATTCTATCCAACGTTCTTTATTGGTCCAAATAGCGTCTTGAGCGTTGTTGATTAAGTTTAATAAAATTTGAGAAATTTGGTCTGGCCGGCACTCAATTTGAATATCTGGAATTTCTCCGATTTTTAAAAAAATTTCATTTTGTCTACACTTCGCGCTGCTGAACGAAAGTGCATCTACCATGAAGTTTTTTAAATTGATTTCTGAAAAATCTTCCAAATTTCCATTTCTCGAAATTGTTTTTAATCCTCTGACTATCTTTGCAATTTGGTTTGTTGATTTTGTTATTTTATTTATTTTCACTTCAACATGATTAATATCTGGAACTTCTTTTTTCATTTCATTCAACAAAGATTTTGAAACTAATTCGATAATTGCAAGTGGGTTATTGATTTCGTGGGCCACTACGGCAGAAATTTCACCAAGGGAAGCTAGTTTTTCCAGTTGTAATATAGAGCATTGTATCCTTTTTTTCTCTGTTATATCAAACCGAATGGAAGCATAGCTTGCTATGTGATTGTCCTCATTCATGATAGCGAAAACCTGAGAGTCTACCCAGTAATAGCCGCCATTTTTGTTTTTATTGCATATTTCTCCACGCCATATTTTCCCACTAAGTAGGGCCTGGTACATTTCTTTAAAAAATTCTGAGTTATGATGTCCGGAATTTAATATTCGATGATCTTGATGGAGTAACTCTTCGAGTGAGTATCCTGAGATTTCGCAAAAGTTTTTATTAGCGAATGTTATTCGACCTTGCTTGTCGGTGTAAGCAATAATGGCCACTTCTGAAATAGCCTTCAGAATCATTAAATAGTCTTCGCTCTTGTAAAATGTCATATTGAAATTCCCAGCACAGCTGCTTTCTGATTCTGTTTTTTAATTCTAACTTCATAGACATAAATAAAAAAACAAGAAAAATATTCCTTGTTTAGAAAATTAATGGAAGGTAAACTTACCGAGCTAGCTATTTTTCATTGGGGGAAAAACGAATTGAAAATAGGTCTTTTAAAAAACTGATCAATAGATGAGTCCATTTTTTATCCATCAATTCTCACGAGCAATATCTATTTTATAATTACCTGATATTTATCAGGCATTATCTTTTTTACTGTTGATTTTGATTTTTGTTGGCTAAAGGTTTGGACTAATTTATTATTAATGTTTTTTTTATTTATGTGATTCGTACTTAATATGAAATTAAAATATCTTCATGATATTCAAAAACAAGTTGATAGATGCGAGTCGCTGGCCGCACAGAAAAAGCTTGTACGATATCAAGCTATTTTTAAGTTCAAAGAAAAAGATGAAGAATCCATTCTATACTATTCCATACTTTTTCAAATTGGTTCTTGTAAATTACTTCAAAAATTAATCCTATCCAACTTAGACTCAAAAATTCTAAGTAGAGAAAAATTAGATCAAGAGACAATCTTGAAGATGATTATTTGGGCCCGTGTTCTTGCATGTCAAGGTGCCTTCAAGATTAGTCATTTTATTTTGAGTAATATTAAAAATCCCGCCGAAAATATCTCAACCCCCGCGGAGGGATTACTTTTATACAAGTCACTTTTTTCTGTTTTTTTGTTCGATGGGGACGTTGTACAGTGCTTATTGATGTTAGAAAAATATATTTCGTATGCTGGTCAAGATAGCGATAAGGCAAAAAAGATCTTTTATTTAACTTCAAAAGCATCGGTCTATTTTTTAATTGATAATATTAAATTAGCTAAATCAAATTTAGAAGAACTTTTGAATTTAGTAGAAGATTGTAATTCTCGATTCCAACTCGATAATATAAGAATATTACAGTTTGCAGTTAAGACAATGGAAGGCGTCCTGGATGAAGAGGGATATCTTGTTGCGGATTCGATTTATCAGTATACTCTTAATGAATGTTATAAGTTTTTTGTAAAAATTGTTCAGCTTAAATATTTAATACTGTTAAATGACAAAGAAAATATTCTGAAGCATATAGTAGCAGTCTATGACCAACAGATAGCAAAAAATTCGGAATATTATTTTTTCAATGAAATAGTAAAGACTGAATTACAGAGCGAGAAGTATCAAAATTACGATGTCTTTGATTTTCGTCTGAAAATAGTTGTTTTAGCTCGTTCTAGTGATGTTAATTCTTGCATTGAATGGACAGGTGAAGATCTAAGATTAACTAATTACCTCTCCAGTCCTTTGAAAAATAATCAACTTGATTTACTTGCAGGTGTTGTTAATTCCCCTGAAGGAGTATTCTTTTTAACAGAGCTTCAACGAATCTGCTTACACTCTATTGTGACAAGTGGTCACTCTGGAGTGAATTGGTTGATATTGTCTGAACTAATGTATGGGGCCGATTTAAATTTCAGCGCGTCTTTTGAGAATGTTCGAAAAATAATTACCAAATTACGCAGCTTGAAAATGCACATTACTTACACAGCAGGACGGTATTTTTTTCAAAATAATTTTACTTCAATCCTTTTCACCAATAAATTTTTGATTGGAGACCAATTGCTTTATATCCGTCGTTGCTCGGGTAAGTCCCAGTTAACCGCGGGCGATTTTTCAAAACTTTTGGAATTGAAAAAGTCTAGGACCAATGAGTATTTACAAAATTGGCTTAAATTGGGGCGCCTGAGTGTCATCGCCTCAAAGGGGAGCCAAGTAATATACCAAATTAATTTATCAAATTAATTTACTGAAATTATCTAAGAAATCGCCGTTGATTAAGTTTATCAACTAAAACTTCCATTTTATATCCAATAAATTTTACTGAGTAATAGGCTTGAATAAATAAAGTTTGGGATAAGATTTCCGTTAAAGAATTGTTTAGCGCAGAAAATTATTTAAAGGAACAGGGGGGCACTAATGGCAGCTTTGAAAGCAGTGATAAATCAATCAAATGAAGTAGAACTCAATTCAATTTATCAGGCGCTTAATTCGGTTCAAATTATTATTGAGCATAACCTTGATGGACTAATCACAAGTGTAAACGATAATTTTTTTAAAATATTTGGATACTCTTTAGATGAAGTTAGGGGAAAACATCACCGTATTCTTTGTACCGATGAGTTTTTGTCTGATGGCCATTTTCAGGAATTTTGGAAAAAAATTCTTAGT
>JAQTTZ010000145.1 GCA_028710485.1 Bacteriovorax sp. | reverse complement strand
TTTAAAAAATTTAATTTATTCTGATTGAACGCCCCTCCTGGTGATCTTGTTTTTAGAGATAATTCAGGAATAGAAAAAGCAAGGGTATGGTCGCAAGTATCGGCCGGAGCAGGCCTTAATCTTTCTGGGCGATCGAATGCAACTCCAGATCTATTCCTTAATTCAACGAAAAATGTCGGAATCAGAAACCGTAACTCCTCAGGCTAAATTAGAAGTAAATGGTGGGCCCAAATCCAGAGGGATCTTTTGCTTTGGGAAATAACTTCCAGCAGTAAGCAGCTGGGATATCAAGAAATCTTGTCATTGGGATTTTCCCAAAAAATAGCTATGATTAAGAAACTAACGAAGAAGCAGAATGCGATGTACCTCTGAACGCCATGACAAAAACATTAATAGTTTATCAAGAATATCTTGATGAATTTAAGCCACTGCAGGAAAGCAAGCTGTGCTCAAAAAACCTTGATCTTTCGTTGTTCGTTAGCGGTCTTTAAAAGAAACAAAAATGAAACAAAGATCATAGGTAGGCATCGACCATGTTGATCGGCAGATTAATAATCAAATTTAGGAATAATGACATTTAGTTCCGTGTATTGTAATAATTAAGTTAGATCGTGGAAAGTAAGTACAGGAAAATTGCCAATGGCCAAAGCCTATCCTTCTCAACAATTATCATCTGTGAAAGTAGTTAGAATATTCGCAGGCTTAACCTTGATCATTAGTTTCATCGTTATCATCGGCTGGGCACTTTCTATTCCCACCCTTAAATCAGTACTACCTACGTTCATCACGATGAAAGCAAACACGGCCATTTCTTTTATCTTCTGTGCAATAGCTGCTTTGTTGATTGAATCCGAAACGGTATCGGCCAGAAGAAAAATAATGGCCCGCCTTTGTGTCGTGATGGTGATGACGATCAGCTTCCTTACTTTGGCCGAATATCTTTTCCAATACAATTTCATGATTGATGAGCTTCTTTTTCCTGATCCAGGTGGCGTAGGAGGAAAGTTTCCACCAGGCCGACTTGCACCTATTACGGCAATCAACTTCATCTTGTTTGGTTTTGCCATACTGCTTTCCACAAGTTTTAAAAAAAACTATTACCAGACGGCCCAGATCGCGATCTTCTTAGTGTTTATCATTTCTTTCCAAGCTTTCTTGGGCTATTTCCTCGGCGTCACCTACACTTTTGGAATCACCTTTTATTCTCAAATGGCAATTCATACGACGATGGCTTTTGTTTTTCTCTGCTTAGCATATTTATTCTCATATCCAAATCGGGGGTTCATGGCCCTTTTGGCCTCCTGTGAGACAAGGGCCGGTAGTCTTGTTCGTAATCTAACCATCGCTGCAATCGTGATTCCTCCGTTTGTTACCTGGATGTGTATTTTTGGAGAACGACTAGGGCTTTATGATTCTAATTTCTCCATTCTCATTCGAGTCGTAGGCAATGTTATCTTCTTTTTACTTTTGGTATGGAAAAACGGTGTTACTCTTCATGATCTTGAGATCAAGGATATAAAATCTGAGCGCAGGAACGCACTTCTAGTACATGTAGCTAAAGAACTTATTTCTTCATTTGATTATAGAAGCAATATTAAAAATGTCATTCAAGGGATAGTACCAGAAATGGCAGATCTGTGTCTGGTGAATCTCATCGATATCGATATCGATAAAGATGGACAGATACTTGCGCCTGATATTGCTTACTCTCATTTAATAACTCCGCCTTCCCCAGGATCAATGCATTGCTTTGCTCCGGCCAAGGCCATCTTAACGGGTACTTCTTTTTATATAAAGAAATGGAATGACAGTTCTGCAGTTCAGATCGCTCAATCTGATGAGCATCGTGAGATAATTCGTAGACTTTCACCCAAATCATTAATTGCAGTTCCAATAACTTTTCAAGGAAAAATCTTAGGTGCCTTCACAGCAATTCTTATCAAAGAGGAAAGACTCTATGAGCAAGAAGATTTCGCTTGGTTTGAAGAGCTTGCAGTAAGAACGGCAACAGCTATTAACAATGCTCTCCTTTACAAAGAGCTTGTTTTTCAAAGCGAAGAAAAAGAAAAAAGGGCAGCAGAGTTAGTGGTCGCCAATAAAGCTCGCGAGGAAGAAATTATTTTTAGTACATCAAGGATGTCCGCTCTCGGGGAAATGGCCAGTGGGATTGCTCATGAAATAAATAATCCTCTCTCCATTATTATAATGAAGGGATCCCAATTGATTCGTAAATTTGAAACGGATACCTTGGATCAAAAAGAATTAGAAGAAGGACTAAAAAAAATAGTGTCAACTGCTCAGCGAATCGGCAAAGTCGTTAAAGGACTTAGTTCAATTTCCCGCAATTCTGAAGACGATCCTATGAAAAAAATGCGCTTGGATATAGTTATCGAAGAAACGATTCAACTTAGTCGAGAAAGATATAATAGTTACTCAATTAAACTTCATACCGATCTGGCCGCTATCGCCAATATTGAAATAGAAGGCAGAGCTTCACAAATCATGCAAGTTCTTCTCAATCTCTTAAATAATGCTTTAGATGCTGTCTTACCACTTCCCGACAAATGGATTGCCATAACAGCAACTCCTAATGATTTTGGAGTTGTCATTACAATGACCGACAGTGGATACGGAATTCCTCATCAAGTACTTGCCAAAATAATGCAACCTTTTTTCACTACCAAAGAAGCAGGAATGGGTACTGGACTTGGCCTTAGTATTTCGAAACGAATGATTGAAGAACATCAAGGACAATTTTATTATCAAAAAAATTTAGATCACACCTGCTTTGTAATTGAACTTCCCTACTCCCAGGGGGCGAATCCGTCCTGGCCTCAATTATAACTATTTAAAAAAATATTTTTTAATGAATTAAATTTTATTTCATCCTTGCCGATATGCTTAGAGAATATGGGGTGTATATGAAGAAATGGGAATTTATATATCAAAAGCTAGCAATTAGTTTTATTACAATCTTGATTGCCATCGGAGGCTTATTTTCTTATTTTTATTATAATGAGAGCTCTTTTAAAGTGTCCCATTACTCGCAATCCAATAAGCGTTTACCTTCTAGTTTTAATGAAGGTCATCGCTATCCCGATGATGAATTTCTCTCAAAAGTTCAACCGCTTTTGGCCAAAAGATGTGTCGCTTGTCACTCATGTTATGAGGCCCCCTGCTTAATGCATTTTACTTCATACGAAGGAATCCAGAGAGGTCTAACCAAACACGATAGTCTTGAGGTGCTAAAGACTGTGCCTAGAAATCGAACAAAAGATGCTGCCACTTATTTGGGGACCAATAATTCACCAAGATGGGATCAACCGGAATGGGCCAAACGAGACTTCTTTCCGATTTTTCAATTGGGATCTAATAACTTACTCAACTTGGATAATTCTATATTTGCCATGGCACTTCAGCATGGGAAAGAAAACGCACCTGGATTTTCTTTACAACCATCTCTTTATCCGCCTGCTCATGTCTGTGCCAAAGATTCTGAAGAATTAAAAAGTATTTATCAAAAATATCCGCAAAGCGGGATGCCTTATGCTTTACCAGGGCTGGAGGAGTCAGAGTATCAAGTATTGAACGAATGGATGCAAAAAGGGGCCCCAGGCCCTTCTAGTGATACCAAAAAAGTATGGGATGAACCAACTTCACCGAAGACCATTTTAAAATTTGAGAATTTTTTTAATCAAACTTCACCGAAGGCCAGTCTCACAGCACGCTATATTTATGAGCATGCAATTATGGCCCATATCCATTTTAGCGGGACTCCTAATGATGAGTTTTATGAATTGGTTCGTGCAAGTAATTCTTCTGGAGTAGTAAAAGAATTAGTGACAGAAAAAGGAAACGATCCCACACCTGCCCCATTTGTATACCGATTACATCGGATTCATGATGTCATTGTTCGTAAAACTCACGCCCTATGGGAATTGAATGAAGGAAGCTTGGTGGAATGGACAAAATTATTTCTTGACCCAACATGGGATGATGAAGCCAATATTCAAGCACATTATGATTCTCTTGATTCTTATGACCGACAAGATCCAATGAAGTACTTTTCGCCAATACCTAGCAAATCCCGCTTTACCTTTATGGTGAGGAATGCAGAAATGCTTGTCGGAGAAATTGTAAGAAGTCCATCGTGTTCGGGGAAGATTGCGACTTATGCGATTAAAGATCATTTTTGGGTATTTTTCTTAACGGCAGAAGGGAATGAAAAATACCAAAAAACAAAAAAAATGTCCCTTTCTTTTATTGATAAAGTTAAAGATAAAATTAAAGATAAAGTTTTTAGCAATAAGCTAAGTGAAAAAGCTTCCGTTGCTATTAATGAAAAAGATATTGATTCCAAAATGTCACTCTCACTTTTTCGCCATGACAAGAACGTTACCGTTCATAAAGGCCTATGGGGAGGAGATCCTCAAAGTTTTTGGGTAATGGATTATGATAATTATGAGGACTTATATTACAACCTGGTGATTAATTACAAACCATGGGGAAATGTCATGCACCGAGTTCTCACTTGGGAACATATGGTTAAAAATCGAAAAGTTGCTGAGTCGCGCTTTGTTGATTTATTTTTATCCGGAGATAAAGATTGTACGAACTGTGCAACATGGGTATGGGACCGTTGGGAGAATAGTTCTTTTAACAGAAATAGCAATGAGGAAATGATGATCAGCACTACTTTAAAAAAAGTGCAGAATAAAATACTTTCCGTCATGGATGATACTGCCAATAATCAAGCGGATACTTTGAATGATTTTTCTAATCGGACAACTGATTATCCCAAGACCATATTAGAGAAATGGGAACAACAAATGTTGGAGTTAACCCATAAAGAAAATATAGCTTTACTTAAAAATTTGCCTGATTTGATATATGTGAAACTAATAGATGAAAATGGCGAAGATAGAATTTATTCTTTGATACTTAATAAAACATATACAACTAATAATGATATTACGAGAGGAACCATCGACCAAAATTTAATTTTTCTTCCGGAAAAAAATACCTTAATAATGATCAAAGGATTAATCGGTAATCACCCAAATCTTTTCGTGACTTTAAAAATAGATAATGCATTTGATTTTGTCGATAAACTTAAAATGATTCGCTCTAATCAGGACTGGATGGCCCTTAGAGATCAATTCGCCACCCATCGCAACACTGCGGATTTTTGGAAAACTTATGATAATTTCTTAAATTGGCAATATCGCAATGATCCGCTTAATGCAGGAGTGATTGATTTAAATTATTATCAAATGTTTGAATAGTAACAAAAATATTTATTCACATTCGGATCGACCGACTTAAAAAAACTCTTATTAGAATCCAAATTTTATTCGTTTTCCTTTACGAAGAGAATCTACAGGATAAAATGTTCCACTCCAGGAAATCCCTCCATTTCTAAAACAAAGATATGACGATCGGAGTAAGATATATCCTATAATTGAAATTCCCAAGGGAAGTATCAAGAGAATGCCCAGTGGTTGCTTGAGCCATTTTTTAGCAACAAGTGAGAAAATAAATATTGCGAGTAAATAAGCAATTCCACATCCAATAATAAAATAGCTTCGGAACATAAATATTGCAACTAGTGGATAGAAAGAACAAAATACTGTGAGTAAAAAAATAAGAACGCCCAATCCTAAGTTATAATTTGCAAAAGCACCTACAGTATTTTTCTCAAGCCCATAAATAATTTCCTTCACTGTTGAGTACCAATTAAAATCAAATTTAAAATTTCCGGTTTTCATAAAATGGGATTTGCCCCCCGAACTTGCAATAAGCTGTGCTAACCCAACGTCGTCAGCTACTTCCATTTTTAACCATTCAAACCCTTCTGTTTTACTTAAGAAGCTTCGTCTCACAAAATTATATTGCCCCACTCCTTTTGCCGCCCCAATCGGTCGTTTTGAGATAGCTAACCAAGGTCTTCCAGATGAAACATAAAAGATGAATGCTGTGGTAATAAGTACATCAGGCCAAAAAGATTTAGGGGAAATATTTGGCAGTATTGTTAAGTGATCAAGCTGGTAGGACTCGCAAACCTTCGTGGACATTTCTAAAACACTGCCGGCGATGTCTGCTCCAGGATCCATGTACAACAAAAAATCACCGCTCGCGATCTTTGTTCCTTCATTTAAAGCATTTACTTTCCCTAACCATCCTTCTGGAAGCTTAGATATTTTAACAACTTTAAATTTTTGGTGATCTATAGTAAATTCCTCTATTATTTTTTGAGTTTGATCGGTGGAACGATCATTAACGACAATTATTTCTAAATTCTCGTAATCAAGCTTTAAGAGATTTAAAAGTGTCCCTCTTATAAGTCTTTCTTCATCTTTAACTGCAACCACAATACTAATTTTAGGAAGAATTTTTTTGATTGGTATTAGTTCCCCGGAAAGTTGAAGAGAAAATTGATCCAAGCTTTCCAGGTTTTTGAGTCCCCTTAATAAGTTTCCTAGGAAAATTATCCAAAAGACTAAACATAATAAAAAGAATATTTCCATTTATAATCCTTAGTTATACTCTTCGCCATCGGCCAGTGGTGGAGTCGGTAAGGATAGCGCTGATAAAAGGTCATCACCAATTATTTTACGAGCTTCGTTCTTATCAACATCAAGAAATACATTAGAATCGGCCCATCTGGCGGTAGAAACCTGGCTGAAAATTTCCCAACGGGCAAGTCGATTAAATCCTGAGCGAATCCAGGCGCCATCGAAAACGGTTATAGGAAGAAGGCCGTGATCAGTAACGGCCTTGCGATAGCTAATACATATTTCTCTTGAGTTTGGAAAATTCCCGCTGGATAAAAGCTGTATGTATTGGCCAAAGTGTTGACGGGCCACGGGTAAGAAATTTTTCTTGTACCCACTTTCTCCGGCCGTATTTATCCAATGGATTCTTACAAGATGGGAAGATAACGTCCCCCACTCACTTTGAGGACGAATAACTTCTGCGGCCGCGGCAGCATATGAATCACCCATCTCTGAAAGTCTTTGCCATCCTTCCGCGACCTTTCCAGCATTGGCCAGTGTGTGGAGTTCTTTTAATTGAAAAACTGAAATATGATGCTTAATTTGGTCAATGCCTGTTTCGGCCTTTGATTGTGCCACAGGCCCAAACATAAATATTAATAAGATAATAATGTTTTTCACAGGTCCCTTTAGGTAAGCTTTATTTTAGGCACAATAATACCTGTATTATAGACCAAGTTTTAATTGGCCCATAGTGCCCATGTACGCTTTACATAGCGGTCAGCAATTGTGGCCAGTGCCAACATAAGCATTTCCAATCCAATCCATAGTTTTAATGTTTGGTCAAAACTTAAACAATGGTCGCTGGAATGGCACAGAAATTCTTCCACCTGAGTGGATCGAGAAAACGCTAACAGTTTCCCCTGGATATTTATCAGAGGGAACAGTTATTCAAGATATTACTGATGATGGAGT
>JAQTTZ010000038.1 GCA_028710485.1 Bacteriovorax sp. | reverse complement strand
GGAAGGCACAGGAGCAGGCCTACCACTTTCTTAAAAAGATTCCCTATATCGAAATGCGCGATCTATTCAATGAAATCAAGAATAATGAAAAGGCCAAATCTGAGACCATTGCTTTCTACTATGTATCCGCCGCCTATACACTGACTTTTGATGCCCAGAAGTGGTTGGGAAAATATCATTTTCCCATGGGGGGATCGATACTTAAGACTTTAAAAAACAAAGAATCTACTTATGATTTTAAACATGCAGTCATTAAAAGTATTTTGCAAGTTGAGTTCAAGGCCCTCGATCCAACTACTGGTGAAAAACTTCATATCTTAATGTTTGGTGATAATGCTCAAGCAGACGCTATGGTTTATAGTGATCTGACTCATGAGATGGGACTTGATTCACAAGTTTATATTCGCGATGTGAGATCTGAAGCGACTTATTTTGATTCTTCTATTGTTGTTAAAAAAATCCCTGGTGTGAAATATTATTTCTCAGAGTTGGAGCTTTTTCAAAATGCTGAGTTTGATTATTTATCAACCGCACTTAAGTCTAGAACTTACGATAGTTATAAAAAGAAAGAGCTCATTCCGGCCTACACTTTTAAGACACTCACTCGTCGCTTGGAAGGTTTATACAATGACAAAACTAGAGCGAGAGATGATGCCGGAAAATTTTGGAATGATTATTATTCGCGCTTCTGATAAAATGTGCTAATTTCTTCTCATCAATATTCTTAAACGGATTCGTAGCTCAGCTGGATAGAGCAACCCCTTCCTAAGGGGTAGGTCGTAGGTTCGAATCCTACCGGGTCCGCCATTAATCAAGCTTTGCGAACCACTAACCACAGACTTTTTTTGATTTTGCTCTGATAAAGAAGAGTTGGGCGTTAAGGCCAACTCCGTTTTGTAGTGCTCTTCATCCACTTACCATTGAATAGTGATTTCATTTTTACCGATCTCAATTTTTTTAATAAACTTGTGAATTATCTTTTTCTTCACTTCCTCGCTGGCAATAGCGAGAAATTTCTTCCAGTTTTCTACAAATTTCTCAAACGTATCTGCCTGAACAAATCGTTGTGGCGATATCGAAGCCACTTTATTCTCATTTAAAAGTTCAATCTTTTCCATTTGCTTGAAAAAAGAAAGCGGAGAAACGGTTTTTGGCAGCAAGGACAATCTTTCAGTTAGGGTGTCCAATTGTGAATTTAGGCCTGAAATTTTCGCTTTAATTCGCTCTCGCTCTTTTAATCCTTCGTCACCCTTACTTTTTTTAATGATCTCCTTTCTCATTTCTTCCAACATCGTAGAAGTGGTTAAAAACTTTACCACTTCCTGCCATACTAACGGCTCTATTTTGTTGGCTAAAATTCTTTTTGGCTCACAAGTAAGAAATGTTTTGGAAAGTCCCGCATTTCTTTTTGTGGCCCATCCATGCTCATAATAAAAGACTCTACAACTCCTCCCTGTTGCCGT
Source organism: Bacteriovorax sp. (assembly GCA_028710485.1). Taxonomy (GTDB): domain Bacteria; phylum Bdellovibrionota; class Bacteriovoracia; order Bacteriovoracales; family Bacteriovoracaceae; genus Bacteriovorax. Next base: position 31,701 of record JAQTTZ010000038.1, on the reverse strand, counting down.
TTTTCCAGAAAGAGAGTCACCACAAGTTTTGCAAAAACTGATTCCGCTTACTAAGTAGCAATGTTTAGAATTTTCATTAAAGGGCCTTAATGTATTTTTATTTTTGCTTAAAAGATCTCCCACTCTTTTAAATGTTATGGGATCAATAATGGCCTCCCATACCGCAGGTACTTCTTTTAACACACCTCGGATTTTGTAGAACTTAATTCCTAAATAGGTTGGGTTTCTTAAAATGGTGTACATTATCAATATGAAAATATCCAAGCCGTTTATTTCTCCCGCCACCTTCCATGTGTTTTTTTGCTTGATAGCCTTTTTCGTTAAGCCACTTTGCCGTTGCTGTTAGACTTCCTTCTCTTAAAAAAGTGTCAAATACCATTTTAATTGTGGCGGCATACTCTTCGTCGATGGCCGTTGGCTTTTTTAGAGCTTTAGAGAGTTTATGCTTAATTTGCCATCTGAAGAACCATTTGGATCATTGAATTCTACACAAATTTTGCTCTTTGAAATTTTTGCAGCGATCAGTGCTTGAATGAGGCTTTGATTATTACTGGTAACATAAAAAGTGTTATTTTCAATTACTGCTTTCGTTTCCCAACTATCAGTTTCAAGTGTTTTAATCTTGCCACAAACCATTTTCTCTTCGGCCATGGCCGTAAAGCTCAGCACTGATAAAAAAATTATTATTTTCATAATTCACTCCGATGTTTTTTTAATTATATTAACCTTGACCTGTCTCGATTACAAAGTTTATTAAACTAATGATTGGTAAGAGGCCGAAAATGCCAGAACACTTCGTCTTCGCAAACAAAAGACGAAAAAAAACCCGATTTTTTAGACCCGGCTTTTGATTTTGTATTAAATGTCTTCGCTCTAAATTTTCTCTTTCGTTGGTTTTCTTAGTGCTTTAATTTTTCGGTCATCGATTCAAGCTTTTAGATGAAAGTTATTTTAAACATTTTAATTTGAAGAGCAGGCACCTGATACTTGAATAGATTTAAATTTTGCTGTAGCGGCACTCAAGTTATCAAAAAATGCAACTTCAACATTATCTATGATCAAAGTATTAGCACCGCCAGGAGTTAGTCCTATTGAACATCTTGATGATTCACTAGAACAAATGCCTGCATCTTTTGCATTTTTAAATGCTGCTAAAACATTTCCTAAATTATTAAAAAATGCGACTTCAGCATTATCTATGATTAAAGTGTTAGCACCGCCAGGAGTTAGTCCTATTGAACATCTTGATGATTCACTAGAACAAACGCCTGCATCTTTTATAGTTTTAAATGCAGCTGAAGCACTACCTAAATTATCAAAAAATGAAATAACAGCATTATTTATAATCAGAGTGTTGTCACCACCAGGTGTTATTCCAATTGAACATGTATTCTCTCTAGAGTAAGCCAGGTTTGAGATTGAAAGAGCAATCAGAAAAAGAGTTAGAATAATTCTTGTTTTCATTTTATGGCCTTTAATAATTTATTCATAAACATCCACAATAATAAAACTTATGACATAAATATATACATTTTAGTCGTGGTGGCCTAGGCCATGAGCCGAATGACGAAAAAATGGTGAACGAAAGGCCTTCCGGAATCATTAGGTTTTAATAAAAGCAAAAATTTTAAATTTAACACTTTTAGGATATCATTTTTAGTATGGATTTAATTAGAAGAAATGACATCCCCAAAGAGCTGGCTTCAATATATTTTGATTTTCATTGGTCTCAAAAAAAGCTCTGGGCGTTAGACTTGCCAATAACGACCATGGAAGTAAAAGAATTAATTTGGCTCATTGATTATCCAATCTGGGCATCAAATCCTCCAGATAAAATTTTTGACTTAAAACCAGTTGAAGTACTTCAGAACTTGGATCTTTTTCCTAAGGTTAAAACGAAAATTTTGAATGCAGATTGTTCTTTTCCTATTCATATAATGAATTGGCGAGAACATTGGGTTATTCTCGATGGTTTTCACCGCCTATTGAAAAAAATAATTGCTAATGAGCTAGAAATTTCTGTAAAGAAGGTTCCCATATCAGCAATTTATGAGATTCAACCAGATCGAAGTTCCCCAAATGGTTTTTTGAAATATGAAACTCAAAAGAATTTAAATAAGTCTATCAAACTACTAGAATGAACATAATACGCAAACCAACAATTGAATAACTCGACCGCGTTTATCTAATGGCATACCATGCTTGGCATGGAGGCAGATCACAAGAAGTTTATCTGAAAGATTGCCGTCTCATTGAAATTAATCAAAAAGGTGAACATTATGTTTTAGCCAATGTTAACGGAGAGCTACATTCAAGACTCATTGTTCACCCTCTTCAGAATATTGGAATAAAAAACAGTGTCGGCTTAGGCTCAATCGCCACGCCCCCTGAGCTGCAAAATAAAGGTTATGCTTCAGAACTTATTCGAGGAATAATTCAAATATTAAGTGAACAGAGAATAGAGCATATTTTTCTTTATTCTGACCTGTCTCCCGAGTTTTATGCACGATTTGAATTCCAAATTTTACCAAATCAATTTCAGAAACAAGAAAATTCTATTTGCATGGTTAGAACTCAATCTTTCGATCTCCTGATAAATAATCCAAAAATCTGTCTTCTGCCATATTTATAATTCACTAGAAAAAATATCAACTCGTGTTTGCATGAGCTAAAACTTTCAATAAATTTCCCAATGGCCAGAGACCTCAAAAATCTCTGGCCATTTTTTCATTTTATCTAGTTGGCAACATCATCGGCATGCCCCACTCAGACGCCTGCGAGTCCCTTATAAACTGCAATTGAGCTACCCGGACGACCTTTAATGCTCTTGGGAGTTGTCCGGTTAAAACTGTTAGTACTGCCAGAGTCGCCGCGATTGAAGCTAATTTTTGTATGTTCATCTGATCTTCTCCCGTTCTTTTTTTGTGAGATTAGTGTGTTTAAAATCATTTTCAACCATCCGTTTCAACAAGTCGTGGATCGCGGTCTTTGATCTACCGAAATATTTTGCCAAATCTCGTTCGGTTTTACCTTGAATAAAGCGAAGGAGTGCCAGCTCTCTTGGATTCACTCTTGGCGCACACCATTCAATCTGATAAATTTTGGTTAGAGTGAGTGGTTCGTCCAGTCTAGAACGGCGCCCGCCAATCGTTGAGCCGAATAGCTATTGCTAAGTGATCAAAGAGCCTTCCGAAACCATTAGCGTAAAATACTCTCTCCGGAAAGTTTGAGATTTATTTTAGTTTCCAATTTTAAACCAATCGATATTCAAACAATATAAAATTTCCGATTCTGATTGCGACGCTTTTTTAGTAGTTTTCTCAATTGTATCTATTAAGTTTTTTCTTATTTCTTCACAGGCTTTGTGAGAAATTGCCATAGGCCCTGTATAAAATAAATTTTGCTCACGTGGATTCTCCATTGCTTGTAATCCTTGAAGCCTCCAATTTGAATGATGGCGATTAACAAAAGGAGAATCATGTCCAACATGAGTGACCTGCGGACCCATATCAAGTTTATTCTTTTTTTCTACTATCAGTTTATTCTTAAGTAAAAACTCCACTACCTTCGCCACGAGAGAGCGCTCCAGATTTAGGTGATCTGCAATTTTTGTCAGTTGATTATGTTCTGGAATCGAAACCCCCAAGCGAATAGCGCTAAAGTACCAGTGTGAATAAAAGGTAGCGCGATCCTCGTCTGTAAAAGCTTCATGCTTAATACGATTTTTTAAGGCCTGAGATGCAACTTTCATATCGTCTAGCTGTTTTGTGAAAACCTTACGAAGATCATTAGTTCCTGCGCGTGCTCTTTGGACTAGCAATAAAAAGTAATCCCTCTCTAATGTAGTTAAGCCTATGAATTGAGTTACACTGAGGGCCTGTTCGATCGTTAGATCGCGCTCGCCTCTAAAAACCTGGCTCATGACGACTGAGTTGATACCAAGGTGTTGAGATATCTTTCGAAGTTGTCCATGCCCGTTTTTGGGTTGGATTTCTATCCATTCATTTACATATTTCTTGTAATCATGATAATCGAACAAAGACATTGATAACTCCAAATAGAATAATAAACATTAGCATTTCCGCTAACTTTAAGGTTAACAATTAAAGATAAAGATGTAGAGCTTTAACTTTAGAAGTGAGAAGACTTACCTATGAATTTAACAAGTCGTAATCGAGGTATTAAATGAAATTTCAAGCTATTATCTTAGGTCTCACATTTCTAATTAGTTCAAGCTGTACTCCTGCAAAATATTTGTCGACTAAGTTTAATGGTGGTGTCGATGGCGGCGGTGGAGAGATATTAAAAGTAAAAGAAGTCACAAATAAAGAAGTTGAAGAAGTCATAGCTAAAAAGGCAAAACCCGCTCTGTCTCTTTTCTTTATTGGTAATGAAAAATTTATAAATTCAAATAAAGAAGAATATCAAAATCTCTATCCGCAAATCTATTCTCTTTTAGCTTCTACATCTATAGAAGTTAGAATGGATAGACCATGCTATGATCATGAAGGTAAGCAAAAAGATGGAAGCATTTATGCTAGCTCACCAAACACAATCTGTATTAGTCCGTTTTTAATGTCACCTAAGTTAAATCAATTCACCTACGAAGCCGAAATTTTCGGATTAATTGCTCACGAATTAAGTCATCTCGCTGGTTTTGATGAAAATGAAGCTATTATGTTGCAAAACGATGTCACGGACACATATGTAAACAATGGCCACGGAAGTAGAAAGGTTGAGTTTGAAAAATATAGTATGACATTAAGAAATATTATTTCAAGAATGGAAAACCCATTAACCCTTGAGACTTGGGATGGGAGCTATTTCACATCTGATTTATTAAGAGATATTTTTAATGTAGAAAATGATCTACAAAACAATTCAAACATTAATATCATTACTCCTTCGGAAACTGAATTGGTCAATGTCGAATATTTGAGAATAAGAACTCTTGGTGAATATCAGACTTCAATTGATTCATTTGTCCCGGCCTGGGTAAAAACGTCAACGACTACTCATTTAAATAATATTTTTAAAGGTGAAGATTCAATCACTGCCTATAGCTATTTTTTACGAAAAGGAAGAACGCCATCTGAAAAACTTAAGGAAATATTTTTTGTTAATCCTAGAAATATGGTAATTGCAAAAAACGAATTTAGAATTAGTAAAAACTTCCTTTCGGAGCTAGCTTTAAAAATTAATGAAAGATCATCATCCCAATTTTCACTAATTAAGTAAAAAAGCTTGGTTTAAATCAGTCTATGTCACTAACTTTCGAAAATTTGTTTATTCATATGACTTAAGAACTAAATATCAGGGCCTTTGCGGGGCCCTGATATTTAAGTCTATGTCTTTTAGGTTGCTCGCTGAAATCCTGATCAGTAATTTATAGACGGTTAAAAGTGTCTGAAGTTTTCGGCTCGACAATAACTTGCAATCCATCTTGATCATTTTCTCTCATTGGCCCACAAGAAATTTGAAATTTATCCCCATCTCCTTGTGGATCATTACTACTCAATAAATAGAGGTAACTTGTTCGTGTAGTACTGTCTGGAGTAGTAGTAACCTCATTTATGGCCCCTAATGAAATATAATCATTCCCTTCAAAATTTGAATCTGTGTCCCCACCTGAAAAAACACGTGATTGTTCTGGTATTTCCCATGGCAACTTAACGGGGATGACCGCTGTTTTTTTGCTATATACAAATAATCCGTCCAACACTGTAAATTGAAGTTTTGACATTTGTCGCCCTTGGATATTAGAAATTGGATATACCCAAAATCCATATTTTAATTTTCCGGCGTCATTAGTGGCCTGGCAGTATCTTATGTTAATGGGCAAGCCATCATTTACTTTTGTAAATTGAAAATCAGAAAGCAAGTGAGCTACAATTTTTCTAGCTCTTCTTGAGTTTGTTGCTCCATTGTCTCTTTCAAAACGATAAATAGCTTCATGTAAAATTAATCCGGCCTTATTTAAATCATCAAGCTGATTCCAAATTTCATTGCTAACGATTAAAAAATTATCATCAACGTAATTCGCAAGCTGTTCTAATTTACAATCGGCCGGTAAAGCCACTTCTGCTGCATCGTTAACATCTTTTAAAATAACACCGGGCTTGGAAATCATCATAATGCTTCTTACTCGTCTCAATATGCGAAAAAGAGAAACTTCAGGATTAGTTAACGAATGAGTTAATTTGTTTTGAGCAATTGATAAGATTGAATCTACATCATTTTTTTGTTCAATATTGAGATTGTAAATATTTTTACCTTCCCAAATATCTAACAATTCCGCTGAAATTATCTTGTGATTATTATCACGACAGACAACGCTTTTTCCTCCGCCACCTTCCATACCGCCGGCAAGGGCCAATGAAGATCCGATCATGAGTGCCAAAAATATTATAATTCTTTTTAAATCACTGAACTTCATAAGTACCTCACCCGCATATTAGGTCATCGCAACATAATCGTCGCTATTGTATTCTGAACTTACTTGATAAGCAAAAATAGATTTTCTTTGCATAATAAACTAATGTAAAGTTTACAAATGAGTAAACTATCAAATGAGCCCTTATTCAATATGACTGATTATCGAGCCTACATAGAAGCGTGGGCCCGTGCAAAAGGAAGAGGCGAATATCGTCGCATTTCTCTTGCCTTGAATATGCACACGACACTCGTTAGTCAGATTCTAAATGGCAAGAAATCTCTTACGGAAGAACAGGCAACAAAACTTTGTGACTACATGAGACTTAATCCTCTTGAAACAGATTTTTTTTTGAAATTGGTGCAGATTGAAAGAGCTGGCTCTGAACAATTAAAAAATATTTTCAGTCGTCATTTAAAGCAGATTAGAAATCAAGCAAACGAAATTAGTAATCGCGTGCCGGAGTCAAAAGAATTAACAGAACAAGATCGAGCTATCTTTTATTCAAGTTGGCACTATAGCATGATTCGACTTCTTACCATGATTAAAGGTAAGCAAACGGCAGAAGAAATTTCAGTTTACCTTGGGATATCAATTTCTCGGGTTCAAGAAATTTTAAGCTTCCTAGCTTCGCGTGGATTATGTCGCTTAACCAATGGACGATATGTGCGTACAGAGCAAAATACACACGTTGAAGCACGCTCAGCTTTAGCGATCAGACATCATCAAAACTGGAGAAGTAAATCTTTGGAGCTTCATGAAAAAATGAGTTCCGATGATTTAGCCTTTACTGCACCAATCTCTATTGCAAAAAAAGATATCCAAAAAATTAAAAAAATTTTACTAGAAACAATTTCTGAAATTTCTACTCTCGTTGAAGGCTCTCCATCAGAGGAAATTGTTTATCTGGGAATTGATTGTATTAAAATTTAATAGTTCCGGAAGGCACTTCGTTCACCAGAATCGCCGCGATTGAAGCTAATTTTTGTATGCCCATTCTACCGTTCTTCTTTTTTGAGATTAGTGTGCTTAAAATCATTTTTAACCATCCGGTACAACAAGTCGTGGATCGCAGTCTTTGATCTACCGAAATATTTTGCCAAATCTCGTTCGGTTTTACCTTGAATAAAGCGAAGGAGTGCCAGCTCCCTTAGATTCACTCTTGGCGCACACCATTCAATCTGATAAATTTTGGTTAGAGTGAGTGGTTCGTCCAGTCTAGAACGGCGCCCGCCATTACTGACTTCTAAATTATTATTTTAGTATCTACTTAGAAGGAGCTTCAAAACAAGCAACTTCACGCCCCTGTTTAATTTCTAAAAGAGGAATGCTTTCTTTGCAAGATGGTTTGGCAAATGGACAACGAGGTTCAAACGCACATCCCCTTGGCAGATTTAGGGCCGAAGGAAGTTCGCCTTTTACCGTGATTTCTTGAGCTGATTTTTCTCTATGAGTTTTTGGAGCACTCTCTAATAAAATTTTAGTATAGGGGTGAAGAGGATTGTTGAAAATTTGGTCTCTGGTTCCATATTCGACGACACGGCCTAAATACATAACTAAAATTCGATCGGACATATGTTGAATGACAGAGAGATCATGAGAGATAAATAAATAGGATAGTTTAAATTCTTCCTGAAGTTCCAGTAGTAGATTTAAGACTTGTGCCTGTATAGAAACATCAAGAGCTGAAACCGGTTCATCCAAGATAAGAATTTCTGGACGAAGCATAAGAGCGCGTGCAATTCCTAAGCGCTGGCGCTGACCACCACTGAAGTGATGAGGATACCTTTGTGCAAACTCTTCGCGCAAACCTACTTTTTCCATCATGGCCATGACCCGCTCACGAGTTTCAAGCGATGACAGATTAGTGTTGATGCGAAGGGGATCAGCGATTATATCAAGAGCTTTTTTTCTTGGGTTTAATGATTGGTAGGGATCTTGAAAAACCATTTGGATTTTCGAATGAAATTCACTCGCTAGGAAGTCATCGTAACTTTTTCCCAACAGAGTAATCTCGCCCCGAGACCTAGCTTCAAGTTTGGTGAGAACTTTTGCCAACGTACTTTTCCCGCAGCCAGATTCGCCAACGATACCAAGTGTTTCTTTTTTATCCAGATGGAAATTGATATCTGTGAGTGCTTTTAATTTTAAAGAAGGCCGTAAAAGTTTTTTGATATCGTAAGCTTTATGTAGGGCCGTAACTCTTAATATTTCATTGGACACATCTCTCATGACAGGGCCTCCTTCATGGGATGAAGACAGCGCACACCTTGCTCTATTGGAATGCTTTTGAGTTTACAATCCTCTTGAACGTGCGTGCAGCGAGGATTAAATTGACAACCAAAAGGTCTTTGATGAAAGGCGGGAACGATTCCTGCAATAGAGGCCAGGGGAGTTTTGGCCTTTCTTTCAACGGCCCCCGGGCGCGAGCTTAAAAGTCCAAAGGTATATGGGTGATGAGGATTTTTAATCAACTCACTTGTGAGTCCCGTTTCTACTAATTCACCGGCATACATAACTTGAACTCGTTCACTAAATTCACTGACCACACCCAGGTCGTGAGTGACGAGAATAACAGACATATTATTTTTTTCTTGAAGGGATTTTATCAAAGTTAAAATTTGTTTTTGAATAGTCACATCGAGCGCTGTTGTTGGTTCATCGGCAATTAAAAGTTTTGGACTAGTTGAAATCGCCATGGCGATCATCACTCTTTGGGCCATTCCTCCGGAGAGTTCAAAAGGATAAGATTTTAAACGGTCTTTCGGAGAAGTGATTCCCACTTGTAGTAGAAGTTCTATCGCTCTATTTTTTGCTTCTGATTTAGAAATATTTAAATGGGCCAGAATCGTCTCGACAATTTGAAATTCAACAGTGAGAAAAGGATTTAAAGCAGTCATTGGGTCTTGGAAAATCATGGCGATTTCACCACCGCGAACTTTTTGCCATTCATGCTCTTTAAGAGATAAAAGTTCTCTGCCATTAAAAGAGCACTCGCGAGCTTTAACAATAGCTCCATCCCCCAAAATTCCCATGAGAGCGAGATTGGTAATACTTTTTCCAGAACCAGATTCCCCAACAACTCCCAGCATCTCTCCTTGTTTAAGAGAAAAACTTAAATCGCGGACGGCATGAATGGGCGCGGGATTTTTATCTGATTTAAAAAATATATTGAGATCTTTAATTTCTAGTAAGTTTTGTTGTCTAGTTTTTTGGTAATTCTCACTCATATTTAATTCTGCTTCTTCAAGCGCGGGTCCAGAGCATCTCTGAGTCCATCACCTAAAAGATTAAAAGATAGAACGGTTAAAAGAATACAGATACCAGGCAGAGTCACCATCCAAGGTGAACTCTCAATATAACTTCTAGCATCCGAGAGCATCGTTCCCCATTCAGACATTGGAGCTTGAGCACCCAATCCTAAAAATCCTAAGGCCGCGACGTTAAGGATCCCATCGCTGAATCCGAGACTCGCTTGAACAATTAAGGGCGCCATACAGTTAGGAAGAATTTCAATAAACATGATTCTAAAATTTCCAGCACCAAAAAGTTTTGCTGCTTGAACATATTGACGGTTTTTTTCAACCATCACTTGCGCTCTAATAATACGAATAAAATTGGGAACGGCGACTACGCTGACTGCGACTATCGCGTTTGTGATACCGGGTCCTAAAACCGCGACAATAACAATGGCAAATAAAATACTAGGGAGTGACATGATTAAATCAGTAAGACGCATAATAAGTCTGTCGATCACTCCACCATAGTATCCTGAGATAACACCCAGAATTGTTCCAGAGATCAAAGAGATAACAACAACGCTGAATCCAACAGAAAGAGAAATGCGAGAACCGTAAATAAGCCTGCTCAAAAGATCTCGGCCAATATCATCTGTGCCGAAGAAAAATCCAGACTTTCCACCGGCGGTAAAAGAAGGTGGAAGTCTTAGGGCATCTGCAAAAATTTCAGTCGGGTTATGAGGAGCAATTAGAGGGGCCAGGAAGGCGATAAATAAACTGAAAATAATAAATACGATTCCAATCATGGCGCCGCGATTTTTTTTCAATTCAAAATAGAGCTCGCTAAAAAAAATCTTCATTAGTTACGCATCTTAGGGTTTAAGAAATAATAAATCACATCGACAATAATATTAGTCATGATGATGATAAATGAAATGATCAACACGCCACCTTGAATAACCGGATAGTCTCTAGAGGTGATACTTTGAACAATCCACTTGCCGATACCGGGCCAAGAGAAAATTGTTTCAGTCAAGATTGCACCAGTAATAATGGATCCAAATAATAGAGCGAGGGTCGTAACAATAGGAACCAATGCATTTCTTAGCGCGTGAATATAAATGATCCGCGTTTTACTCATACCTTTGGCACGAGCGGTTCTAATATAATCTTCGCCTAAAACTTCCAGCATAGAAGATCTTGTCATTCGTGCAATTACGGCAAGAGGAATAGTTCCTAAGGCCGTCGCAGGAAGAATGAGATGTTTAATTGTACTCCAAAAAGGTTTGAGGCCATCTGCCTTAACAACTATTGATTGAAGAGTGTCGATTAAATAAAGACCAGAGAATAGTGGGATATCAAAAGTCAGGTCAATTCGTCCTGAAACAGGAGTGAGCCCAAGTTTTACTGAGAAAATCAGGATGAGAATAAGCCCCCACCAGAAGATTGGCATGGAGTATCCAATAAGTGAGCTGCTCATTAAAAAATAATCAAAGAAACTATTTCTTTTAATGGCCGCATAAATTCCCAGAGGAATCCCAATAAATGTGGCGAAAAATAGAGCAACTAGGCTTAACTCAACTGTCGCTGGAAAGCGTTCCATAAATTCAAACCAAACTGAATTATTTGAAACGATTGATGTCCCGAGGTTGCCATGTAGGGCATTTTTTAAGAAATGCCAGAATTGTTCGATGATAGGAAGATCAAGACCCAAGGCCTTTTTCATCTCGAGATATCTAACGGGATCAACTCCGCGTTCTCCCACTAAATTTAAAACCGGATCCCCCGGAATCAGTCTGATCATGAAAAAACAGATCAAGCTAATTCCAAGAAGAGTCGGTATGAGATCTAAAAATTTCTTAAGAAAAAATTTCATTACTTAATAAAGTCCTATTCAACATTCACTAGATTAAAACTATCGTGTCCAAGAGGATCTACTTTATAGCCTTTAATATTTTTTGCCATTGCTTTAAAGACAGTCGAGTGAGCAAGTGTTACCCATGGAGCTTGTTCTTTAAATATTTTTTGTGCTTCTTTATAAAGAGCAGTTCTTTTTTTAATGTCGGGAGTAGTTTTAGCGTCTACTACAAGCTGGTTGAATTTTTTATCACACCACATAGAGTAGTTGCTTCCACTTTTAATAGCTCCACACCCAAGAAGAGTGTTCAGGAAGTTATCTGGATCTCCATTATCGCCAGTCCATCCCATTTGTAGCATCTGTTGATCTCCCTGGCTTGCTTTCTTTAGGTATGTCGGCCAATCAAAAGTTAAAAGTTTAACTTTGATTCCTACTTTTGCTAAATCAGCTTGCATTAATTCACCCATTTTTTTGCCGTTAGGGTTGTATGGGCGTGATACTGGAAGTGTCCAAATTTCTGTTTCAAATCCCTTAGGAAGGCCGGCCTTTGCGAGAAGAGCTTTCGCTTTTTCGGGGCTGTATTCATAATCTTTTACGGCATCATTATATGACCAGATCGTTGGTGGAATTGGGTTTTTAGCAATGATCGCGTTCCCAAGATAAATTGCGTCGATATACGATTTTTTATTTAGAGCGTGGTTGATTGCTTGCCTTACAAGTAAATTATCAAAAGGTTTTTTTGTTACATTCATTGAAAGGTAACCGATATTTAAACCTGCATCTTGCATAACGGTTAAAGCAGGATTTTTCTTCATTTCAGGAATATCGGCCGGGCTCGGTTCGTTTACAAATTGGCATTCGCCCGTTTTCAATTTTTGGTGGCGAACATTTGCGTCTGGAGTAATGGCGAAAATCAATTTGTCGATATTTCCGTGTTTGCCCCAGTACTGTGGGTTGCTGGTGTATTTGATTACGCTGTCTTTAGCATATGATTGGAAAACGAATGCGCTTGTCCCAACTGGAAAATTATCCAGATCAGCTTTTTTATTAGCAGCGGCCAGCTTAGCTCCATATTCTTCAGAGAGTATTCCCATGAAACTCATTGCCATGTTTGCAAGGAATGGAGCTTCAGGCGAACTAAGAGTTATTTGAACTTTGTATGGGTCAAGAGCTTTAACATCTTTAATAAGTTTTCCCATTTCCATGCCATCAAAATATTCATACTTTCCACCGCTCACATTATGAAATGGGTGAGATGCAAGACGTTGACGATCGATTGAAAACAGAACATCGGTAGCATTGAAGTCACGAGTTGGAGTGAAATATTTTGTTGTGTGAAACTTAACGCCTTTTCTAAGTTCAAAAGTATAAGTCATCTTGTCTTTAGAAATCTCCCAAGACTCTGCAAGTGCTGGAACAATTTTAGTCGTGCCGATTTGGAATTCTACAAGTCCATTATAAAGGACTCCTGCAGTTGCGTTGGTAGATGTGCCATCTGTTACTAGTTGTGGGTTAAAAGAGCTAGGTGATCCTTCCGAACAGTATACAAAGCTTTTAGCGCAAGCGATGTTTCCTGCCGTTGATAAAAGGAGTCCAATTGTGACTAAAAGTTTCATAATTTTGGCCTCTTAGATTGTTTTAGGAGATGGTTAAGCAAATAAGTTTAAATTCTTAAATAAACGATGCTTTTTGACAAGTATTTCCTTCTAGTTAGGACGAAGTGAAACATTTTGTCAGAAATCTTTATATTAAATTATTGTTGAGAAAAATCCGATCAAGATCATGTGAAGAATTTTCTCTTAAATCTCAGTCTTGCCAAAAAACTCTCGTTTTTAACGTTGGGCATCTGTATGTCCGGAACTTTCGCCATTTTGGCGGTAGTTTATTTTTCAATTATTAATTTAAATGAAAGTATTTTGAGTCGCGAACTAGAGAGTGGCAAAAATATTATAACGAAAGCTTATATTGAACCATTATGGAGTTTTGATCAAAATCAGATTGAGGAACTTTCAAATACCTTTTTAAATAACAATGGATTTGTTTCCACGACTGCTTTAAAAGTGGTCGATCCGAATGGGAATATTTTATTTTATAAAACTATTTCTAAAGACAATCTGGCATTCGAAAATTATGCCAATAGGCCTTTTACTAAAACAACCGTGAGCGAAATCACAAAAAATGGGGAAGTTCTGGGGAAGGTTTATATCGCCTTCACGACTGACGGGATAATGACTATGCATAAAAATATGATAGGCCTTATTTTGTTAGCTTCTTTCTTTATTTTTGGAGTCATTAGCATCTGTTTAAATCTCTTTTTTAATAAGCTATTAACGACTCCTTTAAATAAATTACTTGATCATATAAAGCAGATCAGAATTGAAAACTATGAATGGCGGGACTATCCTACTTTATCTCATGAGATGCAGTTGATTTCCAATGCTCTCAATTACACCTCACATTTAATTAAAAAAAGAAATAATGACTTAAAAAATCACACAGATAATCTTGAAAAAATGGTGGATGAAAGAACTAGTGAACTTGAATCTCAGGTTATTAAAAATATAAACGTCAACAGACTGGTGGCAGTTGGGGAACTGGCATCTGGAATAGCTCATGAAATCAATAATCCCCTTACCGTTATCAATGGACAAATTCTAAAATTAAAACGGCAGATTGAAAATACAGAGTTGAAAGATAAGTTCGAAGGGTCTTTTAATAAAATAACTCTCATGAGTGATCGAATCGTAAAAATTATTAATGGGTTAAAACTTATCTCAAGGGATGGACATGCAGATCCTATGGTTTTATTTTCTGTAAATACCATGATTGAAGAGATCGTTCTGTTAACCGAAATGAAAATCAAATCCATGAATATTCAATTTGATGTTCATATTGATCCCACTATTGAATTGGGTTATGGGCGAGAAGTGCAAATTTCTCAAGTTCTGGTCAACCTGGTTAACAACTCCGTCGATGCCATTAGTTCGGATGAAGAAAAATGGATTAAAATAGTTATCAGTGACCAATTAGATTCGGTGAAATTTAGTGTTACTGACAGCGGACAAGGTATTGCAAAAGATCTGAAAGAAAAGATTATGCTGCCCTTTTTTACCACTAAACAAGTTGGTAAAGGGACTGGTCTTGGTTTGAGTATTTCAAAAGGTATAATCAAAGAGCATGGTGGGGAACTTTTTTATAACGATCAATGTCCCAACACGCAATTTGTCTTTACTGTTTATAAGTTTCACAAAAAAAATATTGCAGCCTAAGAAATAAAAAATCTCCCGAAGGAGACTTTTTTATTTGATCAATGTTTTTTAAATTTACTTCAAAGCTTCTCTTATCACTGAAGATGCCCAGTCCATTGCCCAAACGATCGCGGCAATCAGAATAACCAATAAACCGACTTCATTCCAACGTGCTTGACCTTGGTATTGCATAAGAAGGTTACCAATACCACCACCACCGACTAGACCGATGACAGTTGCCATTCGAACGTTGATGTCCCAGCGATAAATTGTAAAAGAAAGATAAGGAATAACAATTTGCGGAACGACACCAAACCAAACAACTTGAATTGGATGTGCTCCAGTTGCCGTAATGGCCTCAACCGGGCCGTCGTCGATTGATTCAATTTGTTCAGAGTATTGTTTTGTTAAAGATGCAATTGAATGTAAGCAAAGAGCGAGCATCCCTGAAAATGGACCGATACCAACCCATACAGAGAAGATAATTGCCCAAACCAAAGGTTCAATTGAACGTAAAATATTCAAACCAGCGCGAAGAGCACTATAGCATAAAAAGGCCAATTTATTTCCACTCATCAAGTTTCTTGCGGCAAAAAAACCGAGGACAAAAGCAACAGGTATGGCGATCGCTGTGGCAATAAAGGCCATATAAATTGTTTCGATGGCCGCGAATAGACCTTGCTCAAAAATTCCCCAGTTTGGATGAAGAAGAGCTGTGAAAATTCTTTTGGCACCTTCTATGCCGTTGGCCGAGAAGAATTCTTTAATTGAAACCTGAGAGACATAAAATCCAGTGAGAAAAGTCAGAGCAATTAAAAGGTATCCAAGGTAGGCAAAGGGCTTACTAGTGGCCGATTCATTCTCTTCAACTTTTACCAAACCAAAGAGTCCTTTCCCAAGAGAGAAGTTAGTGAAAAAGAAGACAATCGAGACGGCCATTCCAAAGTAAAGTGCGAAAATTGGTTGTTTCCACACAAATTCTGGATAGCGCTCATTGATAATTATTTTTTCGTAAATAATTTTATAACTGACTAAAGCAATATAGGCCCATGAAAGAGCATCGAGTATAAAGGCCTTAATCGTTTGTACTTTTTTGTTTGGTTTTCGTTTAATTATTTTTTGCATAGGTAATCTCTAATAATTTTTTAGTTAATCGTCACTTCTACGGCATCTTCACCGTAGATCGTTTTGAACCATTCTTCATTAATCTCTAATGGTTTTCCATCATAAATCAGTTTTCCATGCTTTAGGGCAACAACCCTGTGAGCGTACTGGCGTACCAGTGAAAGAAAGTGAAGGTTGCAGATAACGGTAACACCAAGTTCTTCATTAACTTTTTTTAGGTACTGCATAACCGAGTGGGAAGTTGCAGGATCGAGAGAAGCTACTGGTTCATCAGCTAATAAAATTTTTGGATTTTGCATTAGAGCACGGGCAATAGAAACTCGTTGCTGTTGTCCTCCTGAGAGGTTGTCGGCACGGTTTTTTTCCTTGCCTTTAAGGCCTACGATTCCAATATATTTCTTTGCGCGTTCAAGATCTTCTGGCGCATATATTCCCAGAATAGATTTTAGTATTCCTGTGCGAGAAAGATTTCCAGAAAGAACATTGGCCAGCACTGTCTTTCTTGGAATGAGATTGAAATGTTGGAAGATCATTCCGATTTCTGATCTTATTTTACGAAGATTTTTTCCTTTTAACTTCGTTGTATCAATTCCATTAAAAAGAATCTCTCCACTCGTAGGATCATGAAGACGGTTAATACATCTTAACATTGTCGATTTACCTGAGCCCGAAAGACCAATGACGACTAAAAATTCCCCTTTCGGCACGCTAAAAGAAATATTTTGTAAAGCGTGGTGGCCGTTGGGATAAACTTTTTCAAGATTTTTAATTTCTAACATATCAACTCACCCAAAAAATTAAGGATTATTTAATTAAAGAAGAAACATCGGTATTAGTAGCTTTTAAAACTTTTCTAAGAGCATCGTAGTCTTTGTTTGTCGCAGGAACGACACCATCAACAGCGTAGATATTTTTAAAAGCTTCTTTACCTTCTTTAGTTGCAAGATATTTATTTAGTCCATCGATGAACTTTTTAGTAACGTCTGCAGGCATACCTTTTCTAAAAACAAAGGGATCGTTTGGAATATGATCAGTGATTTTTAAAACAGTTACTTTCTTTTCCACATCTGGAAATTGAGTCATAACTCTTTCTCTTGCATCTTTGATTTTTCCCTCATATGCATCTGAATAAAATGCAGCTCCGGCATCAACCTGGCCTTGATAAATCATAGTAATGACGTTGTCGTGTTTAATTGCAAAAGTTGTATTGGCAAGTTTGATTTTATTGTCGTTGATGATTTTAAGAGGAAAAAGGTATCCTGATGTTGAAGAAGCATCAGTAAACGCGAATTTTTTACCGTTCAAATCTTTAAGTGTTTTAATTCCAGAGTTAGCATTTACGTAGATTGCTCCTGAGTAATAATCTTTACCGTGGCGAAGAGTTTTAAGTTTTGCTTCAGCTCCAAATTTTGTATTGGCAAGTAGGTATCCAAAAGAGTTCATAACAGCGATATCAGCTCTTGAAGATCCGAAAGCTTCAACTACGGCGATATAGTTAGATGGAATTCCTGACTTGTAAAAAAGACCAGTTTCTTTTTCCATGAATTTTAAAAAGTGCTCTGAGTTAGTTGCAATAGAGTTCGCATCAACGGAAGGAGTGAAATAAATTTTTACCGGGTTTTCTCTGGTACCTAGTTTATCTTCAGCGAAAAGTTCAGCAAAAAGAGAGAAAGAAACAACAAGAAGCAAAAGGCCAAGTAACGGTCTTTTCAAGATCTGCATGGAAAAACTCCTTAATAGAATTCAACGGATTATATCTAAAAATTGAAGGCTCAAAATAGCACGGAAAATTTGAATTGGTTAGTCACGAATTGGTTTTCCAGGGACTTTTTTGAAAAAAAATGTTATTTTTTTATAGATTAACCAATACTTGGAGAATAATGCAGTGAAAACTTTATTAGGAACGCTTATCTTAGTCATTAACTTGTCCGCTTCAAGCGCGGCGATGGCCGAAATTAAACCATATCAGTCGATAGATAATGCCGGACTAAACAAACAAGAACGAATTGAGGTCATTGATAAGTACCTTGTTGATCTTGCGGCTTCACTCAAAAATATGGAAAATAAGTTGGATGATAATGCTAAAAAGTTAAAATCCCTTGAAGAGATAGTGAAAGTTATAAAAGAAGCCGAAGAAAAAAAAGCTGAGGTAAAACTCGGTGAGAAAAAAACAACTCCAGCATTGGCCTCTAGAGATTTAAGTGAAACGGAAAAACTAAAGGCCGATATACTAACCTTAAAAAATCAAGACATCGAAAAAATGAAAGTCGATTTTCAAGAATTAAAAGATACTGTGAATGCTCTTCAAGCAACTATTAGAAGTGGCCAGTTAAAATAATTTAACGAACAACGAATCCAATAAATTCTGAAGCTTCGATCTCGTGATCTTGGACTTTTATTCTTATAATGTCTGAGACCTTTGGGTCAACACTTGCTCTGACAATAATTGCACTGCAATCTTCTTTCATCAACACTCCATCAGGCAGCACAAGGCCCGCTAGGTTGTGAACCGAAAATTTTGATCCTGCTCCGGTGAGTTCTCCCATTTTTACTTGCAGACCTTGCCTGATAAGGACGTCGATACTACTGAGGTCTTCGGCGCAAACTGCGTTTAAAAGGGCCAGGGTGAGCATTAGGGCCGTGAATATTTTTTTCACTGTAGAACTCCTTCATTATTATTTTCTGTTGGTGTACTACCTAAAACGTCTGACAAAACGACAGCGAAATAGGCAATATCACCTTGATAGTTTTTATCGCTCATGAGGTCATATATTTTTTTGACAGCATCTTTTTCAATTTCTTTAATTTTTTTGATACCTTTTTCATTCATGCCTTCCGACAATGAATAAAAAAGATTGAAACCTGCTTCCACATCGCGAGGTTTGTAGAAATCGACCAGCGAATGGGTGAGGTCGCGCGCAAGGCCCAGGTCTACTGAAAAGTTTTTTTCTCTGGCATGGAGTATATTGATATTGTCTTTATCGGCAACGATCAAATTTTTATCAATCAGTTCACTTAACTTTTGCAATCCTAATAATCCAAAAATATTCTTGATCTCCAACGTGCTTGTGCCACATTGATTGGCCGCCAATTTATAGATAAGATAGCACGTTTTGTCCTGGAAGATATTATTGAGATCTGAATCGAGAGTATGACTAGAAGATTCTTCATCGAAAATAAATTGATCGAAACAACGATTGAGTAGCTCAGCGACAGGACCATCGATTTTTTTTAGAAGAGAAGAAATTTTTTTTTCTTTGAAGAGGTATGAGACAAGAGAGAGTACAGAGTGTGGTGCTAATTCACTTCTTTGCTCGCCTGCAGGACATTTTTGCATCAGTCTGCGCATCGTTGTCGCAGGAACTCCGCATCTAACCGCAAGAGCATTAAGAGTCAAGCCCGAATGCTTGGCCATATAGGCCTCTGTGAGTTGCCTAAGCTGGGAGTTGACTGAATAATTTTCTTGTTGTGAAAGATTCATATTCTTTATTTGTAGCAATCCAAAAAGAGAGTGCAAATAAAAAATAGATTGGTGAAAGTAAGAGTTAGTTATTGCATTCATAGTATAGGTAAAAATTTCAAGACTGGGGCCATAGTGAAACTTAATAATGTCTCATTAGTATCATTTTGCCCCAGTCTTATTATGAGAGTAAAATTTTATTGGCAGACCATTTGAGATCTACCGTTTATTCTTACGACTCGACAATTTCTCCTAGGTCCTGGCGGAGTAGGCCCTACTCTACACGCTGATGTATAAGCGCGAAGCCTGATGCCACCTTTTAAATCAGATGAATCCATTGTTATTGTGCCTGAAGCATTTGTTCTTTCAAACCCGCCCATAATTTGACTACCTAATTGATGCTGGAGATGAATGGAAACTCTATCTCCACTGCCTGCGCCATTACATTGCGATTGAATGGCAAGAGATTTTGTGGTCTGAACCAAAAAGTCTTCTT
Source organism: Bacteriovorax sp. (assembly GCA_028710485.1). GTDB lineage: Bacteria > Bdellovibrionota > Bacteriovoracia > Bacteriovoracales > Bacteriovoracaceae > Bacteriovorax. The sequence goes on along the minus strand of JAQTTZ010000038.1, from coordinate 11,842 downwards.
CCTGGTCAACACTTGTATTGGTCCAATTTTTTTCTTGAAGTAGTTGAACTCCCTGGGATCTTTCAGTCCCCAGACCATTACTACTTATTAAGAAGCTCTTAAAATTTCCATTAACTCCGCGATCTAAGAAAGCATGTCCTCGCATATCGTAACTAATTTCTAAAGCATCTAGCTTTTGTCCTAACGGCAATTTTATATCTAAGAAAACATTACAATTTAAAATAGAAATATAAGGTGTGGCCTTTGGATTATCGACAACTGCTGGCACATGTGACTCAAAACTCTGAAAGAGGATACTGGCAGTACTGAAATCAGGTGCCATGACAATTTGAGTAACGTCAGATGGACAACCTGTTCCACCAACTCTGATATTTTGGAATTGAAAGTTTTCTGCCCATGCACAATTGATTGCACCCATAAGTCCCAGAGCGAGTAGAAGTGTTTTTGTTTTCATAAAGTATCCCCCTGATAAAAGAAATAGAGGATTTTGTTAAACATCACAATCTAAAAAAAATGGTGTGCATAAACTGATCGCCAGATGGCGGACATCGAAAAGGAGAATGAACCAGATGGCGAACAAACTGAAGGCACTTGAGTTTTTGAACTTTTAAATTAAAAAAAATTGTTTTAAAAAAAGATTAACGAAAGCATTAAAGCTTTTTTAGAATTTCTGGGGGAAATATGAAAATGAACAAAACATTGGTAACTTCAGCGCTGCTTGCTCTAACTATCTCGGCCTTTCAAGGTGCCCATGCAGATGATATTCAATTAGGAACTCCAGCTTACGGTGGAAACGGCTGCCCAGCGGGCACTGCTTCAGTAACATTGAGCCACGATGCAAAATCACTTTCACTTATCTTCGATCAATTTATTGTTGAGGCCGGAGGAGCAAATAGAACGTTAGAAAGAAAGACTTGTAACGTTGCCATTCCAGTTCATATTCCACAAGGATTTAGCGTTTCAGTTGTAAACGTCGACTACCGCGGATACGTCTCTCTACCAGCTCAGGCATCGGCCCGTATGACTGCTGAATACTTTTTGGCAGGATCAGTTGGACCAAAGTTTGATAAAATGTTTTTAGGAAGAACAGACACTGACTACCAATTTTCAAATACATTAGATATCAATGCTCAGGTTTGGTCTGCGTGTGGTGCCGACACTATTCTAAGAGTCAATGCCGCAATGTTAGTTAGAACGAACCGCTTTAATGATCAGGCCACTGCTACTGTTGACTCTGCTGACTTTAAGACTGGGATCTTATACCAACTTCAATGGAAACGTTGTGCAAGATAGTTATTTCATTATTTAAGTTTACGAGTTGAGGCCCACACTATATGTGGGCCTTTTTTTTGTTATTTTTTTAAAGTCGATCTTTCTGGTATTCCCGCAGGGATTTCACGCTCAATTTCATTTTCGCTATTATCGGTAATTTCGGCATTGTCTTTTTTGGCCTGTTCAAAACCTTCTGCGTAATAAGTAGCTGCGATGAAAGCAATATCGCATGCTTTTTCAAAATGAAATTTACTTTCTTTCTTTTTTATTTTTTCTTTGGTCAATCTAAAACAGCGATTATACATTTCAGAAATAATATCATTTGAACTCTTGTCCGTTTTGCATAACTCAACAAATTTCTCGCTGAGAGATTTTCTCATATCTTTATAAGGTCTTTCTTCTTCTCCAATAAAAACAGTGTTTGAAGCGGAAAAACTGAGCATTTGTCCTGCTGTCGTTTTACAGAGGGGTTCTTCTGCAGTGATTATACTTGAAGATAAGAAAGCTAAAGCGAAAAAGGATTTTTTCATGATTATTCCTTGAATAGTGTAATATCTTCGGAGGAAAATTAATTTTCTTAATTCAATTTATTTTCTAAAATGTAAGAGTGTTTTACTTATGATTTACTTACTATCAGGTGAAAAATTAATCCTTAATAATGCTTCTGATGAACCTTCATGTCATTAGAATCTTGCCAAAGAGTAATTTCTACGTTTTAACCCAAATGGAATTGCTAAACTGGCTTTGTCCAGTAATCGTAGCAATTTAAAAGAACTGCTTTTTTATCCGGCCTCAACTTTTTTACCTATGAAATATAAATGTAAATCACATCTAAAATATCAAGACGTGGAACAATCATATTTTTCGTTGTCATATGAAATATCAATCTTGGAATCTTTATTTCCAAGTTATAAATTGCGCGCAATTTGGGATGAATAATTTTATCTTCTTCCATGGTATTGGGCACTTGTAAAATGCGTTCGATCCTCCCTATAAAAAGGAGACAGTGATCATTGAGCGTCTGTGGAAGGTGACCTTCCATTTTTTTAAAACCATGTAAAAGTGTCATTAAAACTTTAGGATGAGTTTCAAACATATACTGGGCGATTAAAAAATAAAATTCGGCCACACCTTTTTCAGCAAAATGTTCAAGATGATCAATCGCTAATTGTAAATTGTGATAAACAGCAGAGGCATCACGTAGATCAAATCCTTTTTGGGCCTTCATCAGAGAGGCGATTCCCTGATAATAATCTTCAGAGACAGTTTTAGCTTTTTTATTTTTTAGCTCTTTTTGCGCCGGATTATTAAAACAATCTGTAATGGAAATTAAATTGTCGCGATAAAGTTTTGGAGCTGGGCCATCGATATAAAGAGCTGTCGCGGCCGTAGGATTCATGGTCATAACGGTGAGGCTTGAAGGTGTAATATTATCCATCAGATAATTTTCATAATGACCGGGCAGTTTAATTTTTTGATCATAAGGCGTTGCCATTAAACGTATTAATTCAAGTTCTGTTTTTTGCTTATTTTTTATAAAATGATTAATTTTTTTCTGAGCAATTTCTTCTCTCATCAAGTTGTATTGATGAAATCCAGTGGGAAGCATGTCTTCTTGCAAGATGGCCTTATTTTCTAAATGATTGCAGAAGTACAAAACACCAGCGTCTGGAACAGTCATTTCGTTCGCGTAAATCTTTTTGCCCATAAGATCGACTGCTAGAACGTCTCCATTTTTAAAAGACATATAAAGGGCCCATGTCGTGATACTTTCATGGTTTTTCAGGTATTCCAGCGTTGATTTTTTATCGTTGGCATTTTTTAAGAGATCAAAAATTAATTCGAAGATTGAAGTTCCATCAATATTAAATACGTTGGTAAATTTTTGATGAAGAGAAAGAGTGATGCCATCTTCGGTCATTAAAGTGATTGATGGATAGGGTATTCCGCTTGTACCAAAGCCTAATGTCTTGGGCATTCCTTTGAGGTCATAGAGAATGGCCCGTTCATAAAAGTCAAATGAACCTTGCAGTGGAAAATCTAAAATACGTCCATGGACTACTTCGCTTTTTTCATTTCTCATGAAAAAACTTGAACATCCCAAATTTCCTTTGATAAGTCCAGGCGCCCATTTCGACATGCAGCTGACGATTTCAGGAATCAGCATAACGTAAATTGTCTCTTCAAATTTAATGCCCAGGCCTTCACTATAGCTCTTTAGCTGATGATACTGGTTGGTTTTTTTGAGGATTGAGTTTTTGAGCACTATTTTGGCGACTTCTTCTATCGCCTGGTTAACGGGTTTCCATGGAGTACTTAACATCAATTTCACATCACGATGGACCTCTTTTGCCCGTATCCGGTCAAGAAGTCCAAGTTGATAAAAATTTTCGTCTGCATCGCCGATAAGGGTAAGGAGATCCATAAACCTTGTGTGTCCTAAGAGTGTCCAAAGAGGAGTTGTATGTTTAATATTATAAATGGTTTTAACGGTGCTAGCAATCAATGGTTAAATATCGCAATGCTTATAGCTGCTGTTTTTCGAGTGTATCTGGAAATTATTAAATTTGATTTTTCAGTATTGCCGTTAACCAAAGGTATATTCAAAGATGCAAGTGCAGCTACAAAATTCCATAAAAATGGACTGTATTTATGTTTGGGTTATATCGTCTTATCAGCGCCATTTACATTATTTTCTTGAGTTAAACGGTCAAATTCTTCCTGATAAAGGCCGTCGTACATTTCAATTAAATCAAGAAAGGTTTTTTGCTTTTCAAAAAACTCAGGGGCAACCAACTCATCGGCCTTAAATCTTTTTCTGATATAAATTTTGATCATTATTTTTTTTGCCGGATTTTGGTAGCCGCCTTCTTTTCTTTTTCTCGTCAATAGATTGTCGAGCTGGTAGATCTTATTTAAAAATTGGGAGTTTTGTTTTTTCTTAAGTTGAAAAATATCCTGTTCTTTAATGCTATTCCAAATTACCCATGGATCTATATCTTCGCGAAGAATTTTTGCCAATGTCAGGTAAATTGCCGGATCAGATTCGAAGTTATCACCCATCAAAACCAATTCATCGGGAATACCTGTCATCAATAAAATATCCAAGAGGTGGTTGAGTTTATACAGCCCTTGAAATTTTAGGTCTTTGGTAGTGAGTTCTCCCTCTAAAAAAGAGAAAAAATGACGATAGTCTTTGAGAAATATTCCTGCCGAAAAAATATTATTTTTATAAAGCCAGTCTCTCATCGTGTCTTCGTAAAAATGGGGAGAGGCCGAGAGAATAAAAGGGTGATGGCCCATTCTAATATAACGATGGAGGATATTTACACTTGATGTCACTGTTGGATTCTCGGCCATCGGTCTAGTCAGCGAACGATAAACTTCTTTAGTCGTTGAATACTTCGTATCGACTAAAGTTTTATCAAAATCACAAATAATAATCTTCTTAGGAGAGAAGATGCGCAAAGGAATATAAGTCCCTAGGTGCAATTCAAGACCAGGACGCTTTTTAACTTCAAAGAGCTGAAGGATTTCAATCTGGTCACGCTCTAAGGTTTTTGGAATTTTAAAATTAAAATTACCAAATGAATCAGACTCGAAAGATTTTTTATAAATTTCCCTCTGATCTTTAGTTACGCCAACAATTTTCATGGTGAATTGATAAGCATTGAGCAGCCTTAATGCCTGTATGGGAAATTTTGGAGTCGGGATGTCGAGATCGAGGTTTTGGGCGATCAGGTTTTCCTTTAAAGTGATGGATGCCTTGATATTGATCGAGTCATCAGTCACTATGGCCAAAAAATGAACGAGATGTGGTCTTTTCATAATAAGGAAACTGATCTTATAATAGATTATTAATACTCAAATCTATTGTATCAAAAGCATGATCTAGATAAAAGGTATTACTGCAAGGTTAAGAAAAATTCATAAGGAAACAGGATAATGATGGTTGCAACAGAGACAGTTTTTATAGAGCATTTGGGACAGGTCGATGCCTATTTGGGAATGGGGATCAAGATTGTAACAGGCCTGATCTTAGGAAGCTTGGTTGGTTATGACCGAGAACAAAAAATGAAAAATGCTGGTATTAAGACCAATGTTCTTATTTGTCTCGGAGCGACTCTCTATACGGCCATCTCGATGCTTGGGCATTCCCAAGGTGGAGGGATCAGTTATGATGCATCTAGAATTCCTGCGCAGATCGTTTCTGGAATTGGTTTTCTTGGGGCCGGGGCCATTATGCAGGACCGCGGAAATATTATTGGTTTGACCACTGCCGCCACCATTTGGGTGGTCGCTGCAATTGGAATGACAATTGGCTACGGTTTTCCCGTCATTGCGACAATTTTTACATTAACCATTCTGTCAGTTCTTAGACTTTTAGGCCCAATTTACCAAGGTTTTGAGTCGACCAAGAACCATCGTTATTTTCATATTGAAATCCTTTCTAACGGCGATATTAAAAACTTTGTTAAAGAAATCGTTTTTAATATTACAGATCGTATTGATGAGCTTCATGAGGAGATTCTTGATAAAGAAAAGAATATACGTCATATTGATTTTTATGTTTATTTGCATCCCAAGAAAATGAGAATTATGGGGGATGAGCTTCGCGATATCGTGCAAGTTGAAAAAATGCATTATCATCAAATCGAAAGCAAATCGATCAATAGAACCAATGTCAATACGACCACCGAAGATTAGAGTTTTTGGATTTTATAAGTCAGAAGGCCATTCTCATATTTTTGAACGACCAGTTTTGGATTTAGGATATCCTTACTTGGAAAATCCTTACTAAAGAGTTCGTTCCTGGTGGACCTATTTGTACTGCCATTTTTATCTTCAACCGAATCTGTAAATTTACGGGTTAAGGTCATCTTTACACTACGTCCATGAACCGATAAATGGACATTTTCTTTTTCATGTTCTGGCACTGCTAATGAGACCTGGTATTCTTTTTCTGTCTCTGCAATCGTTGGATTTAGGGTTTCAACTCGATAAAATTGATCATCAACTCTATTGGCGATAATTCTTTTTTGACCAGCAGAACTCTCGACCATCTTTTTCACATCAGCTTCAAAATGAGTCTTTAATTCTGTAAGCAAAGAATCGTGCTCCTTTACCAAGTTTTCATAACGAATTTTAAAGTCGCTTTGCTTTTGAGCTAAAATGTCTTTTTGATGATTGTCGAGGTAGGTGAGCTCATCAGTTTGAACTTTTAATTTTTCAGTTTCGAGTCTTTTATTTTGCTCGGTACTTTTATCCATCACTTTTTTGAGTTCAGTTTTTTGAAGATTAATGTCTGTTTGGTGTGTTCGAAGATCATTGTCTAAGTTGGCCCGGTACTCTCTCTCGGTAGTAATCCCTTTTTGATTGTATTCGCTGGAAAGAGCATTGATCTCTGCACGAGCAGAGTTATCGAGATGATTTTTTTCAGCACGTGCCTTGTCAGTAATAGTTTGCATGCTGTTTTGATTTTGCTGGTGAAGTGCTTCCTGATTGTCACTGGCCGATTGAAACTGCTCGCGCATATTTCCAAGGTATTGATCCTTAAAGCTTTCCATTTTCTGAGAATGATCACTTCGAAGAGCATTTTCTTCTTGTGTGATACTTTTTTGAGTTTTATCCAGGTTTTCTTTGTAATTGTTTAATTTATCTTCATAGTCTTTTGAAGCACCGACTAATTGATCATCATTTCTTTTAATGCTATTAATATAGCGGTCTTCGCCTTCAATTTTAGCAGCATCGATTTTCTTTTCATAAATTTTTTTTATATTCTCAATCTCGGATTCTTTTTTAACCGTTTGGTCGCGAAGTTTACTATCAAGTTTTTTTGAATAATCTAGTATTTCAGAATTATTATCATTAACTTTCATGGTTTAACTCCAGAAACCTGTGGTGCTCCATTTAATTCACGTCCCTCACTGATCGAGCAGACTTGAGATTTTGAAGTATTCCCCATACACTGCCAAGAACGAAGTAGATTAACTTCCACTGATTCCTGTCCTCCATGATAGGCCACGTAGGCAATCGGATCGAGAGTTGAAGTCACTAATTCCGCTGTTACAACAGTTATGTTTTGTATTTTGGGACGCACGTAATATTGAAAAACTCTGTACTCGCTAAATGAAAGTCCTGAATAAAGAAGAATGAATAAAGGAATAAAAAACTTTATTTTCATTATGCTAATGGATCTCGGGTTTTAGATCGAGAATTTTTCCTTCGACCAATTTAAAAAAAGCTTTCATAAAAAGGATTCTGTCTTCATTATCCATCGAGAGAAGGACTGTTTTTTTGTGCTCTAGCTGGCGATGCTTCGAAACTCTTAGGAAAAGTTTTTTTGCGCGAGCTCTTTCAACCCCAGTTATTTTTTGAAACTTTTTTTCTTTTATTTCTGGATCTTTCATCCATAATTCATGAAAAAGAGGATAGTGTCCCTGAGTTCCTAAATGAATAAGTGCTTTCATTGATTCCTCTGGGCGATAAAGAATTTCCAAATACATCCTCCAATTAAATAGATCCGCTCTTAATATGTTAGTTGAATTCTTTTCTTTATATGGAGAGGGTAACTCTTTCCGAAATGGCCCAATTTTCTAAAAACAATAAGTTATAATAAAAAAATATTGACCGCTTAAAAGAGTCGGCCAAAAATGCATGGTTTAAATTTTCCCCTTTTGCGGGTATCCTATCAAGGAGTGCATGATGTGCTCCAAAAATAGTAATTTTTGAGCTTCCAAGGATTGGTATGAATATTAAAACTTTATCATTACCCTTATTTCTCACAACTCTTTCATTAAATGCATGGGCCTTAGTCGATTACAGCGAGGCCGTTCCTGAAAATAAACTTTCCCCCGCCAATAAATCCTCAATGCAACTTCAAGCTTCACGCCAGGAATCAAAATCTTTGATATGGAAATCAGATTTTTCTTTCAATACAAATTATGAAGCACTGGAAATTGACTCCGAAAAAGTAGGCGTGCTCAACCTTAATACTCATCTTCAGACACCAGTTAATATCTACGTTGATGCCACTTATTGGAACGCTCAGACTAAGGGGAGCTCTCAGAGTGGAAATCCAAAAGTGATTATAGGTTTTAACTGGCTTCGTTTTGGGGGCCCTAGCGATGAGGCCCGTCTCGATATCTATGGAGGAGCAAAACTTCCTGGGTCTTCTCAATTGGCAAGTTCAAGAACAGATAAAATTTTTGGAGTGGAAACCACTAAGCGCTTTGGAACTTTTGGACTGGGACTTGGATACGATATGACTCTTACAGGTCCTCCAAAAAAATCTCAGGATATGAGTATTGGAAATATCAACCGCATCACTATAAGTGGAGGTTGGATGGTTTCCAACGATATTCAATTTGAAATGGAAGTGGAAAATTTTAAAATTAACCAGTCAGGTGATACAGCGAGATCAAATTATTTAATGAGGAGTATTAGTTTTTCAACACTCTCACCAAAGCTTAATCTAACGATTGCACCGGCCGTTAGTCTAGAGTTGGGAGCACGTTTTAGAACCAATAGGCCAAAAAATGACCAGGATTTGGCCACTGCAAAACTTTTTGATTTGCATGGAGCCTACTCCAATTCACTTTTTGCCGGATTAAACCTGAATCTTTAATCGTGATTATTACCAATGAAAATTAATAAACCTCTCTATTACTGTACCGAATGCAAGGCAATCCTGCCTTCACTTGATAAACTGCTTTTCGTCGAAGAGAAAAGCACTAAGGGCTTTTGCTCAGAAGCTTGTATTGAAGATTTTTATATTCCTCTAATTCGCCATTTTGAAAGTATTGAACTCAACATGAGAAAAAATCTGGGTATCGAAGAAGAAAAAATAAATTTCAATTTTTCTGACAAACAATTAGTGGATGAAGTTCTCTCCTCTTTTGATGAAGTCTGGAAAGTAAGCAATGAATTGGATGAAGAAATATTCACGTACATCAAGCATTATGATAAATTTAGTGGCGTCGTGATATGTAAGGTCTACAGCGGGGAAGCTTCGTTTGTTTTCCTAAGTACTACAACAAGGTCACGCCAATTTCTGGCAGAAATCCGCACAGGTGAAAAAGTTAATAACAAAGAACAAAGTGCCGAAGGCGAGTTTCCAAAAGAATTTAGTGAAGATTTTAGTGAAGATGATTTCAACTTCATGCAACTCCTAGAAAATAAAAAATCAGTGTTACTGGCAGAGTTGCTGGTTAAAAGAAAGGATGACGATATCCCATTTGAAGACTTCATGCTCTATGAGTCCTGTTTTCCTGAAACACTTGAAACTCCTGACGAAGTTTTTGAAAGTCGTGACAAGGAAGGGGATACATTTATCGTTTATATAAAGTCGTATATCAAAGAACGAGAGAACTTTTTTTACATCATTTCATGCTTAAAAAGAAAAGATAAAGAGAATGAAGATTCTCCTGACGTAAGTGTCTTTCCAGTTCTGGCCTTTCCGACTAATGATTTGGATTTATATTCTGAATTTAGGACCGGCAAAAGAATTGCCGGTCACTTAAATAATTAAGACTTAAATCTTTTTTAGAATTGTTTAAAGACGTACTGACCAACCGTTTTAAATGATTGGCAGTAAGCTGTATTTCCATAAGCAAGCATATTCATACATGTCTTATAAGCATCAAGAGTCATCATATAATTATTATAAACCGGATAATACCAGCTTAAGTCTTTAAAGAAGATAACACCGTTGATCGTGGCATTAGCGTATTGCGCGTATTTTATAAAATTAATTTTGCGAACAGCTTTAGGATCTTTAAAATAACCGCACATTGGATTACCTACATAAATTGAATTCGATCCGCTGCTGGTGGTAGGAATCAAGCAAATGCTGATGTCACCATTGCTATTGGTCGGTGGAGTTTTTAGTTGAAAATAAACAACACTTTTATCAGTCGAACTTTGGCAAAGAGTGTAGTCACCAAGGTGTGTACTTGTCGATTCGAAACCAGTCACACCATCACTGGCAAATTTACATTGAGAAGCATCTGTTGGAATAACAGATGCTGTTCCGGTTGCCGGAGTAGTCGATGAATTGCTATTGTCTAAATTAACGGTTGCCACATTTCCATTGCTGGTAAGGCCGTTATTATAAGATGAGCTAATCGCCCGTTGGGATCTTGGCGAATCGCAAGAGGTCAGAAGAGCTAGTGTCGAGATCATTAAAGGAATAACTTTTTTCATATTAATAGCGCCTTTTTGGATATTTTCATCCTATTATTCATTATACTTCTCGGTTTTTTGCCCAAAATAGTTGAGGCAAATATTTGCCTGGTTCACCATTATCTTTCTGCAAAATGCATCAACTTAAGTGCTTTAAGATCCGATAATGAGAGATATGTTGAAAAAATTGATATTCCTGACTGTCGCACTTTTATTAATTGCAGGAGGTCTTGGCCTCTTCGTGATTGCGCCTTATCATATTTATACTCTGACATTAACTGAAGGGGTATCGACGCGATTTTTAGTAATGAGACCCAGCCTGCCCGTTTTCTATGATGGACAAGAATTTATTTTTAAAAAAGATTTAGGAAGTGCTCGAGAAGATTCAGGTCTTTATACCAATTTTCATTTTTCTAATTTTCAACTACCTTTACCATTAAATCATCCAATTTTTTCTTTGATACCTACAATCAAAATTGAAAGCAGCGGTCCTCGTTTGGGAGGTCGTTTTTTTGACGGAAAAAATACAGAACTTTTTTCTTTTATACTGGAGAAAACCTATAAACTGGAAACTATTTCCGGGGATCAAAAACTATTTTTACTTCCAATTTTTAGAAATCATATTTCTAGAAAAATGGAAGAGGATGTTTGGCGAGATCTTTTTTCCAAAAAACTATCTCTTCCTTCAAACGTTGGAAAAAGTTTTTATGAGTCGCTATTTACTTTGCGAAAAGTAACTTATAACGATCTTGTATATAATCTTTATATTCTCTACAACCGCACCCATCTTTTTCCGACAAATACTATGCGTATTTCTTTTGATCAGGCCTCTAATCATGGGTTAATTGAACTACCCAGCGAGGACCCCAAGTATCTCCTAGAGCGCCTTTTTATCATCGAAAAGGGAATAATTTATTCGATGACCATTAAGACTAAGGTCGATAATATTTCGGCGGAACATTTCCGAGAGCGGATTTTGAAGGATACCATTTATAAAAATAGCACTATTGATTCGGCCATTCCAATCTATGCTCAGTATAAAAATATTTCTTACGGCCGTCGTATAGATCAGCAGGGGATGACTTATCTCTTCGCGGCCTGGTCTCACGACCTTGCCAATCGAGAGTACGTGCGAGTTATTATTGTATTTTTAGAGCGTGGTAAATCCAATCTAAAATTTTTAAAACCTTTTTACGAATACGCTTATAAAAAGTTTGGTTCAAATCTTTCTTCAGAAAACGATGTACTACTGGAAACAGCAGATGAAAAATTAAAAAGGAAAATGAAAGAAGAGCTTGAGGGTGAAGTCAAAAAAGAAGAGCAAGTCAACAAACCAAAGTTTGAAGGAAATTTCAGCACACCTGATGATAAAATAAAATTTTATCTG
>JAQTTZ010000144.1 GCA_028710485.1 Bacteriovorax sp. | reverse complement strand
GCCCTATTAAAGAAATTTCCGGAAAAATTGCCAACATTCAAAGGGCCGCTACAGGGATCGATCGCATCCAAAATTTTTTGAATGATATCCCACATCGCATAACCATTTCAATGACCGATAGTTATCAAAAAATTCCTTTTCAGAAAATGAAAGTTGATTTGGATTATTTTGAATATCCTAAGAGAAAAGGGGCGGAAGGATCAGATAGAAAAACATTTTCCCTGGCAGATATTCATTTCGAAGGATTTCCTGGTGAACTGATAGGTATTGTAGGCCTCTCTGGTAGTGGAAAATCAACCTTGCTTAATATTCTGGCAGGTAATATTTTAGCTCCAGATGCTGATGTATCACTTTTAATGGGAACACCCGAAGCTGGTTATAAATTGCATTTAAGAGACCTGGATGAATACAGAAAAGAAGTAAGTATTGTTTCCCAAGAGTCTCATATCTTCAGCGAAAGCTTGATGTTTAATATTACTCTTAAAAGGATTCGGCCCGATGACTTTGTGGAGAATTGGAATTTCCTTCTCGATAATATTCCTTACCTAAAAACCTGGGGACTTGCTCCTGATGATTTAGTTATTCCTTCGTCTTTGTCTTTGGGACAACGTCAGCTTTTGGCCGGGGTACGTGCCTGTTATATTAAAAAAAATATAGTCTTCTTTGATGAAATTTCTTCAGCACTCGATTCAGATTTAGAATACGCTCTTCGGAAACTGGTTCTCCTTATACAGGAATTTTCTCTTACCGTAATCGTGGCGCATAGAGTGGAGACTATCATCAATGCCGATAAAATTTTAGTGATGGATAAAGGTAGAGTGATTGACTCAGGTAAACATGCAGCTCTTATTGCCCGCTCCGCTGTCTATCAAGATTTTATCCGAGAGCTATCGCATTCTTAGATAAAGGGCGCTATTATTATCAACAATAATAGTTTTACTTAATAATTTTACTTACTAGAAACATGGAGATTCTATGAAAAAGAATAAATTAAGCTTTACGCTCACTGGGCTCTTTGCCGTTATGATTGTCTTTTTTGCTTGTCAAAAAAATGCTGATTCAAAACCAAATTTTATTTTCAAACCAGCTCCTAGCGCAGGAGTCGTAGCTAGCATTGGCAGTGAACAGATTTTAGAAAAAGACCTGGAAGCAGGAATCGAAAGTGATGTTTACGATGCTGAAATGAAAGTTTTCGAAATTAAATTCGGTAAACTTCAAGCAATGCTTCTGGAAAAATTTATGAATCAAGACCCAAATAAAAAAGGTCTTACAAACGATGAATTTTTAAATAAATATATCGCTAAAGACGTGAAAGTTACTGACGCTGAAATTGAAAAATTTATTAAAGAACGACAAATTCCAAAAGATCAGGTGAACCCTGAAATTCGCGAGCGCATTAAGCAATACCTAGAAGTAGAATCAAAAAAATTAGCAGTTGATAAATGGATTGCTGATAAAACTAAAAAAACACCAGTTGAAGTTTATTTAAAGAAGCCTCAAAGACCAGTGTTTGACGTAAATACTAAAGATGCTCCTTTTAAAGGCGGATCAGATGCAAAAGTCACAATAGTTGAATACTCTGATTTCCAATGCCCATTTTGTTCAAAGGCCGCTGTAACGGTAGCTGAATTAGAAAAAAAATATGGCAATAAAGTTAAAGTGGCCTTTAAAAACTATCCATTACCATTTCATAGTCAAGCTCGCCTAGCGGCCGAAGCAGCTCTTTGTGCTAATGAACAAAGTGCAAAACTTTTCTGGAAAATGCATGATGCTATGTTTGCAGATCAATCAAAGCTGGATAAAGATAATTTAATTGCCTCTGCTAAAAAAATTGGCGTAAAAGAAGCAGAATTTAAAACTTGCCTTGAGGCCACTAAATTCAAAGCAGTCATAGATGCTGATATGGCCCAAGGACAAAAATTAGGTATCAAGTCGACTCCAACTTTCTTTATTAATGGCAAACTAGTGAGTGGGGCGCAGCCCGTTGAAGTATTTTCAGAAGTTATAGACGAAGAACTAGCAAAATAATCAGTTATTAGACATTTCTCTAGGGAGGGGAAAGGACAACTTTTCCCTCTCTCCTAAATTAATCTCCCTTACTATATAATAATCCTACGTCATTCTCCCTATGGAATTTTTCCTAGAGAGAAAGTAGTTGGGATCAAAATGGATGTTAAAGACTATTCTCAAAAATTAGACCAAGCACGCGAAAAGTATCGTACGGCACAAGAGGATTTGCGCTCTTCTTACGATAAAAGCAGTGAAGACATGAAGGAGACTTTTGATAACAAAATCTCTAAACAATCCCGTAATTATAATGCTCAAAAATCTAAGCTAGAAGAGCAGAACCTCGTTAGTAATGAATTGTATTCAGACAAAATGAAGAACGCAATCTCTGAGCGCCAAGAAGCGTTTCGTAATGATATTAAAAAAAATTCTGAAAAATTTGATATTGATCGCAATGTTATGAAAACTGACTTTAACGATAAACTCTCTAACTTAAGCGATTCTTATAAAAAAAGTACTGAAGAAAACGATCGCTTTCATGATCAGGCCAGCAAGACTATGGGGGAGAGATATTCTAAGGCCAATCAAAATTACAAAGCTGGTTTTGATAAACAAGTTGAACGTCTAGAGGCGAGAGTTAAAGATAGTTTTGCTACCCAAAAAGAAGATTCTCATAAAGAAAGACAGAATCTAGATAGCGTTAATCAAGCCAATTTAGAAAGTTTGCGCGCCTCAGGCGATGAACAAAAATTTAAAGAAGTTTCTCGTCTAAGAAATGACAATGAAAGTTTGCGGACTAATTTTGGACAAGAAAGAGATTCGATGAAAGAGCAGCAAGATGCCCGCATTGGCGATATCTTAAAATTAAAGAGCAAAGAAAATGAAGAAGGGCAAAAAAACTTCGCTAATCTTCAACAAAATATACGTCAGAAAAGTTTAGCTGAAGAAGAACGAGTCAAAATAAATCATCAGAATGAATCAAAAGGTCTTGAGAAAAAATTCAATGAAGACCTTCGCAATATACAACATGTGACTAATCAAAAAATTAAAGGTGGAACTGAGGTTTCAGGCCTTAAAGACGAGAACAAACAAATTATTACATCGTATGAAAATCGTTTACAAGCAACACGCACAGATGCTCAAGAAGAAAGAGATGCAGAGCTTGAGAAAGAAAAAGAAATTGATTCCAACTATCGAGATAAATTAAAAACGATCAAATTGTCCAATTCCGAAGATATTGACAGACATGATGCTGAATTAATTGGTCAACATAAGCAGAATTTTCAAGAAGTAAAAGATAAAAATAATGCTTTGATTGATCGCTATAAAATGGAAGCAGGAACTGCCAGAGTTGAAAGTGAAAATAAGCTTGGCAAGTCTGATCTAAAATCCAAAGGGCAATTAAAAAACCAACGCGTAGAATTTGGTAAGTATATAAACACAGTTAATTCTAAGAAAATGGAAGAGATCTCATCCATTAAAACTGAGTTTAACAAAGATAAAAGTAATTTCATTGAAAAATCCAAGCGCGATTTCAGCGATGAGAAAATGAGTATGAAAGGTGAGTTCAATCATCAAATCACTCTGAAAGATGATATGTATGAAAAAAAATTGGCCGAAATGGAAAAACAGGCTAATAAAATAATTGAAAATTATGAAAACCGAATTGGGCAAATTGCTCGCAAAGCTGAAAATGAAGTTGAAACATTAAAAAGTAACGAAGAAGAGCGCAAGGCAAAAGAAAGTCAGGCAATCAAAATTAGCTTTGATTCTCAAGAAAGACAGCATCAAATGGATCTCGGCAATATAAGAGATAAATATGAGCACATGATCGGTAAAGACCGAGTCTTGAACGAACAACAAACAAATCGTATTGTTCAAAAATATGAAGACCAACTTGGACGCGAGAGGACAGACAGTCAAAAAGAAATCGCGATGAAGTTAAGCGAATCTCAGGCTCAATTTGAGAGGCTTTTTAAGGCCTCAGAGCTGGAAAAAGAAACGTTACGCAACCAATATGAGCAGCGCATGGAAAACATGAAGCTTGCAAGTCTTTCATCACAAGGTAATACAAAAAAAGTATAGTTAGTGTTATCCTTTAAGTAATTCTTGAAAACTTTTGAGATGCTTAAAACATAGGATATACATGAGACGCGCAAAAATAGTCGCCACCATTGGACCTTCTTCTTCCTCTAAGGAAATGCTCACTCAATTAATTATCGCCGGAATGAACGTCTGCCGAATTAATATGAGCCATGGGACATATGAAGGTCATCAGCAGGTTATAAAAAATATACGTGAGGCAAGCAAAGAAACGGGCTACGAAGTTGCTATTCTTGCAGACCTTCAAGGACCAAAAATTCGTGTCGACAAGCTTCCTGAACCTCTCAAATTAGAAAATGGATCGGAGTGGGTGATTGGTGCGAGTAAAGTCAGAGATCAGTACCCTGAATATAAAGATAAATACATCCCAACCATTTATGAAAATCTAGTGGCCGATTGTCACGACGGTGCTCGTATTCTTTTTGATGATGGTCTCATTATTGCTAAAGCTGTATCTCTCGACCGCGATGTCTATAAAATAAAAGTTTCCGTTGGCGGAACATTAAAATCTAATAAGGGAATTAATCTTCCTGATTGCGATGTGTCTGCTCCTGCCTTTACCGATAAGGATAGAGAAGATTTAATGTTTGCTCTGAAAGAAGGAGCTGATTATGTGGCCCTTTCTTTTGTCCGAAAAAAAGAAGATATTCTTGTGGTCAAAAATTTGCTTCATTCCCTTAAAGTGAATATTCCTATTATTTCTAAAATTGAAAAACCGCAAGCAGTTGATAACCTCGATGAAATTCTCTCGGTAACCGATATGATTATGGTTGCCCGTGGGGATATGGGAGTCGAAGTAGGAAACCATTTGGTACCTTCAATCCAAAAGATGATGATTAATAAATGTAATGCTCTTGGCATTCCAGTCATCACTGCAACCCAAATGTTAGAGAGTATGACTGAAAACCCAACTCCAACTCGCGCAGAAGCTTCTGATGTCGCCAATGCCATCTGGGATGGTACGGATGCTGTTATGCTTTCCGGTGAAACAGCTTCTGGAAAATATCCATTGGAAACTATTCTTATGATGGATAAAATTGTCAGTGAAGCCGAGAAGACACCGAAAGAAAGACCTTTTCTGCGCGCACAGGATTTATCAAGTGTCACAGCTTCGATTATGGTTGCCGCTTCGATGATTGCGGAAAAAATTGGGGCACAAAGAATTGTTTCTGTTACAGAGTCTGGTTCATCATGTTTACGTATTACTCAGTTTCGTCCGAGCGTTCCAGTCTTAGGGATTACCAATTCTCTTAAAGTCGCTAGAAGAATGTGTCTTTATTGGGGAGTGAGTCCTTTTATTGTTACTAATGAAACTCATGAAAATGTTGAATTTATAAAAAATGTGTTGAAGGAAGTTAAAGAGCGCTTGAAACTTAAAAATGGTGACAAGATTGTCCTCACTCGCGGGGACGGGAAATTCTTCTCTCAGGGAAGTTCTAACTCTGTTAAAGTTGAATTAATCAGAGATGCTCCAAAAATTAAAGGCGGCTCTCAAGGTCTCGAAGAGGCCAGTGATGAAAAGAAAAAAATTCTTCTCGATACAAATGTCTGTGCTTCATGCCAGGCATGTGTACAAGTTTGTCCTCATGATATTTGGGCAGTTTCAAAAGATGAGAAGAAAAAGACTTATATTCAGACTGCCAATATTTCTAAATGCGCCATGGATATGGCCTGTGTAGAGAGTTGTCCAATGGGCGCAATTGAAATTATTCCCACTGATTGTTGATGAGTTTATTTGATCCAGAGAAATTATTAAAATGGGGAATTGTCGATTATGGTTATACAACCGAGGCGATTCCTCAAACTCTTGATCAATATAATTTGTGGGTCAAAGCAGAAAATCATCTTCCACTAGTCTATCTAGAAGGTGAGCGCCAACAAAAAAGACAAAGCTTAAAAGAGCACTGGCCAGAATTTGAATCGGCCTTAGTTTTTTTATTTTCTTATCATGACACTCATCAAAAACTTCAATCATTCTACCAAAATGCACCCAACTGGAATGGATTGAAGCTTGCTTCCTACACTTTAGGTTTTGATGGCCTTGATTACCACCACAAGATCAAAGAGCACTTACACGAGATTGGAGAGAGCTTGAGTGAGGCCCATAGCGGTCTTAAATTCAAGCTGACCCTAGACACTCATCCCGTTTTAGAGCGCGATCTGGCAATGAGGGCCGGTGTTGGCTGGTTTGGTAAAAATTCTATGCTGATCAATCGCCAGCATGGAAGTTTTTTGATTATCGGCTCACTATTATTAAATAAAAAAATTCTGCCCGAAGATAAAAAAATCATAGAGACTGATCACTGCGGACAATGCACTCGTTGTATAGAGGCCTGTCCTACGGACGCTATAGATCCTGTAACTCGTACGATCATCGCAAAAGATTGCATAAGCACCTATACGATAGAGCAGTTTAAACTCGATACAATTCCCAGTGAAAAAATGACGTTAAAAGAAGGTACTATTTTTGGGTGTGATATATGCCAGGATGTTTGTCCTTGGAATAAACGATTAGACCGCCAACATATTGATCAGGATTTAGATTTTAAGCATGAAAAACAAATAAAGATTCTGGATTTTTTTTTAAAGAGGGACGTAAAAGTCCTCGCAGAAGAAATGAATTCTTTGAGCGAGGGAGCTTTTAAACGTCTATTTAAAAATACATCATTCGAGCGCAGTGGGAGACGGGGCCTTTTGAAAAATATAATTTTCTACTTAGCTTCTTTAAGAAAGAATTAAAGTAAGTATTCAGTTGCCAATATTATTTAATTTATACGGCCCTGCACCTTGGGATTCTTTTTTAATCAGTCCTCTATTTTTCAAAACTCCGGCCAATTAGTTACAATCATTAATGAATTTCCGTTGCGAAATTGACTTGCGTTTGTGTACGTCTAAAGACTAACAACCTCAAGTCAGTTTCTCTCTACAATACAAATTTTTTGTAACTAATTGGCCGGAGTTTTTAAAAACAGAAGAAAAAAAAGATAGAGAGGGAGGGGGATGGGGGGCAGGAAATTAAGACGGGATCATTAAAGTTATTATTAATGTGATTTTTGATTTTCTATTTTTGTTAAATAAACCTATTTAAGAATTTTTTTAAGATAATGAGCGGGCCAAAGAATAACAATTTTTCTTGATATAGAAACTTCTCTTTCTAATATTGCCGAATTTTGATGATAATTTCTATGTCAATTTAGTATCAAGAAAACTCTTTGTAGTAATATATGGCTCATATTTTGGTCTCTCTTTTTTCAGGTATTTTTCAGCTCGGCCATTTTTGTCTATCAATATCAGTCGTTTATTCCTTTTGGAATAACCTTTCAAGTTATTTCCTAAGTTTGCTTAAGTATTGGTCTAGAATATTCCGACACCTAAACATATTATTCTATCAATAGG
>JAQTTZ010000037.1 GCA_028710485.1 Bacteriovorax sp. | reverse complement strand
CGCAGGTGCTCAGCTCAATCAAGAGGTAAGGCCCGTGGCACCAACCGTAGCAAGCCGCGCGGACTCATCTGAGGAGACGAAATTACCAACCTCGGACGATTTAGAATTTCCTGATATTTCTTTAATAACTGCGACCATTAATAAATCACCTCTGATTGAAATTAGTCACGGACAGCCGATTCAAATGAAATCGAATTCAGTCTCAAGCGCTGAAGTAATAGTTAGTAATGAACCGGTGCTTTATCCCGAAGACGATGATCTTGCCTATCCTGATATGGGGGCAATGAACATAAGTGTGGGTGCTTCAAAAAAACATGAAGAAGTCGAAGAAGATCGAGATTATAAAGTTGAACTCACCAGGCCTGAAGTCAGCGTTCCAAAAGCTGAAGTTAAAAAATCAGTTTCAAGAGATTTTAAAATTGAATTTGAAAATGATTCAGGACTTACTTTAGCTACTCAAAGCGCTCCGGACGAAGAAAAGCATGCAAAAACTGAGCTGGTTCAAAGTTTCAAGAAAGATAAAAGCAAAGATTTACATCAATATACTGAAGATAAAAAGCTTTTGCACGAACGAAAAGTGAGGTCTTCGCTACATCCCGCAACTCCACGTGAAGCGACGGGGGATCTTCCTCCCGAAGCACAGCGCTCGGTGCTGCCTGAGCATTTAAAAAAGAGAAATGATAATTATCTTATGTACCTTCTCGTTATTTTGGTTTTAATTATTCTCAGTTTGTTTTTTTATTATTACCGCACAATTCTCAACAAACCCCTTCCGGTCTAATAATATGGCGATTAAAACAGACGATGTTTTTATCTATCCTACCGACACTGTTTGGGGAATTGGATGCAGCCTAAATTCTTCGATCGGTCACGCTCGCATTGTTGAAATTAAAAAGACATCAAAAAATAAACCTCTTTCCATTATGTTTGCCAGCGTAAAAGACATCTATAATAATTTTCATTTCCCCGAAGAAATGACTTTGGTCTGGCTTGAAGAATTTTTTAAACTCGAAACGACTTTGGGTTATCCTCTTAAGGCTTCGAAAATAAAAATCCCCAAATGGGCCACGGGGGAAAGCCATTACTTAAGTGTTCGTTCATTAGAAACAGAGGTGGTCAGAAGTATTTATCAGGATATTCAAGCGCCTTTTTTTTCCACCAGTTTAAATCTTACTGGCTCTGCTCCGATTATTTCGACTGCGGAAGCCCTTACTTTTCAACAAAAACTGGCCCCCGACGCTCATTTCATTGAGTCCAATAAACAGGACGATTTATCAGGTTCATCTTCAACCATTATTTTCTTTCAAGAGAATTTAGATTTTGAAATTAAACGAGAAGGCAGAAAAATTGAAGAGGTGAAAAATCATTTAATGAAACTTTTTCAGGGCAAAAATAAGAATGAAATTAATTTCTAAAAGATTGAATATAAAGTGAAATCATTTTTTCTTTTATTTCAAGATCAACAACGTCACTAAAAAATGCTTCGGCTTCTTTTTTTAATCTTTTAAAATCTGGCGAGTGAGGATGCATTATTTGCGTTTCCTTTTTTTTGGCCAGACCTACATATTGCTCATACTGCTTAGAGAAATGGGTACTATCAACGATAAATGTAATCTTAATAATTGATTTTTTGAGATTCGGAAAATTCTTAAATATTTTTTCCTTAAGAAGGAGTTCTTGATAACTAAGCTCGCTAGCAATTGCGGAGTGATTGCTCAGAATAACAAGCGTTCCATTTTGATTTTTAAGTGGAATGGTGTGTTCAGATAGCTTCGCTCCGGCGATATCTTTCCAGGCCCTGATTAGTGCCAAGAAATCAAAACTCTCATGCAGATGTGCTTTATCTTTTTTAAAAGAATTCTGGACGGAGCTAGGTGAATCAATAAATTGTGAAAGCTTTTTAAGCATAATATTATAGGTGAAAACCCTCTAAAAAGTGTTTTAAGGCTTCTTCTTTTTAGGGTAGCATTGGGGGTATGAAAGTGCGATTTTTTTATCCTGCCATTCTAAGCTTAGTTCTGATTTCTCTGACTAATTGCTCAGGTTATCATTTCAATACTAATAATAACCCCTTGATTGGTTATGATATTAAAACCGTCGCAGTGCCGATGTTCATCAACCGTTCCGTCTTGCCACAACTTGCTGCGCCAATGACAAAAGAAATTATTTTAGCCCTCAATAATTATAGTGGATTAAAAGTACTCAGCGGTGACAATGAAAATGCCGATGCTGTTTTAATTGGGATTCTTGAATCTAGAGATCATTACAATGAAGTCATCACTACTACTCAAACTCTATTTACCGAAGGGGATATTTCCAAATCAATTGGGAATCGGAGTCCATTCTATTACCCGGTACAAACCACTTATAATTTTTCATTGAGAATTATCCTCATAAAACGTCCAACGGCGGAAGAATTAGCTCTCTTTACCAGCGATCTGGGGCGCGGGGTTTTAGTTCATCCTAAAATTGTGTTAGAAGACACAATTGTCTTAACTGGAAACTTTGCAAGAGTTGCGAGTCCAACTAATACTGTAACAGCTGCAGGTGAAGTGAATTTTGTAAAAAACAAAGGGATATTTGATAAAAGTTTGCAAGATACTTGTTACCAGGCCGCCCAAACTTTTAAACAGGTTGTCTTAAATGCTTTCTAAGATTCTTCCTTGGGATTTTATCCAAAAATATCCTAAAACGATCGATGTCCAACAGGTCGGAATTTGTTCTTTTTTAATAGATGAGCCTTATTTAGAAAGAGTGATTCTCGATCGCTTGCCAAAAAAAGATCTAAAATTCTCTCTTTATTCAGGTAGCGCCGTCACTCGCGATTTTATCGAAGAGCATTTTGTAAATTTATCTTTTTTTGGGGAAAATGAACCCATTCTGATCATGAATGCCGAGACGATTCCTGCAAGCTCTCTGGATTATTTATTAGAAACTGATATTGATTGGTCAGGGCGTTTATTACTACTTTTTTTTACCAAATCCAATAAGCAATTTCTAGCGTTGGGCAAACATAAAAAAGTGCAAGCAATTGAGTTGGAGCTACCGCGTTTCTGGGAAGGGGCCAAACTATGGCAATTTTGCCAGAAGGCACGTGACATTAATTTGGATGGGACTGTTACTCGATTTGCCCTTGAAAATTTAGAGCATAATTTTGAATCTTTTTTTTGGATGATCGATACTATTAAAATGAATTTTCCTGAAGGAATAGTTAACTTCAAAGTTTTACAAGAACTGGTGACCAAAGAGCGCTGGGATTTTTTTGAATTGATTGATCTCTTTCATCGCTCCCCCAAATTATTCTTCGAAGAAATTCTAAAAAAAGAAATGGATTATGACTGGTTGAGAACTCTTTCTGCGTTTATGCAAACTCATTTAACTAAAATTCTTTTTCCCTTGGATTTAAAAAATAAAGGAAAACTTTCCAAGTACGATCAATCTGTTTTGGAGATGAGTGAGAAGCTTAATCGAGACATGGTGAAATATTATATGGGATTCTTTTCTGAGTTGGAGATTCTTTCGAAATCGAGCGATATCTTTTTGGTTAATCGCCTGAGACTAGAAACTTTAAAATAAATCTAAAAAACAAAAGCCTCCATAAATGGAGGCTTTTACTTATATAAAAAATCTTGCGATTTTATAAATTATTTAACGCCGTTAACTTGAGCCGCTAAACGAGCAGTTCTTCTTGCAGCTGTGTTAAGTTTAATAACTCCAGTTTTAGCAAGTTTACGAAGTTCTGCTTGAGCAGCCTTAAAGAATTCAGCAGCCGCGGTTTTATCACCAGCTGTAACTGCATCTCTAACTTTTTTAACAGAAGTTTTCATTTTTGATTCGTTAACTTTGTTTGCAAGATTTTTCTTGATGTCTTGTTTTGCTCTTTTTTCTGATGATTTGTGGTTTGCCACAATAACTCCTACCGTTAGATATTCTTCTTTTTGCATTTAGCAATTTTAATATGATTCATTTTTTATTCTAATTTGGAAAAGTTGGCAAGGTTTTATTTGTGAAACTTGCCTGAGGTTTGTATCATTAGGGCGATTTCCTTTAATAATTTAATCGAGTGAGGATTATAATGCAAAATATCCATAGTATTGGGATTGTTGGCGCAGGGCAAATGGGGCGCGGAATTGCCCAAGTAGCTGCAATGTCGGGCTACCAGGTTAAACTTTTCGACGTCTCAACTGAAGGGCTAAAAAAAGGCATGGATTTTATCCAGACTCAACTCGACAAAGGTGCCGAAAAAGGTAAGTGGGATGCTGCCACTGTGAAGAGCTGCATGAAAAATATTTCTCCGGTCTCTGAGATCACGAGCCTTTCAGATTGTGATCTTTTAATTGAAGCCGCTACTGAAAATAAAATGGTGAAATTCGATATCTTTAGAGAGCTGGATGAAGTGGCAAAGGTCGGAGCGATTCTGGCGACTAATACTTCTTCTATTTCAATAACTGAAATCGCTGCAGTTACTAAGCGCCCCAAAGATGTTGCGGGAATGCATTTTATGAACCCAGTTCCAGTGATGAAATTGGTGGAAGGGATTAGAGGATTAGAGACCTCAGATGAAACTTTTAATACAGTCGCTGCGGTCGCGGAAAAAATGGGAAAAGTTTTTGTACGCGCTAATGACGTTCCAGGATTTGCGGTCAATAGAATTCTTATGCCTATGATTAATGAAGCCGTCTACGCGCTCTATGAAGGAGTGGCCACTATTCAAGATATCGATCAGGCCATGAAGCTTGGAACCAATCAGCCTATGGGGCCTTTGGAGCTTGCAGATTTTATTGGACTCGATACTTGTCTTGCGATTATGAATGTTTTGCATGATGGTTTAGGAGATACAAAATATCGTCCATGTCCGCTTTTGAAGAAGTATGTTTTAGCGGGAAGAATGGGGCGCAAATCAGGAAGAGGATTTTATGAATATAAATAAAAATTGGAATACTTTAAAAGTTAGCACAGAAGAAAGTTTCACCACTATCACTATTAATCGTCCGAGCAAATTAAATGCTCTCAATATTGAGCTTTTAAGCGAACTCAAAGAACTATTAATCGAAATAAATAAAGATGAATCATTTAATATCAAGGGAATTATCGTTACCGGTGAAGGTGATAAGGCCTTTATTGCAGGAGCAGACATTGCGGAAATGAGCGATATGACTCCTAGTGATGCTTATACTTTTGGCCAGCTTGGCCAACAAGTGACAGTGATGTTTGAAACGCTAAAAGTTCCAGTGCTGGCCTGTGTGAACGGTTTTGCTTTGGGTGGTGGATGTGAGATAGCGATGTCTTGTGATTTTATTTACTCAACTAACAATGCCGTTTTTGGTCAACCTGAAGTGAAATTGGGCCTTATTCCTGGATTTGGAGGAACGCAGCGTCTCGCAAAATTAGTGGGAAGAAATCAAGCTAAAGAGATGATTTATACCGGAAGAAATGTTAAAGCCTGCGAAGCACTTAGTATGGGATTAGTTCTTAGAACATTTGCCACTAAAGACCAAATGATAGAAGAGGCGACTAAAACGCTTAGAGAAGTAATGGCCAACTCTTCATTTGCTGTTTCGATTGCCAAAAAAGTTATGAACGAAGGTATTGACTTAACTATTACGGAAGGTCTACAGCTAGAGAAGAGACAATTCTCTGCGATATTTTCCTCTGAAGATATGCGCGAAGGGACCAAAGCTTTCATGGAAAAAAGAACACCAATTTTTAAAGGTAAATAATTATGCAATCGATTTTCGAAGCCGAGTACAAAGAAATTCGCGACCTTGTTTCAAAATTTTCTGATACTGAAGTAGCTCCTTTGGCCCATGCCATTGATCATGATGGAAAGATTCCAGAGGCACTGATTGGTAAACTTTTTGAAAATGGTTTTATGGGGTCCTATGTTCCGGAAGAATTTGGCGGAGCGGGAATGGATTATTCTTCCTACGCTATCATCGTCGAAGAAATTTCTCGAGGATGTGCTTCGACTGGAGTTTTAATTTCGGCCCACACTTCACTTTGTATTTGGCCAATACTGAATTTTGGAACTGCTGAACAAAAGACAAAGTATCTTCCAGGGCTAGCAAGCGGTGGAGTCATTGGTTGCTTTTGTTTATCTGAGCCAAATGCGGGATCAGATCCAGGAACATTGGGAACTTTTGCCGAAGATAAAGGCGATTATTATGAATTATCAGGAACTAAGAATTTTATTACCAATGGAAAAGACGCTGGTTTGGCCATTGTCATGGCGAAAACGAGCAAAACTAATGACCATAAAGGCATTACAGCTTTTATTGTTGAGACTAAAACTCCTGGCTTTAAAGTTCAAAAACTTGAAGATAAATTGGGAATCAAAGGATCTAGTACAGCACAAATTTGGTTAGATAAAGTTCAAGTTCCAAAGGCCAATGTCTTAGGAGTTGTTGGAAAAGGATTTAACCTTGCTCTTTCAACACTAGATGGCGGGCGAATTGGAATAGCTGCTCAGGCGCTAGGTATTTCAGAAGCAGCTTTTCGATATGCTAAGGGCTACTCTAAACAACGCGTCCAATTTGGAAAGCCGATCTGCGAATTGCAAGCAATTCAATTTATGTTGGCAGACATGTCGACCAAGATTGCTGCTTCAAGACTACTGATCATGAATGCCAGCTTTTTAAAAGATAATAAATTTCCCTATGGAAAAGAAGCGGCCCAAGCCAAGCTTTTTGCTTCTGAATCGTGTATGTCTATTACAACGAAGGCTATTCAGGTTTTGGGTGGAAATGGATACAGTAAAGAATATCCTGTAGAGCGCCATTTTAGAGACGCCAAGATCACGGAAATTTACGAAGGAACTTCCGAAATTCAGAGAATAGTCATTGCTGCCAATGAGCTGAAAGAAGTCTAAGAGTGTTCTAAGTTACTTGACTTGATTTAACGCGAAGGTATTTAATTGATAAAAAAATTATTGGAGAATCTTGGTATGAAGAAGCCTGCAAAACCGGCCAGCAAAAAAGCTGCCCCTGCAAAAAAAGCAGCCCCTGCTAAAAAAGCCGTGAAGGTTGCTGCGAAGCCAGCTGCTAAAAAAGTAGTCGCAAAACCAGTGGCAAAAAAGCCAGTGGCAAAAGCGACGGTTAAAGCAAAAGCTCCACAAAAAAATATTCAGAAAAAAATACACGATAAAATTGCCGCTTCAAAAAAAGCGGTAGTCAACAAAGCTATCAAAAAAGAAGCTGCAATAAAAAAAGGCCTAGTGAAAAAACCAGCAGCACCAATAAAAGTAAAAGCTCCAGTAAAAGTGGAAACGAAAACAACAAAAAAAGCTGAGCCCATTAAAACGACTTTAAAAAAAGAAGCTCCAAAGGCTGCTCCTGTAAAACTGGAAGCAAAACCTGCTAAAAAAGTGGTTCCAGAAAAACCAGCTAAAAAATTATCGAAGAAAGAAGAAAAAGAACTTCTAAAAGCTAAAGGAAAAAAAGGCGGAATTAGCTTCGAAGAAGAACAAGAAGAAGAGGCCAATAAAAAACCTCGCGAAGAAGATGAAGGGGATGATGATTTCGAAATTGGTACTCCTAAAAAAGTTAAAATGACTTTTGATGAAGACATCGAAGAAGAAATCATTCCAGTTAGAAAGAAAAGTAAATCAGGTCTAGATGACGATATTAAAGAAAATCTGGCTGAAGAAATTTTAGCCTTAGCAGAGGACTTTTCAATTGATGAAGTCTTCGCGTCTATCAGAAGCATGGAACTCTTTAAAATAGAAACTGACGAGTGTGTAGTGAGAGGTTGTGATAACCCAGCTACGACTAGTGGATACTGCCGTTACCATTATATTAAATTGTGGAAAGACGTTAAGAAGAAAGAGCTTATTCTTTCAGAAGGCCGTCTGGCAAAAATCATTGAAGATCTTGTGCGCAAGTACCCAATGAAATATGTCGAAACAATTATACATGACTTGGCCGACGATAAAGCTTTCAATCATGTTCTTAAAGACCTTGATATTGAAACAGATGAAAGCGAAATCGATGCATTTGATGATGAAGAAGCATTGGATGACGATCAAGATATTGCATTTGAAACTAAAGTTGTTAAACCATCTTTTGAAGATTAAAAAATAAAAAAAGGCTCCATTTGGAGCCTTTTTTTTTATAATTTTTTAAATCAGTATCGGCCCACCAGAAATCACTCGCCCAATAAAAGATCTGCTTCAATTGAAAGCCCAATATTTTCTCTCGTGACTTTGTAGAAGAAGTTTTGTTTGTTAAATTCAGTTTCTTCCCAATCAAGAACGTAATCATCCCAGATCTCATCCTGATTTTCTGATTTTGCGAAATAAGAATCAAAAAAGACTCCAACTGAGTCAAACATATCATTAATCAGATCGTCGGTTTTTGTCTTTTCGGTTAAATTGGCCGACAGAAAAAGGGTGATAGGCGCTGTAAATTTATCCAGACCGACATAAGAAATAACCATAAGCACTTCCGATGGGTAAGAGAAGCCATAAACTTCAAACGTCTTTTCATCATTTATGCATTGCTCGCCATAAATATTCAAAAGAATTTGCTTTAAACCCTCTGCCCAATCTTTTGGAAAAAGAACTGGCGGGATCTCATGGTCAAGTCGAGAAAACATATTAACTCCAATTGAAAAAAAGAGCCTTAGATATAGCTCTTAAAAGCCTTGTTTGCAACGTGTGTTGAGTATGTTTTAATTTACTCAAATTTTTATAATTAAAGGAGACTTTATGAGTGTTTATATCCTATCTGGCGCGCGTACACCAAGTGGCAGTTTCATGGGCTCTTTAAGCGGCGTTTCGGCTCCCTTGCTTGGAGCTGTGGCGATTGAGGCGGCCTTAAAGAAGGCCGAAATTGATGCTTCAAAAGTAGAGGAAGTTTTCATGGGGAATGTGCTAACTTCGGGAGTTGGTCAGGCACCTGCTCGTCAGGCTGCAATCTTCGCTGGTCTTCCAGAATCAGTTCCATGTACGACAATTGGTAAGGTTTGTGGATCTGGATTAAAAGCAATCATCGCTGGGGCCCAAACAATCTTAGCTGGAGACAATAAACTTGTTGTTGCCGGTGGGATGGAAAATATGTCGATGGCACCTCACTTACTTATGAATTCTAGAAATGGAATTAAGTTCGGTGATGGAGCGATGAAAGATTCAATGCTGCTAGATGGATTATGGGATGTGTACACTAACCGTCCGATGGGAAATTGTGCTGAAGAAGCGGCAGTTAAATATTCAAATAGAGAAGAGCAAGATGCTTATTCCATCGAGTCTTTCAAACGTGCTCAAGAGGCAATCAAGAATGGAATTTTTAATTCTGAAATCGCAGCAGTAACTATCAAAGGTCCAAAAGGTGACACTATTGTTGCCATTGATGAGGGCCCTGGAAAAGCAAACTTTGAAAAAATGCCAACGCTAAAACCAGCATTTGATAAAAATGGATCTATTACGGCAGCAAACGCTTCGACTATCAACGATGGAGCAGCGGCAGTTGTTCTTGGTGGTGAAGAGTTTAAGGCCCAAGCAAAATTCAAAATTGTTTCATATGCCAATCATGCTCAAAACCCAACTTGGTTTACCACTGCTCCTGTGGAAGCGATGAATAAGGCACTTGCTAAGGCTAACCTTAAACTTGATCAAATTGATTTGTTCGAAATCAATGAAGCTTTTGCAATAGTTGCACTAGCTGCCATGAAAGAGTTAAAATTAGACCATAGTAAAGTAAATATTTACGGTGGCGGAGTGAGCTTAGGACACCCAATCGGATCTAGCGGAACCAGAATTGTAGTGACATTGATGACTGCAATGGAAAATAAGAAAGCAAAATATGGTATGGCCGCAATTTGTATTGGTGGAGGAGAGGCTCTTTCGCTTATACTAGAAAGACTATAAAAAAAATTTAGAAGGATCTAAATGGCAGAAGTAGCAGGAACGCAAAAGAAGTCTGGAATCAAAACACTACAACCAGGTGAATTACTCTTTAATGAGGGAGACACTGCCGTTTCAATGTTTATTATTCAAAAGGGTCAGTTGCGCTTATTCCGTCCGAAAGGAAAAGGATTCATTGAGCTTGCCGTTCTTCGCTCTGGCGAGGTTCTCGGTGAAATGTCGTATTTTGATCCAGACTCTAAAAAAAGAAGTGCATCAGCTGCTGCCATAACTCAAACAGACATCATTGAAATTTCTTTTGTGGCCCTAGAAAAAACCATGACCGCGCTAAATCCATGGTTCAAAACTTTAATTAATACACTGGCCGAGCGCCTACGCAAAAGTAATGAAAGAGTTAAAGCGCTCGAGAATAATTCAATTGGATTTTCTGGAGAGTTTAAATTTTTTCAATCTGCAGATATTGTCAAAATGCTGTCTCTAATGTTTTTTGCCTTTAGAAGTTTAAGTGAGAACAAAGAGGGAAAGTGGATTCTCCACCTGAGTAAGCTTAAAATGTATGCTGTCGATATTTTCAATGTGAATGAAGCAAAATTAGAAGAATTTATTCAACTTTTGATTGCGGAAAAAATTACAGAAGTAGCACTTGATGATGAAGGCGCACCTAAAAATTTAATAATTAAAGAGCCTGAGACTTTTAGAATTTTTCAGGTCTTTTTCAACGCTCAAAGATCAATGAAAGATGAGAAAAAATTAATCATCTCACATAAGTGCGAGAAATTTTTAGTAAAAGCTCTCGAACAAGTCGAAGATCTTATCGCTGAAAATGGAGCAGTGGAAGTTGATTTATCTAAAATCGTAAATTATTTCAAAGAATATAATATCCCTATCTCTCTTGATGATTTTCAAGGAGCGAGAAACGCTAAATTTTGTGGTGAATACAAAATGGAAGACAGTGGCAGAATCACTGCCATGTTGAACGTTGATTATCTAAAAAAGATGTTTCCCGTTGTTCGTTTCATGAACGCCCTTAATCGCCTCAACGATGCAAAGGCGCAACCAACTCGTTCTTAATTAGTTTGCTTTAGAAGTGTAGTAAACGTTAACCGTGACGGCTGCGCCGGCAGTGTTATTGAACTTATAGCTTCCATTGAGTCTTAAAAAATATCCGGAAGTTGCACCACTTGGCAGGTCTACAACTTTTAAGCTCGGATCGAGGCTGCTCGAGAATTGCAGTCCCATATAATCCCAACCATTCGTTGCATTTTGCGGAACTAATGCTCCGTTGATACGCACCTCAATTGTTGGAACATAGGGCTCGCCATTTTTTAAGTAAATATAACCGTACTGCGCTTTAATTGCATCGTAAGTTACATTCAAACATTCAGGATAGGTAACAAGGTCTCCATTCGTAACTGAATATACTCCACCATTACTTGTTGCTGTTCCTATGAGCTTAATCATTTTTCCAACATAGGGCTCGCCCTGGGTTGGATATAATCTAGTATTGTGACCAGGATATGCTTGATCTCCAATATATTGAAAGCCGTCTGTCGGATTTGAATCATTAGTTCTGTTCACCAAAACTTTTCCATCTGATGAACGTACTACTCGAAGTGTATCAGCATCAATAGAAGCACTTGATCCGGCGACTGGCCAATATTCATATATATGTTTAATCAATGTTTGTTTGATCGCAGTGTTTACACCGTCGAAGATATGATTGAAATCGATTGAACAAATATCGTAGTTATCTGGATATTGAACACCACCGGAAATAAATGGATTTAAATTATCATTAGGATTTGGCCATGCACTTGTTTCAGATGGATACTTTGTGTACGCTGTATCGTAAATTGTTTTGGCCACTTTTCTATAACGTGTATTAGTTTTATAGACACCACTAGAGCAACTTGTAAGTGGGGCGATGTTGATGAATCTCATCATGGTTGAATTGAGTGGATTTGTAGCAGAACAATCTATTCCACTCGTATGGCCACGCAAACAAAGAAGTTTATCGATTTTAGATTTTAATCTGGAAATAGCAGTGGCGTCCGAACATGGTTTGTAGCCTGTTTCAGTTTCACAACTTGTATCATCACCATTAGACATGACTACGATGATTGTGTAGGCATCACTTCTAAAAATTCCGTTTCCTCGATTGGCCTCGATAAGAGAAGTTGCTCTATCTACACCAGGTTCAGCTGCGGGGCCTTGAGTAAAACTAAGGGAAGAAGCTGCTTGATCTTTTGATTTAATAATTCCTGATGCGGTCCCAGAAACGCTGCTCGAATCTTTTGCAACTAATGAAGCTTCATAAAGTGAATTTGTAGCATTGGTAGAGATAAGGGGAGCTGAAAGAATATGATAATCAAATTTTTCCGAAACACTGGTGATCAATTGATTGAAGGAATTCTTGGTTGCGGGGTTAATAAATAGAGCGCTAGAGCTATTATCCCATAAAAGTAAAAGGTCTACTTTGGGGCTTACTAAAGTGCTTTGTGAACAAAGTACATTAGAAGTGGTGGCGAGTGCATTAATTGTGGAATTTTGGGGAGTTTTATTCGCAGCAAATTCTTCCTTAGCACATGAAACTAAACATGTGGCCAACAAAAAGTTCGCGATTAAAAAGAGTGATTTCCTCATAATATTTACCTTAATTTCTAGCGACACATATTTATCTTAAAATTTTCTCATTACATATCCTTAGGCTTATCGCCAAAAGTCACAATTTCTTGAGTAGAAGGCTTCCCCTGTCTAAAATTTAGTGATGATAGTTGAGTGATTCTGTGGGATAGGCAAATCTGGAGCGTATAGTTTTTGTAATTTCAAACCGTTAAAATAAGAGCAACAAAATATTTTTAAATAAAACAGATATGAGGATAAGGAGTTATTAATGGTTAGCTGGTATTACGTTCTTGGCTCAGAACGAGTTGGTCCGGTGGGTGTTGAAACATTAAAAGATCTATTTTTAAAAGAAGAAATTAATCTTGAATCCTATGTTTGGCGAAAAGGATTTCAAAATTGGGAGCGTATAAAAGACGTAAGTGAGCTGGATTTCAGTACACCTCCAGAAATTTCCAAACCTAAAACAGAAAGACGCACGGATTTAAAAGTTGCAAAAGGGCCAGAAGAAAATAAAAAAAGGAATACAGAAGAGAGTTCACCCGAAATCACTTTTAATTTTGACTGGAAATCAGTCAGAGAAGAAGAAGAATTATTTTTTATAAAAATAGGTCACGATCGCAAGGCCCAATTGGTGTCAGAACTTTTTGGACCATACTCATTGATTGAACTTCAAGATGCTATCAATGATAAAAGGATTAATAATCATAGTTTGATATTCGCCGCAGGAATGCCTGGGTGGGTGGAAGTAGGAGACACTCCTCTTGATCCAAAAAACTTAAAATTGAATACCTCTAATGTACTAGACGAAGCTCCACTTCTTATTGTGATTGAACATTCTCCTAAGCCTCTTGTGGCACTTGTACAGAAAGCTGGAATAAAAAAATGCACGCTCTTGGGGGCCGGTCCTTTTCAAGCGGGAAAAGTGGTAATGTGTTCAATGTATTCAGGTTCGGCATTGAAAGCTAAAAATTTAAAACTCAATATTGAAGAGTATAATCCTCGCGAGCAAAAAGTTTTGTGTAGTGTGATTGAGATCAATGAAAGTGCAAAAAAGATTATGCAAAATTATGCAGACTGAAAAATTACAGGAACAAAAAAAATTGTGGAAAAAACTAGAAAATAATATTTCGATAACTCATTTTTCCTCTTCTGCTTCGACCAGTGGATCTAGTAGCAGTCAGGTTTATGTCAAAAGATATGAACCTTTAAATATTGATCCAAAGAAAAAGATCACAATTTTTCTTCTTCATGATATTGGTCAGTATCATGGACGCTTTAATTCTTTAATCAATTGGACTCGCGCTAAAAATCCTGGTGTCTCATTTGTCGCAATGGACTTTGTTGGACATGGGCTTAGCTCGGGAACCCGCGGGCATTTCGATAAATTTTCTCATCTGGTAAATGATTTTTTGCACCTCTTAAAGATGATGGAGAAAGATCTTGCTGGAAATGAAAAATGGATTATCTTGGGACATGGGGTGGGGGGGCTGGTAGCACTTGATTTATTAAATCGTGTTCCTGGAGCAGCAGAAAATCGGATTGATGGTTTAATACTTTCCAATTTTATTTTAAAATTTTCTTCGCCTTTTTTGCAAATGGAAGAGCAATTGATGACCTTTCTTGCAGGAATTAAGAAATTAATCGCTCATTCAAGACTCCATCGCCTACAACGAGGTGAAGAGATATTGTCTTCTCCTGATGATATTTTAACGTATGAGCAGGATCCGTTAGTCGTTCATCGCCCGACATTAAATTCAATTAAAGAAATCCAGAACAAGGTCGCAAATATCTATCAGGATTCCTATTTTCTCGAAAAGCCTTTAATGCTTTTGCAATCCGAGA
Organism: Bacteriovorax sp.; assembly: GCA_028710485.1. GTDB lineage: Bacteria > Bdellovibrionota > Bacteriovoracia > Bacteriovoracales > Bacteriovoracaceae > Bacteriovorax. Next base: position 18,980 of record JAQTTZ010000037.1, on the reverse strand, counting down.
ACGGGGCAATTGGTCAAAGCAACAGCATGGATTACTTTGCCAGGGGGATCAAAAAAAATCTACTAACAGAAAAGAAATATTCACTTATGAAGCATGACTTGTATAATGAAATAGAAAAAGTGCGCGTTTTTGAAGATATTATGGATTGGATGAAAATATATGAGAATTAAGAGAGCTTGGATTTTAGTAATTATTATTTTGAGCGCAGTCTCTTGCTCTTCTAATTTGAGTAAGAATTTGGTTCAAGAGGGAAATCTCATTCTAAGAAATGGAACATTTACTGATAAAGTTTGGAAGGAGGATTTAGTATTTCAGAGAAACTCGTGGTACCACGAATTAACTTTGCAATTTGATTTAATGTTGGCGCATGTAACTCCTCAATCTTCTTTTAATTTTTGGTTTTCGAAAGATGAGTTGGATTCAATGATCAAATGTAGTGACTCTCGGGTGGTGATGGCCTACTCACTCGACACCAAAGATATTCCTTATTCCAGCCTTTATGAGCAAATCGAGAAATCTGGATATACTCGTTTCGAGCTGATTGAATTTAAGAAACATTTATTACAACATCCAGATGCTCAACTAAATGCTTTTCGGCTCTACCATATTTTCGCTATTTGCAAAAAAAATCGTGACGATAAACCCTTGATAATTAATTTTCCCGGGTATTTAGAAAAATCAATAAACTAAACTAAAATACAATTAAAGTTTTTCACCTTTTGCCCCGATAAATAGAATCGGGAGCATTATAAATCATGAGTGAATCACAAAAACGCGAACGTTTCGGACGCTATTTGATCTTGGATCATTTGGTTGATGGTGGTATGGCAAAAATTTGTCGTGCACGCTTCCTTGGGGAGCAAGTCGATAAAGTTGTTGCGATCAAGATGGTTCAGCCCCAATATTCAAAAGATGAAGCTTTTAAAACGATGTTCATGGATGAGATCAAGGTTACTTTTGGTCTACTTCACCCGAATGTTATTCAAACTTACGATTATGGTCTTAATAAAGGACAGCTGTTTGTTGCAATGGAATATTGTGATGGACGAAATTTAAAAGAATTCTTAGACAAACTCAAAGAAAGAAAATTTGTTTTTCCGGTTGAAATATCTACTTATATTATCTCTCAAGCCTGCCAGGGGCTTTATTATGCTCATACCTTTAGAGATAAACTAACAGGCACAGAAGCCAATATCATTCACCGGGATATTTCACCTCACAATATTATGTTAACTTATGATGGTGCGGTTAAGATCATCGATTTTGGTATTGCAAAATCTAAAAGCAATTCTGAAGCTACTCAAGCAGGAACGATTAAGGGGAAGCTTTCTTACCTCGCACCTGAATATCTTGAAGGAGCGGAACTCGATCCTCGTTACGATCAGTTCGCTTTGGGGATTACTCTTTGGGAAATGCTTTGTTCACGTAAACTTTTCAAAGAAAATAATGACCTTGCAGTTTTAAAGAAAATTCAAGAGTGTAAGATACCAGTTCCCTCATCTATTAATCCAAACGTACCAAGAGAATTAGATGAGATTGTTTTAAAAGCATTAAGTAAAGATCGCACTAAGCGTTTTGATAACCTAGATCAAATGAATAGAGCGTTGATGAAATTTCTTTATGCTAAGTTTCCAGACTTCAATTCAACTGATCTTTCATATTTTTCTCAAGAACTTTTTAGAGATGAAATCAAAAAAGACCGCGAGAAAATGTTTGAGTTTGGAAAAATAGATATTCGTCCTTACTTAGATGAAGTGAAGAAAGAGCTTGAGGGCGGAACACGCGAAGGCGTTAATGAAGCAGCAGTCGCCGTTATTGATGCTGGGTTACTGCCAAAAGCAAAAGAGCAAGTTCTCGATTTTGGCTTTGAAGCTAAATCGAAGCAAACCCAAACTGTAAAAAGAATGGGGGCGAGTTCTGCAAGTGGGACTAAGCAAAGCATGGCCTCAGTTGATATGACTTCTTCGAGAATTATCTCTGATCTGACTAAGAGTTCAATTTCAACGCTTAAGCCTGGACAGACAAAATCTTCCATCGTGAAAGGTGATGGAACAAAAACGAAAATAATTAAGAATGAACTGAAAGGTTCTAAGAAGAAAACTTCGAGCGGAACAGTTGCTGCTCTCTTTGCGGTAGTTGTGGGGAGTGCGGTTTATCATTATTTTTCATTGAGAGTTGAACGAGCGAAGGTGAGAACTCCAGTGGTTGTTGCTCATTCAATTGTTAAGGATCGTCAACCTGCTCAAATTAATCCCGCTTCGGATACTAGTTATGATCCTGCAGCTAATAAAGGTAATATCGTGTTGTCGCATTTTGATAAACAAAAAATGCAGGCCTTTGTTGATGGACGAAAAATGGAAGTGGATCTCTTGAGTAATCTTAAAGTGCCACTGGCCCGAGAGTTTACTTTAAGAGTCCAAATCGAAGGAAGAAAACATTTTGTTAAGGTAATGAGAGTTGATAATACTTCAGTGTTAGAAATTGAAGTTCCCGAAATGCCGGCAATCGCTTACGGATACGTGAATACTTCATCAAGCTGTGCTCAAGGTGAATTACGTTTTGAACTCTATGGTGAAAAACGTGTGAGTCCAGTGCCAATGATTGAAACTTTTGGAATAGGTTTTCCTTTAGGTCTTGATGATAAAGGCCAATTGATATCTATAAATTATCAACTCTTTTTTAAAAAGAGAGGGGAAGATATTGAACGAAAAATTGAGATCACTGTCAATCGCGAAGATCAAGTCATCGACCTATGTGATCAACTTTAATTCCCAGACTAAATTATTATTAGCGGAAAGTGTAATAGATCATAGGTATGTTCAATAGAAACATCAGCATTACAAGAATATAGCTTATGAAATTCTGAGTGGGAGAGTTTGTATATTCTCCCATAATATCGGGATCGTTACAGAGTTTTATAATAAATAAAATGACGATTGGAATGAGCAGACCATCAATGACTTGGGAATAATAAAGAATATTAAAAAGATTAATACTCGGAATGAGGGTGATTGCTCCACCAATGACAATCATTGATGTAAAAATTGAAAAGAAATGAGGTGCTTCTTTGAAGGAGCGATCCACTCCAGACTCCCATCCCATACCTTCACAGATATAATAGCTGGCAGCAAGTGGTAAAATGGCCGCCGCAAAAAATGAAGCATTAAAGAGCCCAATTCCAAAAAGCATAGAAGCATATTTTCCAGCTAATGGTTCGAGTGCTACAGCTGCATCTTTAGCATCGGTAATGGTGATGCCCATCTTATGAATAGTGGCCGCACAGCAAATAATAATGAACATCGATACAAATAGGGTGAGAGTACAACCAGCTATAACATCTACTTTTGAATGCCATAAATGTTTTGTAGATATACCTTTTTCCACAACTGCCGATTGAATATAAAATTGCATCCAAGGTGTGATTGTAGTTCCCAAAAGAGCAACCATGATTGGAAAATCTTTTACAGAGAGAGAATGAAAATCTGGTTTTACAATTGCAGTGGTAACTTCCATCCAATCGGGTCCGGCCAAAAGGCCCGAGACAATATAGGTTAGAAAAACGGAGCAACCGATGATGAATATTCTTTCAACGGTTTTATAATTACTTTTTAAAATGATTAACCAGACAACTAAAGCACAAATAGGCACGGTAAAATAGCGTGAAGCACCAAAAATTTCTCCTGCTGAGGCAATTCCTGCGAACTCCGCCATCGTATTCCCAAGATCAGCAAACAAAAGAAAAAAGAGAGAATAAAAAGTAATCTTAAGACCAAATTTTTCTCTAATTAAATCGGCAAGCCCCTTACCTGAAACAATTCCCATCCGAGCTGACATTTCCTGAAACATAACGAGTGCGATAGTAACGGGAATAAGAATCCACATCAAGCGGTATCCGGTTTGAGCACCGGCAAGAGAATAAGTGGCTATGCCACCAGCATCATTGTCTAGATTGGCCGTGATTAATCCTGGGCCTATGATACTTAGAAGTAGGGTCAGTTTAATAAACAAAGGCGAAATAATTTTTTTCTTTGAGTCAATTTTCATGAAAGTAACCTATCTAGAATATCGTCCACTGAAACCATTCCAAGAAGTTCATATTGCTCTGAGATGATGGGAACAGTGACCATACTGTACTTGTTCATAAAGTCTGCAACTTGCTTCCAGTGAGTGTCGGCATTGAGACATTTTATATCTGAATCATTCATCATCTCGCTGACTAATAAATTTTCTTTATGAATAAGTAATTCTTGCAGCGATAAAGTGCCGATTAAAATATGATTCTCATCAACAACATAAATATCAAAGAATGAAGCGACTTCATCATGCTTTTCCTGAATGAGGGTCAGGACTTCTGATTTTCTTAAATTTGAAGGAACTTCAAATATTTCGGAAGTCATGAGACCTCCGGCAGTGTCTTCATCATACTCAAGGAGATCTTGAATCTCTTCTTGGGTTTCGAGATCGTCGATATTAGAAATGATCTCATCTGCAATATCTTCATCGAGTTCATTTAAAAGATCGGCAGCATCATCAGTATCCATATTTTCGATAATTTCAGCGGCTTTTTCGGGAAGTTCACTTCCTAAAAGCGAAGCTTGCAGGTCTTCATCAACTTCTGAAAGAGTTTCCGCTGCAAGTTTTGGATCTAGGTTAGAAAAAATCATCTCACGACCGTGACTATCTAAATCTTCCAGAATATCGGCCAAGTCAGCAGGGTGGAGTTGTTTTAAATCTTCATTTGTCAAATTTAAGCGCACACTTTTCTGAATATTTCGGTTGGGAATGGCGTGAACGTATTTCCAATTGATAGTCGTATCATTGCTTAAGTATTTTGAGTTAGGATGAATTGTTTTAATAATAAAGTCGATCGGACGCTCTAAACTTAGGCGCCTTACAAAACTGCGAAGGCCAACTTCAGCATGGGTGACTCGCAATTCTTTTCCGGCACGAATAAATTGAATGTCATTAACACGAACAACTTTTTTACCGTGAGTATCAACGATTTGTTTGTCTAAAACAATTTGTCCCAAAGGTGGGTACTCAACAGTGGATCCCGCGAATTGGTTGGCAAGAATACTCGTTACCGTTTTAGTGTTAAGGGTCTTAGGAAATGTACGGCTTCTTCGAGGGAATGCTTCTTTTTTTATAATAATTTTTTTATAAGAGAAACTAATAATTTCATCCCATAAAATATAAAAAAGAACTCCACTGCGGGTATATTGAATGGCCAGAACAGAAGGGTAAATTTCTTCGTAATCAATAAAATAATCAATAAGACTGCCGAGTTTATGGCCATCTTCATTATAAATATTAATTCCCACTGTTGCAGAAAAGTGAAGAGTAATATCAGTTAAGTCTTTAAATATTTCCATAATGTTTACGTCGGATCGTTTTTTGATTGTTTGAAAATATTATTTTTTCTCATATTCAAAAGTTTTAATATATCTGCCGCAGTTTCTTCTAGAGCTTTATCAGTTACATTAAACACAGGCCAGCGCTTATTCTCTTTAAAGATATTATTGGCCCATTCGATCTCTTCAACAATTTTATGATGTTCAGCATATTCGCCCTGATGTTTATCGGCACCCAGGCGCTGCAAACGATTCTTTCTGATTTCACTGAGAGAATCTGGGTCTATGGTGAGTGCAAATATTTTTCTTTGATCTACTTCTAATAGTTCGGTCGGGAGAGGCTGGTCTTTAATCATGGGAATATTAACAACTTTTATTCCATGCTGAGAAAGGTAAACAGAAAGTGGTGTTTTTGAAGTTCTTGAAACACCAACTAAAATAACATCGGCCAAATGAAGGGAGGCAAGATTTCTTCCGTCATCGTGATTGAGGGTGAACTCCATCGCTTCAACTCTTTTGTAATATTCCTCATTCACTGCGCGTAAAAGTCCTGGTTCAGACATGGGTTCTTGATTAAAATAATTTGAGAAAGCAGTGAGGGCGGGGCCTATAAGATCCAGGGTTCTTACATGTTTATTTCTTGAGAGCTCGGCAATATACTCACGTAATTTTCCAGAAACTATTGTATGGATAACCAGATCGTGATGAATAGCGGCTTCATTAAAGATGGCATCAATTTGTTCGATCGTTCTAATATTTTTATAACGAGTGAAGTAGACTTCACGGTCTTTAAACTGGGCCATGACTGCGCGAGAGATAGCCGTGGCCGTTTCTCCTGTTCCATCGGAGATAACAATAATTTTTAAGCGTTGAGTATCTAGCGCCATGAGACCTTACCTATGAATATTTATCATTAACTAAGTTTATTTTAACACTAAGTTAGGAATTGCTCTACCGCAGAGAATATTTTCTCCTGGTCATCCAAGGGATTAAAGCTGAGCTTGGGGCTAATTTTTTTAAAGAATGTACGCTGAGATTTTGCTAGTTGTCTGGTCGAAATTGCGATTCGTTCGATGCATTCACTTTGAGTGGGAAATAATCCTCTTTTCCATTCAATGGCCTCTTTATACCCGATTGAATTGAGTGGTTTTTCTCCCAGTTGAAAGCCGTTGCTTTCTAACTCAGCTATTTCATTCATAAGACCGTCACTAAACATTTTTCCTGTACGCTTTTTAATGATTTCAAAATGCTGGTCTTTAGGAAGATCCAGATAGAGATGAAGAACCTGCCAAGGATGTATAATTTGAGAGAAATCATAGGGAGAAAGTTCATCCATCGCTATTTTTTGGGCAGAAAATTTAGTGCCAGTCATTTCAAAGTGAAGTGCCGCTCTCATTAGTCGGTAGTGGTCATTTTGATGAAGTCTCTCTAGAGATTCTGGATCATACAATTGTAAAAAAGCGATGGTGGAATCGATCCCTTCTTTTTGGTAGTGGGTTTCAATCCGATCTTTGATCTCCTTGGTGGGAGCGATCGTTTCGTACATTCCCTTGAGTAATGCTCTTAAATAAAAAGCACTGCCTCCAACCAAAATGACACATTTACCTTTACTCAGTTGCTCTTTAATTATGACTTCACCGCGCTTGATAAAATCAGCTGCATTCATCGGAGTTTTGATTGATTCTATATCAATCATAAAATGCTCTATGCCCTGGCGCTCTTCCTGCGTGGGTTTTGCTGTCCCGATGGAAATTTCTTTATAAAAAAGAAGAGAGTCGAAATTAACAATTACGGTAGGAAGATTAAATTTCAAAATTATTTTTTTTGCAAGATCTATGCTGGTTTGAGTTTTACCAGAGGCGGTCGGGCCTGATATGATAATAAGTTTATTCTTCATAACAATCTCTTGAGATTTTTATCATCCAGTAAAACGAGAACAGAATTTTTAACATTATTATTTTCTAAAATATTAGTTAAAGTGTGCGGCGCCAAGAGGTTAGTTGTAGGCCAGTTAGCTTCTAGAAAAGATTTAAATTCAAGGGAATCAAATTGAGAAACTTTGTTCTGTTCAAAATACTGGATAAGGCAAAAGGTGATATCGCGGGAAAGATTTTGGGGTGCAAATCGCGGCAATGTTCGTAGAGCGATAACTTCAGAATTCAGTCGGTCCAAGTCAAAACCTAAATCTTTTAAATCCTCAAAATGAGAATCTATTTTTCCACGGGGCACTTTAAAAGGCTCACTGATCAATAATGGACCAGAAAGTTCGTCATTTTTTACAAAGTCTAAAAGTGAGGTCGAAACATATTCGGAAATAATCTTTTTGATATCGGCGATATAAAATTTATTTTCAAGAGTGATGAGAACTATCGAAGCAGAAATAAAACCTAATACTGGTGATGATGATTGGTTTGACGGCTGAGTTTGAGAAGACATCAGACCTAAGCCCGATGGACGGTAATCAAAACTCTGGTGAGCTGAATTCATATTCAATAAATCAAAAGACTGGTTTTCTTCACGCGAAAAAAATTGCTCTTGTTTCAAAGGCTCAGTTGAAGATGCAGAAGAACCGCTGGCTTCCTTGGCATGAGCTTTTAAGGCCCCGCGAAGAGAAGTCACCAAAAGGGAATAAATAACATCTGATTTTAAAAACTTAATTTGTGTTTTATTGGGATGAACGTTCACATCCAACTCTTCAGTCGGCACGGTAATTTTCACCATATAATGGCCACTTTCACCTAAACGCCAAAGAGGCTCAAGAGTTCTCAAAACAGAAAGATGCAATGATTTATCCTGAAAGAAGCGGTTATTAGCAAAAAGATAATGGTGTCTGTATTGCGGGGAGGTATGTGTTCCTGGCGTGAAATAAACTTCTACTTTATAATCCTGATAAAACTCAGAAGCATTCCAAATTTCAGACTCTGAGTTTTTTGAATTTTTAGAGTAAAAAACCTGTTCAACTCTTTTTTGAGTGTGCTCTGGAGCTACGACTTTAAAAATTTCTCTTTCTTTTTCATCCCATTTTATTGAAAATGAAGTTTGGGAATTAGAAAGTACAAAGGCATAAAGCATCTTTTTTAAAGCAGATTTTTCACTAATCTTCGACTTAATAAATTTCAGACGAGCGGGAGTATTGTAAAACAGATCTTTAATATAAAGAGATGTTCCGTGAGAGCTAGAACGGTAGGGGATAAGAAGTTCTTGAGAACCACCGTGAATAATAATTTTCCCACCAGTCTCTTCTAAGTTTTTGGGTTGTGTCGTGCAGGTGAGACGCGCAGAAGCCGCGACGCTGGCCAGAGCTTCTCCGCGAAACCCAAAACTATATAAATGATAAAGATCTTCATAGTTTTTTAATTTTGAGGTGGCATGACGAAGGAAAGCATAAGGTAAACTTTCAAAGCTCATACCATGGCCATTATCTTCGATGCTCAATAGATCAAGACCATTTTCGACTAAGTGGATATTGATTTCAGTTGAACCGGCATCGAGAGAATTTTCAACTAATTCTTTGATTAAAGAGGCGGGACGTTCGAGAACTTCACCGGCCTTAATTTGATCGATAATATGTTCAGGAAGAATTTCGATTTGTGGAGTTGATTTTTCTTTATTCATTAGCCTCTATAGAATTGTACTTGATTGCGGCCAGCTTCCTTGGCTTTGTAAACAGCATCGTCAGCTCTCTTAAAGAGATCTGTACCCGTGATTACACCTTGGCGATAATCTGCAACTCCGATAGATGCTGTAACTGGAAGTCTTTTTCCGTCATATAGAAATTCTTTGTTTTCAATTAATTTTCTTAAGCGTTCTGCAATTTCAAAGGATTGCTTTAGGTTGGTTTTAGGAAGTAGGATAACAAATTCTTCCCCACCGTAGCGAGCAAAGACGTCTTGGTCTCGAATTCCATTTGCGCGAATAACGGCGGCCATTTCTTTTAAAACATAATCTCCAGCATCGTGACCATAACCATCATTTAGTTTTTTAAAATGATCCAAGTCAAAAAGAACGAGTGAAAGAGGTTCACCAGTTACTTTACATTTATTCACTTCAAGAGCGATGCGATTGTTAAAATATGTTTTATTAAAACAACCCGTATGTTTATCAGTGTTGGCTTCAAGGTTTAATTTATCGTAAGTTAAGCGTTCAGGATCGCCTTTAGGAAGATATTTCAAAGCAATACTACCGATCTTGATAATATCGCCTTTAGCGAGCGGAGTTAAGCTCTCAACCCTTTTGTTGTTGAGATAAGTTCCATTTTTAGATCCGCAATCTTCCAGTATATGAGATTCACCGCTTGCTAAAAGTTTGAAGTGGTAGCGAGAAACACCGTTGAATTCAAGTGCGATTGTATTGTCTGCATTTCTTCCAATGCCAATTTGTGGTTCGTTTAGATCAAACAGAGTTCCGTTGAGATCTCCACCAACAACTAGAAGAGCAGCAGATTTTAATTGCGCCTCTTTTTCTGAAGACTGCAAAGCAGCTCGAATATCTGTTAGTACGATGGTTGTATCATCATTGCTCATTTTCTAGAATTCCTTATTATTGTTTCGCTAAGCTTTAATTTTAACTAAGAGATGGAATTATTTCAACTGGTTCAAAAAATGAAAGGCATAAATCTTTCCAGCTTCGACTCCTGGTTGATCAAAAGGATCAATCATTAGATAGTCTCCCATTAATGCAGTTAGGGATTCGAAGAAAATTATCAATGCGCCCATGTGAAATTCATCATTTTTAGCGATCTTTATATGAATGGTAGCTCTTTTGTTTTCTTGCAGCGCCTTTATGGTTCCATCAAGTTCTGCTTTCATCAATTGTGACAATGTAAAACTTGAGAGCTTTGAAAGGTTATTATTCTTAGAATTATTTTCTAAATTAGTAGCAAGCTTGTAGTCATGACCAAAATTTTCCACTTCAATCAGTATCAGGCATTTATCATTGGGCCCTTCCATAAAAAGTTGCATTTGGGAATGCTGATCGGTGGCCCCAAAACCTACAATTGGCGTGAAACCAGTATGGACAACAACGCCATCGAGGTTTTTCTTTTTCCCTAAACTTTCGGCCCAAAGCTGTGTGAACCAGAATGAAAAAGAGCGAAGCTTTGAAGAATAAGGCATCATCACTGTTTGATTAATATTTTTTTCTTTTTTTAGCGTATATAAAAATTCGGCAGCATTTAATAGCGGATTATTTAATGACTCTTCTAAACAGATGGCCTGAGTCTCTCGAGCACCACGGACCAATTGATCAATATCCATTCCAGCAAAAAGAGCTGGCAAATATCCTACGGGGGTAAGAGCGCAAAATCGTCCACCAACATCGCTGGGAACTTCGAGACATTGAATATTCAACACGCTTGCAAGTTCGAGTAACTCACTTTTTTTAGGATCAGTAGCGAAAACAAAATAATCCTTTAATTCTGATTGAGAGATGTTTTTATCGGCAAGAAAATTAGTAATGATCGCTAAGGCCGCCAGGGTCTCGGCAGTTCCTCCTGATTTTGAGACAAAATAAAAAAGACAGTCGCTGATTTTATATTGATTCAAAGATTGAAGTTGAGAGTGAATTTCTTCGGGATCGATATTGTTGATAAAAATAAATCGAGTATCATTTTTTTGAAGGGCACTCACCAGCATCTCAGGTCCTAAACTAGACCCACCAATACCCACATGAATAAACACTTTTCGATCACTAAACTGAGTATGCATTTTTTTAGTAGAGGAAATTAATTCAGCCCGCTCAAAAGTATGAAAAAATTGAGCGTTGGGATTTGCGATAATTTTTTTAAAAGATTCTAATCTTTTAAGATTAATATTTACGTTTTTTTCTGAGAAATTAAATGTAATGGCCATAATTGTTCCTACCTATTTAGTGTTTGCAGTATTCTTTTTTTAGATTGCGGGCGATGACCACTCTTTGAATTTGATTTGTTCCTTCAACTATCTGAAGAACTTTAGCATCTCTCATAAAACGCTCAACCGGGTATTCACGAGTGTAGCCGACGCCGCCTAAAATCTGAACGGCATCAGTTGTAACTTTCATGGCCGTGTCAGTGGCCTTTAATTTTGCCATACAAGCAAGCTTGGCGTTCGGGGTTCCACGATCGTAATCGCGGGCCGCTTCTAGAACAAGTAGGCGGGAGCATTCAATTTCAGTGGCCATATCGGCCATCATGAATTGCAATCCCTGAAAATCAAAAATGGCTTGTTTAAATTGTTGTCTGCTAAGCGCATAGCTCACCGACTCATCGAGGGCCCGCTCTGAACAACCGACAGCAATAGCACCGATGGTGAAGCGTCCTTTTTCCAGTGCGGCCATGGCTATTTTAAATCCATCTCCCTCGGCCAGAAGAAGATTTTCTGCTGGAACGAAACAGTTATGAAATAGTAGTTCGCGAGTAGGAGAAATTCTCCAACCCATTTTTTTTTCTTTTTTACCGTAACTAAATCCTTCGGTTCCATCGCGAACGATGAAAGCAGAAACACCTTTTCCACCTTCTGCTCCCGTGCGTGCCATAACAATATAAGTTTTAGCAATCCCACCTGAAGTGATCCAAATTTTTGAACCATTTAAAATGTATCCATCAATTCCTTTGTGATGAGTTTTTTTAGCAGTGGTCTGCAGAGCAGCGGCGTCTGACCCCGCACCAGATTCACTCAAACAGAATGCACCGATCTCGACACCGGAGGTTAAGTCCGGAAGATATTTTTTCTTCTGATCAATATGCCCAAATTCATTAATGATTGCCTGAACCATGCATGAAACAGAAATAGTGACAGCGTAAGATACAGATGACTTTGCAATTTCACAAAGAGCGATAGAAAAATCTTCATACGATAATCCCATTCCGCCAAACTCTTCTGGGATAGTCATACCAGTAAACCCCAAAGAGCCTAGTTCATTAAAAATATCCATGCGAAAAGTTTCGGTCTCATCATCGTGTTCCATATGGGGTTCGATTTTTTGCAAACGGAACTTTTCTAACTGATTTTTTAATTCTAATTGTATTTCATTCATAATTGTTCCGTCTTAGTCCTTAAGATCTTTCAAAAGATTTTTTGCAATGATCATGATCATGACCTCATTTGTACCAGCACCAATTTCATTGAGTTTATTATCTCTCATCATGCGCTCAAGAGGGAACTCGCGAGAATATCCATAACCGCCGTGAAGTTGAATAGCATCGAGAGCGATCTTGGTTGCCATTTTTGGAAGAGCAAGTTTTACTTGAGCTGCATGGGCAGCTCCACGCACACCTTGGTCATAATTTTTAGCCGTGGTGTAGAGAAAACTTCTCATCATTGCTGTTTCAGTCGCCATCTCAGCAATCATTTTTTGGATCATTTGATAAGTTCCAATATGTTTTCCAAATTGTTTTCTTTCGCAAGCGTATTTTATACATTGATCAACACAGGCTTGAGCAATACCCAATGAAATACCCGCTATAGTTATGCGTTCAATATCGAGATTTTTCATCATATGGTAAATAGATTCACCCATATGACCAACGAGTTGAGAAGGGGCCACTTTGGCGTTGTCGAAAACTAGTTCGCCTGTAGGACTCGATCTCATTCCCATTTTATGAATTGGATTTCCGACAGAAAAACCAGGTGTGCCTTTTTCAATTATAAAAGTTGAAAGATTTTTTCTTTCACTTCCAGTGCGAGTATAAACATAGGCTACGTCTGCATACTGAGCATTGGTGATCCACATTTTTGTTCCGTTTAATAGAAATGTTCCGTCGGCATGTTTAACTGCTTTCGTTTGAATCCCCACCGCATCGGAGCCGTATTCAGGTTCACTCATCCCCATACATCCAATATGCTCACCAGAAATAAGCTTGGGAAGATATTTTTCTTTTTGTTCATCAGATCCATTGTTTTGGATATTGTTCACACAAAGAATAGTATGAGCGAGATAAGAAAGAGTTGAACCAGCACAAGCTTTTCCAAATTCTTCCATCACAATAGTTGCAGCTACTGCGCCCATTCCGGCCCCGCCATACTGGGGATCAGCAGTGATACCAAGAACACCAAGTTCGCCCATCTTTTTGAAAGCGGGCCTGTTAAAAGATTCTTCTTCGTCATGTTTATGAGCGAAGGGAGCTAGTTCTTTCTGAGCGAAATCGCGACAGAGTCGTTGAAGGTCTTTTTCCTCTTCAGTGAAAAACCACATTGCATTACCGCCTTTTTGCAGATTATAATTTTCGTAATAATTAAGTCATGAATTTATAACAAATTTAGATAAACACTGTAAGACATGAGGTGTTAGTAGTGACCCTTACGACCCCTGTTCCACGCGATTTAGACACGGTATTTCCCGGAGAAAATTGGTTTTTTTATTGGAAAACCTCGGCCAGCCTGTGGAGAACTAAGCTTCAGGAGTTTCCTGGGACGAGAATTATTATTCCTCTGAATTGGTCTTTTCACTCGGAAACTGGTGATCAATTTGATTTTGATGACCACCGACCAGAAACAAATTTAAAAAAATTGGTGGAAATAGCCAAAGAAGTTGGAAAACAGGTCGTTTTTTTTCTTCCATTGACTCCCGCCCCCTTTCTTCCCAATGGAGGACTGCCCCATTTATTGGCCCGAGGCTTAGCACTTAACACTCAGCAAATGGCCTATGGTATTATTGATGCCGATGATAATCTAATTAAAATTTATTCATTTTTCGATCCAAGAGTTTTTGAAGCTTTTGAGCGTTTTGTTAAAAGATTGGGAGAATATTTCGCCGCTAACGGAATTGCTGCAGATTTATGGGGAATTCGCTGCGGATATTTTCAAGATGGACAATATAGAAGTTTCTTAGAGGATTCTTCTAAAACGTTTGATCTGGCCTTCGGGCGCTTCCTTCAAGGAAAGAAAAACGAGGCCCAAACTCTTTCTCCAATTGAAGAAAAACAGTTTGCGTTTGAATTTAATAAATCTATTCAAGATCTCTATACCAGCATTGCCCGTGAATCCATTGGAACCAACTTTGAAGGCACCCTTGATGTGGCCTTTTTAGGAGCGAGCACTTCCAAGTTTTTAAAACGCCTCTCTGGAGCTATTTCTACTGTTGATTATTCTTCTGAACTTTATGAATCTCTTGCAAAAGATATTATTCCTTCGTCGGTTTTAATTAATCACCGATTAAAAAAAGGTGTTCTCACTAGAGAGCTTAACGATCTAGTTGCCAATTCTTATTTGCCGGCGCGGTTATCGGCTAATTCAGTCTATGACTTTGAAGATATTGCCATTTTTTCTCCACTTAGTTTTTTCAAAGTTTATGAAAAAGTTGATGGGGTGAGTGCCATGTTCCAGAGTTGGGAACAGCTTAACTTATGGTCATACCTTCATTCAACATTTGGGTGGAGTTATAAAGTTATTTCTTCCGACACTTTGAAACTTCACGAATTTAAAAGTCCTTATCAAGAGCATGTGCACTTGGTTCATGGCCATGATGTGGACAAGATATTATTTAATTTTATCTTAAAAACTTTTATGAATGGCGGAAGAGTTATATTAAATCGCTCTGGTCTTTCAGATGAGTATTTAAAAAGATTTGAAACTTTTTCTCTCGAGAATGCTCTTGTTGTAGAAAAAGTGAATTTTAAAACTCAAATCCAAAATATTACGCTTGGGGAAGGGCGCTTGATCCTAATTGATGGCGATCAATTTGGGGAATTAACTCCCAGCGAATTTGAAGATTTTTGGAAAAAAATTGTCGAGACATTTTCCATTCTCCATATTCCTATACAAAATGTTGAGGGAGTTGATTATTACTGGAGAACCAGGCCTTCATCAACTAATGAATTAAAATTTGAAGAGGTTAGGAGATTGAGTCTCTATAATCCTACGAGCTATCGCAAAAAAATAAAAATGAATCTTTCTAAAAATTTCGTGGTTTATAAAGTTCTCGACGAAATAAATGTGATTGTTCAAACTTTTCCCAATGAGCTTGAAATCGAACTCTCTCCAGAGGGGTCAGTGATTGTAGATTTTGGAGTCTTTTCATGATAGATATTGAATATATCGTCGGTGTTTATAATTATATTAATGCCTTTCCGGAAGTTCACAGCGATTCTGCTTATTATTTACTGTATCTTTTAGATGAAAAAGGTTTATTGGATAAATCAGCTGCTCATAAACTTTATAACGATCGTTTTAAGTCTGAGTTAACCAGCTCGGATATGCACCAAAATATGATTGGCCCATTTGATTCACTCACGGCCCTTAATCAATTTGCTTTTCTCTTATGTGAAGAATTAAATGCAGAGAAGGTGAGTCTACTTTCTGTCCAAGAGTATAATGGCCTGTTGGAAAGCACGTATACGGCCTCGGATTTTCACCGAGACCTGTTGCTTAAAGGCAATGTTATGGAAAATATCGAACGTAAAAAGAAAGGTTTCCTAAGTCGTTTTTTTTAGTGAACTAGGGCTTCGTCTTGAATTTCATCGTTCTTAACTTCTGCCTTTAGTTCTTTTTTTACTTCATTCAGATCTCTAATCGTTGCAGATTGGACTTCTTTGGTTAGATCAATTTCATTTGCTGAGTCCAGGTGCTCGAGATTTGAGATGGCCTGATCAACTTTTACTTCTTCAATGGACTTTGATTCTTCAGCTTGCGCTTCAGTTTTTGTTGCCAATTTTCTTTGAACAGCTTTTGGCTGAACGAAGTTTGCCATGGCATTTTCTTTATAATAAAGAGTGAAGCCAGCATAAATCACATTTGGGTTTTTAATTAATGGTTTATTATTTTCCCAGATTTTTTTCCATTTTTTTGGAGACTGGTAAACAGAATTTGAAATAGTTCCCAACGTTTCACCATTTTTAATCATGTAAGGTGTTCCTTCCGGATTCCAAACAAAGACGCGCTCAGGTGCCTTATATTTTAATTCCATATTCGCGCGTAGGGCAGAGCTCTTAGAAAGTTTGGCTCCGTTCATTTGCTTAATATCTTTCCACTTCGAAATATCGCCATAAATTTTAAAAGCGATTTGCATTAAGGTTTCACCCTTTTGCACTTTATAGCTCATTACTTTTCCAGCATCGCTATTAGCATTTTCGGCTACAGTCTCAGGCACTTCAGTTTTAATTTCAGGAATAGACTCCTCTACTTTAACTTGTTTTGATTCAGCTTCTTTTGGAGTTGTGCCAGAAAATTGTTCTTCAAGGGATTTTAATTCATCTTTTTCTGCAGGATTTTCAGTTTTTACAACTGGATTTTCAGTGGTGATATTACTTGGAGCATCGGACGCTGTATGCAGAGGCTCTTCTTTTGTGTCATTCATTGTTTTTGAAAAAAGATCATCAGTTCCCGAATCAGGCTGTGTCTCAGCGGTTGCAATATCAGAGCTTTTTGAATCTGTCGGTTGTTCAGGAGTTTTAAATTTTTCAATCAGCCCACAAGAAGAACTGAAAGTTGAAAGTAGAAGTGAGAAAAATATAGATTTTAAAACATTTTTTCTTTTCAAGTAAAAACTCCTTTTGAGAACTGTAACTCTATAACGTAATTATATGCTTCTAGGATAAGAGAATTAATTCTTTTCAAGGAGGGGTGGAAAAGATTGCCTATTTATTTTTGAATTTTAATCGAGGCGAATACTCGACTATTACCTCGAGAGGCTTGTGATCAGATCCCTGATAAAAGTCTTCAACTTTCGCCGAGATAATTTTTATATCATTGGTGTAGTAGAAATGATCAAGTGGATGTTTATTGAAGGTCATTCGGTAGTCCGGGGAAAAACTGGCTTCACTTAATTTTAGTTTTTGGCCCAGTTCTTTTAAAATAGCGTAACGCTCGTCATTCCAAGAATTGAAATCACCGGCAAAAATAAGCGGGCTTGGGACGTTTTTAAGAGCTTCATAAATTCGATTCATTTCCTTGCGGTATGAAGGGCCATCGACAAAGTTTATTCCGTGGATATTGACCACCGTTAATTGTTTAGTCGAAAAACGGATTGGGTAGCGGGTAATTAAAGTAACCTTTGGAGAATTGACCACAGGTTCTAGCGTTTCAGTTCTTACATAATCGATAGTGCTTGGCAAAACGGGACTAGAAGTCACTACACCTGTGCGAGTGAGTATTTTTCCGAAGAAAAATGAGGTGGCGGAGGTATAAAAATAATGTGGGAAAGAGCCAAAAACCATGCTCATCAAAGGAGTGAGATACATTTCCTGAGAAATAACGAGGTCTTTTTGGTAAGCAAGCGACACAAAATCTGTTCCGAAAGTATCATTACTTCCTTTATGAAGGTTCCAAACAAGGATATTAATACGCTTTGAGAGAGATCTTTGAGAGGGAACCCCAAATGTCAGAATGACGTCTTTATCAGTGGGAACTGGATGACTTAGGTCATTGTTGGCGTAAGTGGTTCCTGAAAAAAGAAGAGAGACTGCAATGGTCGCTGTAAGGCCCAGGCCCTTTGAAATTTGAGTGAACGTTTTCATCGTTATTTAATCCTTTCCAATATCGAAATCATTAAAATCCTACCCACAAGATTTTAGTTTGTAAAAATTACTTTACGTCGCCATTTCAAGCTTTCTTTGCTATAAGTCCTCTTATGCAAACTCTACCTAAAGTCCTTCGAAAAAAGTCCCTTTATTCCTTCACTTTAAGTGAACTAAGAGATTATTTTACAGAGAACGGTTTTGCTAAATTTGCCGCAGACCAAGTCTACCAATGGCTTTATAAAATACAAGAACGCGACGTAAGCCTTTGGACCAATGTCGCTAAAAAAATTAAAGAAGATTTTCTTGCCAACCTAGACACCGAACTCCCTACTATTATCTGGAACGGTCTTTCAAAAGACGGAACCAGAAAATTTTTAGTCCGTATGTTCGATGGTCAAACAGTTGAAGCCGTTGCCATTCCTGCGCGCGATCGCCTTACTTTATGTTTGTCTTCTCAAGTCGGTTGCGCGATCGGTTGTACTTTTTGCCACACAGGAACAATGGGTCTTAAACGCCACCTGACTGCTGATGAAATTGTTGGACAATACATGGCCATCACTTTTTGGCTTAAAGAGCACGGTAACAGTGAACGATTAACAAATATAGTTTATATGGGCCAAGGGGAACCGTTACATAATTATGATAATGTCCGTAGTGCGACAATTATTTTTATGGAAGATAAAGGCCTGGGATTATCACAAAGAAAAATCACTCTTTCGACTTCTGGATTAGTACCGCAAATTGAAAAAATGTGGGATTTTCCACCAGTTAATATCGCTATTTCTTTGCATGCTGCTCACAATAATATTCGTACTGAATTGATGCCAATTAATAAAGCTTACGACCTGGAAAGACTTTTTACGGCCATTAAAAAAGTGCCGCTGAAGGCCTACAGACGAATTACTTATGAATATATATTAATTGCTGATTTGAATGACCGCCCTGAAGATATTCAAGGTCTTTCTGATTTACTAGACAAGCAAAAATCAAAAATTAATCTCATCCCTTATAATGACTTTCCGGATTCAAAATTTAAGAGACCAAGTAATGCTAAAATTATTTGGTTCCAAGAAGAATTATTGAAAAGAGGATACATCTGCACGACAAGAACCACAAAGGGCCAGGATATCCTGGCCGCTTGTGGACAATTAAAATCTGAATACGAAAAATTAAATTTATGGGATCAACGCGAGGCC
>JAQTTZ010000036.1 GCA_028710485.1 Bacteriovorax sp. | reverse complement strand
AATGATTGGCTCAGGAGGATGTACTGCATTTTCAGTGCGCCTTATGAATCCTAATATTGAACAAACCCTAGTTGAACCAAACCCCGCTCAAATTTATTTGATTAAGACCAAAGAGAAACTACTGGCTGAAAATAAAATTGAAGAATTAAAAATATTAAATCAAACGGGAAATTTTGAAAGTTTATTTCGTTCCCTTCGACTTTTTGTTGAAGAATTTATTATTGATCATCGTGAATTAAAAAATCTTATCATCACTAATCAACAAGATGAGTTGAAAAAAATATTTGCTCATCCATACTGGAAAGTTGCCTTTGATCTTTTTTTCTCCGATCAAATCCTAAATACAATGTTTGGCCCAGATGCGACTCAGCACGCCCCCAAAAATTCTTACCCAGGCTACTTTAAAAATGTCTTCGAAAAAGGACTAATGAGACCAGATCTTAGTAAAAATTATTTTATTCATCACATCCTTCTTGGTGAATATTTACCGGACTCACTTCCGGCCCATTTCAAATTACCTCCTGCTATTTATAAAGAATTCGAAATTAAAAACTGTCTATTGCATGAAGTTGATGATTTTTCTCATTATGACTTTATGTCCTTCTCAAATATTTTTGATTGGTGCAGTGAGGATTATATTCAATCAATAGCTGAGCGATTAAAGACCGAAGCTCGAAAAAATGCAATGATTGTTTTTCGACAACTCAATCATCAAAAAGATTTTGCTCCTATTTTCTTACCATCTTTTAAATTTCATTCTGATGAAGAAAAACGATTGCTAGGTCTTGACCGAAGTTTATTCTATTCCAAATTAAATATTGCTACTAAAATTGCGAACTGAGGAGCACTCATGAATGATCTTTTAAAATTAGTAGACCAAATTTTAAACGAGGTCGACTACAAGCATAATCCTTATTTTACTGCTCTCATGAATAAAGAATTTGCTAAGGATGATTTTATTGAAACTCAAATTCAATTTTTTTCGGCAGTTACTTTTTTTTCTCGTCCGATGGCCGCTCTCTCTGCCAAAATCCCTTTTCCTGCTCTTCGAATGGAAATTGTTCGCAACGTTTGGGAAGAGCATGGGGAAGGCAATTTTGAAAAAACGCATGACAAAACTTTTCGTGAATTACTGCTTCGATTGGGAAATGTCCAAGACAGTGATATTGATAAGCGGGCCTTGTGGCCAGAAGTTCGAGTTTTTAATACTACTTTAGTCGGAGCTTGCGTCGTAGATGAATATCTCATTGGGGTTGGAGTCATGGGAATGATTGAGAGAATGTTTGTCGATATATCCAATATCATAGGTCAGGGAATTGTTCATAACGGATGGCTTACAGAAGATAATATGATTCACTACAATCTTCACAAAGTTTTAGATATACGTCACTCTGCGGATTTTTTTAATGTCCTAAAACCTTCTTGGGAAGAAAGTGAAACTAATCGCTACTATATTGAACAAGGACTTCGAATGGGCGCAGAAGTTTTTAACTATCTCTATTGGTCTATGTACACTCACAGAAAAATTAGAATAATGAGATCCGTTTCTGGATTACATGCACGTGCCTAATGAAAATTTTTGAAATAAAAAAATCAGAACGCCATCTCTATCAGGATCAAATCGTTCGACTTGAAAAAATGGCAAATTATCCCCTTGGCAGTGATTCTTTTTATATTGATCACGGCAAGGATTATTTCGCCTTTTTTGATCGTCTGGGAGAAAGTCATTACTTTGTCTGCACTATTAATAATGAAGTCGTGGCCGTGGCCGCAGGGATTATTCGCAAAGTACCCAAGAGGGTCTTTTATCTTTGCGACTTAAAAGTTCATCCTAAATATCAGCGAAAAAGAATTCCACTTAAAATATTAAGTCATGCCGCCCTCAGATATTATTTAAAATGTCCCAGAGGATATGCCATTGCGATGGATAAGGAAAAACAGAAAGAAAATCGAACGGCTAAATTACTGCAGCACTTTCGGTGGCTCAGAATTACTCCGGTGGAAAAGTTATCTATCTATTCTTTTAGCTACGAAGACATTTTAGGGCATCGAGAATTAATTGAAAAACATAAAGGACCAATTTATTTTTTATCACTGATTGGAATTAAAGATCTTATTTTAGATAGCACTAAATTTCCGATGAAACTATTGCATCTACAATATGGGCATCAAAAGCAAAACATAAAAGAGGAATCAATAACAGAAGCTCAAGTCGGCCATATTCACATGTTAGCTCTGACATCAAATGACCCTTTGAAAAAAGAATTGGATCAATTAAACATACATCCTTCAAGTTCTGCCACCGTGATTGAGCACAATATGAAGGATTTCGATTGGAATTTTATTCGGACTTCTGATATTTAAAAAGTCAGCCTTAAAATCGGAAAATACTTGGCGTTTAAATCTTTTTTAGGTTTATTAATTTTCAGTTGATTCATTTTTACTGCACCTTCATAAGAAGAATAAATTCCACCTACATAAAAAATAGAAAATAAAACGCCAGAAGCGATGGCCGGTGCTTTTAAATCTTTGTTGGCAAATTCAACGGTTGAAATACCTGTGAGTAAGTTAAAAGCAAAAACGATAGCGGCACTTTGATAAGCCCCTAGGTAAACATGACCAGCACCTGGGAAAATCATTGAATAAAGTGCAGCTATTCCAGGTGATTTATAGGGATCTGACTCCAATTTTTGTAACTCAGTTAAATACATATTTCCAAAATCCTGAGATTTGAGAACTTTTAAATCACCACTAGAAACGGCGAGTGCCACTTTTAATTTGGCCGAAAGTTCAATATCTGAAATTTTATTTAAACTACTAAATGCAGCCTTTGTATCTCCCAACATCCATAAGGACGCCGTTAAACCGATGAGGGCACGATCAGCATTAAGTAAAGGCATAGTTAAGAGCGTATCAAATTGATAAACAGCTCGTGAATACTGCTCATTTAAATAAAGTTCTTTGGCATAATTATATTGTAAATCCTGGGCCTTGAGATTTAATGAAAATAAAAACAAACAAAAAATAAATAATTTCATAGTGAACACCTCTCTGGAAGATCAACGTAATAGATACGGTTATTTTCTATGGTCTGATTTAAATAAAGTATGGAAGCATCTGGTTCTGAAAAATACCTCGATGTCGTTTTGAGTATTGAGGTAGACCAGGAACATTTTGAAAACAAAAGTCGGGCGTAGCGCGAATCCGTTGGGTAGTGATGACAAGTAGAATTCAATACAGGAGATAGAAATGCTTGATAAAAAGAAAGAGAACCAATCTCGACGTTTTGGTTATCGTTTGAATTGTTAACTTTCATTAAATTGAGTTTGTATTTGATATCAATGAGAGAAGTGTAATCGGGTTGTAAAAGAGACAGGGGGGCACAGCTGGCCCCCAATAGCGAAAAACAAAAACTAAGTATTATTTTCTTTTTATACATTCAAATTCATAATTATGGACAGCTCTGTATTTTTGAATCCAAAGGAATGGAACTATAAGGAAAACCCCTCCAGCACAAGCTCCAGCGTCAAATTCTTCATTTCTTGAGAACACATATGGCATGTCTTCACATCCTTCTTTTTTAAGAAGAACTGAAGTTGTTGATCCTATCATTTTTGAATCGGTATGAGTGTACTGACCTCTTCCAACGAACTGGCCATCAACATAAATTTTTGCGTCTTTATCGTTAGTAGTAATAAGTGTTGTTGAAGAACACGAAGCCAAAATCAAAGTAGCAATCAAGAATAGAACTTGTTTCATCAGTAATCTCCCTAAGAAAGACGATTTATAAAAGACATTAATTTATCGAAGTAGTGATCGATCATATAGAGTAAAATGCTTTTTGAAAATCTTTTTTCTTCACCTGTCCAGGAGAGATGGCCTTTCACTTCACAAAACCTGGATTGCTTATAATTGAGTTTGAGAAAAAGATTTTTAAAGAGTCCTTTTTTGATAGTGATCCTTACTTCATCAATATCTCTTTTTAGCTCCAGGCTAAGTTTTCGGTCCTCATTAACAAGATTTTTATAATTCACCGTAATATTACTTTCGCGACGTTCAAAATTTTCAGAAAAAACAAAAGTTAAAGTTTTTTGAATGCTGAGGGCAGATAGCAGCTTTGAGCAGGTGGACTTGCTATTAGTATTTTTAGAAATATCGATATCAATGATAGGGCCGTCTTCTGCTAAAGCAATAGTGATATCAGTAAAAATAAAAATAGTACTAATAAGGACTAAAAAGCTCTTCATTTCTTTTTAACATGAACGGCCTGTAAGGCCTTAAGAGATTTCCCTACAGATATAAAAGAGAGAGTGTAAATGATCAAAGGAATAATCGCGACAATGACTCCTGAAAAAATCATAATCCCAGCAGAGATAGCGGCCATAAAAGTATAAAAGCGAACGTACTTGATGGCGTATTTAGTTTCTCTGACAAAAAGAAAATAGATCACCAGATGAAAGACTAAAAAAATTAGCATGGAGAAGATAAAAGATTGAAGGAGGACTGCATAGATTTGCACTTGAAAATCAGGAGAGTCGACCATCGGCTTAACGATTTTTAAATACTCATCGTAATTTTTGATCTTCTCATAAGACCAGACGGAAATTCCTAAATCAGCTAAGAAACAAAGAATGGCGATTTGTTTTTTATCTTTTAATGTATTTTGCAATTAAATATCTTCAACAATCCCACCATCTTTCCCGTAGGTGATGACGAGTTCTTTTGTTCTATCATTGAGAACCTTAGCCACTTGATTCACGTCCTGCATTGCCTGCAATTCGCTCTCGCTCATGACTCCAGTTTCTTTGCCCATCAGAAAAATTTCACCGAATGCAATATGGTGAGTAGTACTATTTTTACCAATTAAAATTAATTTGTAAGCGCAGGTGAGGAGTTCCCAATTCGGAAGCATTTCACTAAGAGAGCCGGCCTTAATTTTTAGAGAATAACTGCTTCCTTCAAGCTTGGTTAACCATGTTTGAGGATAGCGGATCGATTCTTTTCTTGAACCCTGATAATTAAAATGGCAACTCATCACTGCCTGCCAATCTGTCATTTCAAGATTATTGGCAATCAGTTTTCCATTGATCGCTGGAGCTTTTACTCTGACGATATCTGCGTGGGCCACACCTATGCAGAGAGAAGACAGTAGGAGAGTAAAAAGGATGGCTAATGTTTTCATGAAATTAGTATAGGGTCAGTTTAAATTTTTGAGTAGCTTTTTCTTCAGGTATTGAGATAATGATGTTATGAAGCGCATAATTTTAATTCTTCTCGTTACAATTATCTCTACTGCAGTTGGACTTTATTTTAGGCCATCATATATTCTTATCGGACAATTAGATTGGCTTAATGTAGCGACCAAAGGGTATTTCGTAGGTTCTTTTTCGAAGTTTTTTTCGCAAAGTTTCTTGGACGAGTCATTTTATTTCGTCATGAGATTTACTGCGGGGGGATTAGTAGGGGGATTTTTATTTTCCAAAATGTTCGGTGGAAAAAAGAGTTCTGGTAAAAAAAAGAAATAGGTTTAGTCCTCGTAATTTCCACGTTGAAGTTTGCGAGCAACATCTTTCTCTTTTTCCGCATCTCTTTTATCGTGAGCTTTTTTTCCTTTCGCTAAAGCAAATTCCAGTTTTATTTTTGAATCTTTGAAATACATTTTAGTGACGATTAAAGTTAGATTTTGAGTTTTCATCTGGTGATAGAGGCGAGTGATTTCCAGACGATTTAAGAGAAGTTTTTTTACTCTTTGCTCTGTGTGGTTATTGATATTTCCATAGGCGTAATGGGGAATATTAACGTTATAGGCCCATACTTCGCCCTTGGCGTCGATCACCACATACGATTCATTAAGGGCCACTTTTCCTTCGCGAAGAACTTTTACTTCCGTTCCGAGCAATTGAATACCGGCCTCAAATTTATCCATTAAGGTGTAGTCAAAGCTCGCGCGTTTATTAGTCCCGATGATCTTAATTCCCATAATCCTCTAAAAATTAAATTTTACTCCAAAGCTTGCTGCGATTACATGGCCTGCGATATCGTATCCGCCAGCGCCGATTTTAGGGCCATTTGTTCCGTCTTCTTGCCCAGAGCTTTTAGTGACATGCTTCTTCTCTAGTTCATGATACTCCAAAGACGTTCCTAAATTAACATCTTTTGACCAAATAACAATACGGTATTGTAGCCCGGTGCTTAAAATATAAGTGTTGGCGTCGATAGAATTTCCGCTTCCTGAAAAATCACCTTTTAAGGGAGTCATGCGGTAGCCCAGGCCAAGGCCCGCGCTCCAACGATCAGTCAAATTCAATTTTATCCCAACGCGTGGATTGATGGTGTCTCGAACGACAATGCGCTCGTAGTTACTGCTCGAAACAATCGCTCCGCCAGTTTTTGTGATGTAAATGACTGGTGGCTTATAAGCCGACCATAATTGGTATTCAACGCCTGCAAAAACTGTCGCCATTCCCAATTCGTATGATGATCCCAAACGAAAAGTGTGAGGGTCATAAAAAATCATAGAATCAATGGCCGATTCAAAGATGGGAAGATTCGGATTGGTGATCTCGCCCGAGACTAATGCATGAAGATTTGATTTCATTTCTTGTTGGTAAGTGAAATAGATTTTTGAATCATCGAATTTTTTAACAAGAGAAGCAATCACTCCAAGAGCAGGAGCAACTTTTGAGCGTGCCTGTCCATATGATCCGAAATTGCCTCCGCCTAAGCTTAAATTAGTCTTCACGTCTGCGGTCGCTTGAAAACCAACGATTGTTCCTAGTGACCAAGCTACGTCATAGCTCCATTTGCGGGCAAAATTTAAATAGACCGAAGTGCGTTGGTAGCGAGAGTGGTACATTACGTATTCAGGTAAAAAAGGATTTCCTGAATTGGTTTCCATTAAATTTCCGATAGGAAGAAAAACAGAAACTCCCAGTGTCCCTAAATGTTGGTAGCCAATAGGAAGAGCAAGATGAATACCACCACCGTAAAATTTAGCGTAGTTATTTTCGACATTGCCGGTGGTTGTTCCCGAGCTTGAATTGGTACTGTTAGTAACCGTGATATTGGCCATTCGCTTAAAAGAAGTCGCAGTCGATGTAGCCTGCAAAAGAATATTTACTTTATCCGAAAATCCCAAGATGGCCGGAGAGTAATAATTATTACTGGGATCATTCTGATCTAAGGTTGATTGGTTTCCAATGGCAGTTGTTGAAAAACTAGCACCAAAAAATTCGGGATAACTAGCGTTCGCAGTTCTCAAAAGACAAAATATTAGGAGTGTGAAAATAGACTTCATGAGCGCAGTTTCCGATAAAGTTCTAGCACTTGCTCCAGAGTAAAAACTTCTGAGCGAAGAGTTGTTGCCAGATCTAAAGACTCAAAACTTTCTTTTATTTTCTCTGGAAGATAATAACTTTTTAAGACTCCACCAATTTGTTTTCTTCTTTGAGAAAACATTTGGCGCAAGAATTTTTCCAATGTTTTAAATTCAGATAATGGAACTAGAGGCGTTTCTCGTCTGGTAAATGTAATAACAGCAGAATCAACTCTCGGTGGCGGGGCAAATGCCCCAGGTGGAACTTTCGCCAAAAGGCCACATTCAAAATAAGATTGGCAAAGAACCAGTAGTGAACTCATAGAGTTTTTAGTGGTGGCAAAAGGAAAAACTTTATCTGCGACTTCTTTTTGAAACATCAAAGTCATATATTTTATGTCTGGAGCTTGTAAGAAATTAACCAATAAGGGAGTAGCAATATTATAGGGAAGGTTAGAAACCAACCAGATTTTTTTTCCGCTAATCTTTTTTTCTTCAAAAAAATTGGAGAGCTGGATTTGAAGGGCATCATCCATCGTGACTTGATCTGCGGCTAAAAATTGGTCGAGATAAACTCCAAAGCGCGTGTCTTTTTCGATGACATAATAGGGCAATCCCAAGAGGGCCAGGTGTTCGGTTAAAATTCCGGGGCCAGGACCTATTTCCACAATAGCTTCTGCAAGATCTTTAAAGTCATTGCAAATTGTTTGAATAATATTTTGGTCGCGCAAAAAATGCTGCCCCAGCGATTTGTCTGCACTTGGTAATTCGAGGCGGGCTTTAGTCATTTCTTTTTCCTAAGGTTATTCAGCTTCTGAGCTTTAGATACAAACTGCCCCCGGGCATCTAGTAAAAGGCAATCAGGAAAAGGGAAAGCAAGGTGATAAGTTCTAAGCGCGTAGTGAGCGATCATCGCTCCATTGTCGGTGCAGTATTTGGGAGCTACGAAATGAACATTTGAGAAATTTTTATTCAGAGTATTTCGAAGAGCACTATTACTAGCAACTCCACCACCAACCACGATCGGTAAATCGTATCCGCATTGCTTGAAGGCGATATCAAGAGCTACTTGTAGTTTTCGTGAAAGTGCTTCAACAATGGCGTATTGATAAGAAGCGCAGACATCTTCTATCAAGAAATTCTTGTCAGGATGATCTTCGATAAAATTTCTCAAAGATGTTTTCACACCAGAAAAACTTAAAGTAGCGTCACCTGAATCGAGCATGGAAATGGGAAATTTATATTTTTTGAAATCACCTAGTACCGCTTTTTCATCAATGATTTTTCCTGCGGGATAACCAAGCCCCAAAAGTTTTCCACCTTTATCAAAAGCTTCACCGGCAGCATCGTCGATCGAGTTTCCTAAAACTTCAAACTCGTTTGGCGCTCGAACTAAAAAGTATATGCTATGGCCGCCACTGACTAATAATGCCAAGTACGGATAGGGAACACTGTCAGTTAAGTGGATGGCCTCAACATGGGCATAGAGATGGTTGACTGCTGCGATAGGGA
The DNA here is from genome assembly GCA_028710485.1 of Bacteriovorax sp. Lineage (GTDB taxonomy): Bacteria > Bdellovibrionota > Bacteriovoracia > Bacteriovoracales > Bacteriovoracaceae > Bacteriovorax. The sequence continues at coordinate 24,784 of JAQTTZ010000036.1, read as the reverse complement.
GTTCGTGCAAAAGAGCGATGGTCTTAGCACAATTGATTCCGGTTAAAAGTGGTCCTAGCAGGCCTGGATTAGTAGTTACTGCCACCAGATCAATGTCTGAGATTTTGACGTTTGCCTCTTGAAGGGCAGCCTCTAGAATTGGAGTGAGTTTTTCCAGGTGATTTCGCGCAGCGATCTCAGGAACAACGCCTCCCCATTTCTGGAGAATCAGTTCTTGAGAAAAAGATTGGTGGGCGAGTAGGACCGGCCTTTGGGATAAATCATCTGGATTGCCTTTTAAAATAGCAATCGATGTATCGTCGCAGCTGGTTTCAATTCCTAATATTAAGTTTTCTTTCATTTGCTAAATTTCATTGTGTTTTTTGCCATGATACCTGATCCTATTTCGGTAAGTAAACATTCATAGTTCATGGAGGACTTAATGAAAAACATTATTATTGGTTTATTAGCTCTTATTTCTGCGACTTCGGTCTTCGCTGCTGATTCATCTTCAGGATGCGGGATGGGATGGGAAGTGGCCCCTAAACAATCACTTATTTCTTCATCAACAAGATCACTTGTTAACGCGACTTTTTCAAGCACAATTGCCATGACTCTTGGGACTTCTGGATGTGCTAGGCACTCAATCGTAAAAAACGACGCAAAAGGAATCCATTTTGCTGAAGCCAATATGAATCAATTAGCGATCGAAATGGCCCGTGGTAACGGTGAATTCGTAACTTCATTTGCTTCAGTTTTCGGTTGCCAGAATTCACGTGTATTTGGTTCAATGGTTCAGGCCAATTACGAAACTGTTCTTCCGTCTGAAAAAACTTCAGGGGTAGAGCTTTATAACAACGTAAAAGCTCAAATTAAAAATAATGCGACTCTTGCTTCAACTTGTTCTCTTATCTAATTTGATTTATATGCCTGCTGCTTTTGCAGCAGGTTCTTCTTTTAATTCTTACGACAATCTCACTCTCATTCAAAAAAATTATTGGCTAAAACTTCTTCATTACCACCATGAAAAGTCCCGCGCAGATGGTGAGCATTTTTTTCTATCTCCTCAAGGTAAAACTAATCCGGCCGCAGAACTAGAAGCTACTATTGATGCGCTCAAAGATCCAAATGCCCAAGCAGGTTGGTTTAAGTATCATCCTCAATGTGTCTTTGCCGAACGTCTAAATTTTTTGACTCAAGCGGGTCTTTTGGATGGCCTGATTAAAAAATCGTGTCCTGAATTTGATGAATGGAAAAATGGACTGAATGCCGATTTCATAACATTAATTTTTTCTTCGTCATATCCCAATAATCCCTCTTCACTTTTTGGACATACTTTAATAAGGCTTAATCAAAAAAATAAAAGCAGTGATCTGCTAGACTACGCTGTCGCTTTCTCGGCCATACCGGAAAAAGAGGATCCTGGGGTTGTCTTCGCCTTTAAAGGAATGTTTGGCGGATACAAAGGCCTTCTTGAAGTCACAAAATATTATACCAAAGTTAACGAATACAATAACGGCGAATCGCGCGATCTGATCGAATACGATATTTTGATGACTCCCGATGAATTAGACCGATTGATCAATCATCTGTGGGAAATTTATCAGACTACTTATTTTGATTATTATTTTGCCGATGAAAATTGCTCGGCGGTTTTGGTGGATATTTTAGCCGTACCCTTCAATCTTGACGACGTTAATACTCACCAGCGTTGGTATTATCTTCCCAGTGAAATGATCAAGGCCTTTAAAAATATTCCTGGGAGAATTAAGTCTGAGTATTTCAGAGCAAGCTTAAAAAAACAACTTGAGATAAAACTCAACAAGCTCACGTCTAGTGAACTTCAAGAAGTTCAATCTTTATCTACAAAAAAAGATCTGCCACTAGGATATAATTCAATTCCAGTGCTCGATAGTGTCATTAGTCTTTTGGATTTCACCCGCTACCGCACCAAAGATCAATTAACAAATGATGAAAAGTTGGTTTTTCGAAAAGCACTTCTTAGGCGATCGGCCCTGGCCCAAGATACCAATATGGTGCCTGAGGTTTATGATCAGAATAATCGTCCGGATCAAGGGCACGAGCCTCAAAAGTTTTCAGTTTTTACTCGCACAGAAAAAAGCCACACTTTTTTCGGGATTGAGTTAAAAGAAGGTTATCACGATCTAATGAGCAACGATAAAGGCTACGATCCTTTTTCTCAATTTGATTTTTTCACTGGAAGCCTGGTCTATGATAAATACTTAAACAGAATCAGTTACGACCAGGTAACATTTGTAAATTTAATTTCTCTTCACTCTTATCGATTTTTCGACCCTCAATTTTCCTGGGCCGCTAAAGTCGTCGCTGATCGCATCTATGATTTAGATTGTGATTTATGTCATAAAATAAATGCTCGCGCCTACCTAGGACCCACGATAAAGCCATTTAAGAATATGGCGATCTCGATGATGAGTGGAGTTTTTGGTGAGGCTTCAGATCACTTGGATAAAGGTCATAGAATTGGAATTGGATTCGAAGGCAGTATGTTGTTTCAATTAACGCAAAAGTTTAAGATCGGTTTTTTTGATGAGCTTCGTTTTGATGCTACCAAAAGAATTCAAAAAGATTATTATAATAATGCTGGTTTTAAGCAGTCCTATTTTTCTAGTACTAACACTGAATGGAGATTTGAGAGTTCGTTGGTGTCAAAGTTTAGGTCATTTCAAACTAACACTCGGATTTTTCAATTAAATTATGGTTTCTTTTTTTAGTAAAATTATTTCGTTTTTGCTGTTGGTTTTTTTAGTAAGCTGCACTTCGCTTATCTATCAACCCGATCGTTATCTGCATGGCGATCCACACGCTTATGGAATTAATTTCAAGGAATATTATGTCCGCTCATATGATGGAACGAGGCTGCTTGCCTGGGATTTAAAAAGCAAAACACCCAATCCTGAAAATTTAGTTTTAATGTTTCACGGAAACGCTCAAAATTTATCTTCACATGTTTTTAACCTGACGTGGATGTTGGATAAAAAAACAGATGTTCTTATCTTTGATTACCGCGGTTATGGATTAAGTGAGGGAACGCCTTATCCTAAAGGTGTTTTGGAAGATGGAATAAAATTTCTGCAACTGGCCTATGATAAATTTAAAGTTGGAAATTATAAACGCTTTATTATCTACACCCAAAGTTTAGGTGGCACCATTGCCATGAGAGCATTGGAAGAAGTTCCTTGGCGCAATGATATTTCTCTTCTCGTTTTGGATTCAACTTTTAGGTCTCCTCAAGACGTTGCCAGCAGCAAGACCCATGGTCTTTTGTGGTGGCTGGTTTCTTCGGAGTATACCGCCGACCGCGAACTTACTCATTTAACCATGCCTCTTCTCGTGATTCATGCACCCAACGACCCTGTCATTCCATTTAAATTTGGACTGGAGCTTTTTACGAAAGCACCATCGACTAAAAAAACTTTTTGGAAAATCGAAGATGGCTATCACGGCGATGTTTTTTTTATAAAAAAAGGTGCCTATCGAGAGCAATTCATAACTTTTATCAATAATCTTTCTCTTTGATTACTATTTAATGCCCATTATTTAAGTCAGCTAGAATAGCTATGATTCCCAACAAAGATCACTATTCAGGAGCTTGGGGGTGTGACACCTAAAGGCTTTAGATTACGGTATTTTGACCGATAATAAGACATGCGCTTTCAAAGAATTTTGGCATTTATTTTTTTGGGCCTTTTATCAATCCTCGGATCGGGTTGTAAGGCCAAAACTAGCTCTACTCCCGCTAAGTCTGTTCCACCTGTCACAACAGGTGGATCCATTCATATCACTGGAACTTTAACTTACGATTTTGTTTCAGCAGCATCGGGAAAATTGAATTACACCGGGACTATTCAAAAGCCGATGAGGAATGTCTTCGTTGAACTTTTAAATGCAGCAGATGATTCCGTTGTTAGTTCAACTAGTAGCAGCGATTCGGGAGCTTATGATTTTGCCATCACCGCTAGTGCAAATATTAAATTAAGAATCTATGCTGAAATGAAATCGCCTGCGGTCATCATTCAAGACAATACCAATGGTAATGCAGAGTATGCTTTGGTCACTCCCAGCTATAATATCACGGGCAGCACGGTGAAAGATATTAGAGCGCTTAGTGGATGGAGTGGAACAAACGCAGCAGGTTCTTATAGCGGCACTCGTGTTGCGGCACCGTTTGCCATGCTGGATTCAGTTTATACAATTACTAAAAAAATAAAAGTGATTAGACCCACAATAAGCTTTCCTCAATTGAAAGTAAATTGGAGTATTAATAATGTCGGCACAGCTGGTGACATTACAATCGGACAAATTACCACCAGTCATTACAATCCAAACACTAATCAACTTTATATTCTTGGGAAATTGGATGTTGATACTGATGAATACGATAATCACGTTATCGTTCATGAGTGGGGGCATTTTCTAGAATATAATTTATCCCGTTCGGATAGCAAGGGTGGAAGTCATAGCTTTGGAGATGAAAAAGATATGTCCTTGGCCTTTAGTGAAGGGTGGGGAAATGCTGTTTCTGCCATGGCCTTTGATCCTGATGTTTATTATTCAGATACCTCTGGAGTCAGACAGCAAAGCGGATTCCAAGTCAATTTGGAGAATTCAACTATCACGGGCATAACCGATACTCATAAGGGATGGTTTTCAGAAATATCTATCCAAGAAATTCTTTATGATATTTATGATTCTACCAATGAGGCCGGAGACAATTTAAGTTTAGGCATGGGTCCTATTTTGGATGTCTTGACTGGTTATCAAAAAACGACCCCCGCAGCCACTTCTATTTTTTCATTTATTCATGGGCTAGAATTGGCCAATTCAGGTCTTACGGCCAATTTAAATACATTGCTGTCGAATAAAAATATTGCAGCCGTCACTGATGCTTATGGATCTGGAGAAGCTAATAATGGTGGCTGGGCCAATAATCTTCCGGTTTCTAATCTGATCAATCTTGGTGGAGCAGGTGTTGCGATATCGCTTTACGGAAATTTTGGAGTGTCGGGTGGTGTGCAAAATAATTATTATGGTCTCTATAATACAGTTTTTAATAATAAGTATTTGAGATTTACGGCTAGTACTGCAAGCACCAAACTGAATGTTGTTGCTAGCGATACTTTTGAACTTGATGTTTATAATAAAGGTATACAGGTAGGTACTTATCATTATGAACACCGAACTTCTGCTGCCGCCTTTGGACCGTTTAATTATTCTTTTCCAACCACTGCCGGACAGGAATACACTGTAAATGTTTTAACAGCTCAAGATGTAATATGGACGGACCCTATAGTTACACTGACAATTACCGGGACGACAGGACCATGAAAGGATTGAAATGAAGGCTAAATTTATTATTCTCTTAATTTTATCACTTACCAATATCGCTTTTTCTAAAGAAGTGAGATCTGTTAAGCTTGCTAGTAAACCAGCAAAAATAAAGTCTGCTCCTCAAAGATATTCTCGTATCATGTGCAATCAAAAAAGTATTCCCATGAAAGTAGAGCAGTCGCTCAATGGACAGTTACTAACGGTGAGTTTTACGGCCGAGCAAAAAATTGAAAATTTTTCTCTGAAAAATGTCCGAGGAATTGATGGAGCAACAGTTTCAAAATTCCAGGAATTAATAAATCAGAAATTAAATAGAGGAGAGGTCATTGAGTCAGGTGTGGAGCTCGGAAATTTTAGCGGATTAGTCTATGTCGTATTTGATATATCCGTTACCGTTAATGGAGTGAGTTCTGACCACAGTATCCCTGTGGCCGTTGGAGCACTTTCTGCCAGTCAAATAAAAGAGAGAAGTAAAAATATAAAAGAAATAAAAAATATGTCTCAACAAAAAAATGGAACTACTTCAATTACTGCCCCTCCTAAAAAGATTCACGAGATGCAGCTCGAGTAAAACCTAGCGGCCTTTATTGAAGCAGCGGACAACTCATCTTCTTAAAGGTCTTCGCAACAACTTTTTCATTCACTGTTTTTAAATCTTTACCGTACCATTCTGGTGACTGCTCGGAAGTATGACATGTTAGGCATTTGCTTTTTATTTGGGCCGTTTTTTCTTCGTGAGTCTGGGGCATATCAGAGTTAAATGGATGTTCGTCATGTTGGGTATGACAATTTAGGCACTGAACATTCGCGAAGTTATTTTTTACACCATACATTTTATCAAACACCATCCATTTTTTTGAGATGTTTTGAATTTGTTTGCTCTCAAGCTTGCGTACAGACTTAACGTCTGAACTCATGGCATAAATTTGGTTCCAATAGTCGATAATCGGCTTAGCTTTGAAGCTCACCATATTCTTAGCGGCCGTAAAGCCCTTTGGATCACCAAGGCCTAGAGAGTGACATTTTATACATTGAAGATTATTTTGTTCATGAACATTCATCAAAGTTGTATAGGCGATTGAATGAGGTGTTCCTTGCCAGAATTCGCCTTGAGGTTTGTGGCATTCAATACAGCTCACCGCCGTCCTATATTTTTTAATAGGGGCATTGGGTGAAGTTTCCATTCCCATCCGCGATTGTTCTTGAAGTTGAATAATATTCATTTGAGCTTTGTGGTCATCAATAAATTTTCTAAATGGATTGGGGGTGAGACTTTGTTCTAATTCATCACGGACCTCATGTAGCACATAAGTATCGCTGGGTTTTTTGGCGAGGGTATCAATATTGATATTTCCCACATAGTGATTTTTAGAAAGCGTCTGGACAATTTTTACGTTCCCCACATCTCGAGAAAAACGCAAGAAGCTTTGTGAGTGAGCACCGATGATCCAGTCGATGAAAGGATATTTGAGGGCCAAGGCTTCATCGGGATCAAATCCTGCGTGAGAGAGAACCACCAGGCGGTGATATGGATTGCTCGCATCATAACCTTGGGACTTTAATTCTAAGATCAATTTTGGAAGAGTTGTCGGGATATCGGTAAAGAGATCTCTGGTTTTGTCATTGAAAACATCAGGGGCCACAAATCCCACCATGAAGATTTTAGAGCGATTTCGCTCAATAATGGCAAAGCGCTTATGCTTAATCAGGGATTCATCGGAAAGATTCGAAATAAGAAATTCAAAATTTCTAGCGAGTGCTATTTTTTTTAAAAAGTCTAATCCAAGAGCGAAGTCCTGGTCTCCTGGAACGAAATACTTAAGGCCTAGCTGGTCTAATCCCAGTGCTAAATTATTAGCAGCAAAAGAGAGAGAGTCTTTCATGGTCGAAGGTATGGCCGATGAAGGAAAAAAAGTATCTCCCGTATCGACATAGAAAACTTCAGAATTTTTTGAAATATTATGAAAGAGTCCCGCTACTTGAGGAAGACCGCCAAGAGGAAAATTTCTACAACCACAAGGGTGAGTTTCTCCACTTAAATTATGAGAGAAGACGATCGCCAGGTTTTTGGGGGTTGCGGATTTCTTTTTTGATTCTGCTAACGCCGCATCTTTATCAATATGTGAAATAAAAAATGAACATGAAGATAATATTAAAAGCCATGGCAAAAGGTAATTTTTCATTGAGGTCTCTGGCTTGTTATATTTTTGTTTTTAACTTAGCGCCTTCTGCCGCTTCCCGGCTTTTTGGGTAACGGGTGATCAATTCATCTAGAGACTGGCGTGCTTCTTCTTTAGATTTTAATTGAAGAAATGACTTCGCGAGGTTAAGTAGAGCAGAGGCTCCGTAAGTTGAGTCTGGATTTTCTGAGAAAAGTTTTGAGAAATAAACTTTAGCTTCTTCATAATTTTTTCCTTTATACTCGATCATACCAAGGTGATAAAAAGAAGTTTCTTTATCTTTCTTTTTAATTTTTTTATTGTCGAGAAGAGTGAGAAACATTTCTTTAGAGGCTTCCATGTTTTTTTCTTTATATTTAGCTATCGCACCCTTGATGGTAGGAGTTTCTGCTGAACTACTTTCTTCTCTTGATTCTTTTTGAGACACTTTTTTCCGAGCTTGCTCTTTTTGTTCATTAAGTGAGCTGAGTGAAGTGATGACTTGTTCAATATACTTGCTTTGTTCCTGAACTTTTTCATTCAGTGCTTTCATGAATTCAGTTTGTTTTTTATTGGTTTCTTCAAGACTGTTGATACGCTCTTTAATGATGGCGGCGTCTTTAATTTCTTGTTGTCTATTATGTGTGCTCTCTTCAATCTTACCTGTTAGTTTTGCCATTTCTTCTTCAAGTGCCATAAAACGAGAATTGGCGTTAGCCGTGCTCTTTTGAGTTTGGGCCACTTGTTCATTTAAATTTTCAACATTTTTTTCACGGCGGATGTCTTCTTGTGTTTTACAAGATGGTAGAACAATAATAATTGAAAGAATCAATAGGAGTTGAAGACGTTTCATAAGTACCTCTATAAGAGTTAATACTTATAAATTTTCTAATGTCTTCTTTCGAATGGCAACATATTCTGCGCGTTCAGAATATTTTTTAGAGAGGAGAGCGTATTGTTGAGCTTTGTTGAAATACTTGCGCTTATAAGACGATTTAGCTTTTAAGTAATAGTATTCAGCTTTTCGATAGAGGCCAGGTGCTTTTACATCTGCTTGGGCTTCTTTGGCGGCCATAAATGCCACTTGGGCCATCGACATTTCGAGCTTAGGACGTGTGGTCGTTAAACCACACGCCGATAATATTAGAACTAGAAAAAGAAAAGATAAGTTTTTTTTCAACCAATTATTTCGCTGTAACAACGAAGTTTGCTCTTCTATTTTTTGACCAAGATTCTTCATCGTGACCAAAAGAAACTGGTTTTTCTTTTCCAAGAGAGATTGTAGTGATACGAGCGGCTTCAACACCAAGGCCAACCAAGTATTCACGAACAGTTTTTGCTCTTTTTTCACCAAGTGCCAGGTTGAATTGAACTCCACCGCGTTCATCAGCATGTCCTTCAACTTGAACTTTTACCGAAGTGTTTGTCTTCATGAATTGAGCGTTGTTGTTAAGAGCATCTTTTGTGTCATTTGAAAGACCAGCAGAGTTGAAATCAAAGTAAACAGTTTTCAGGGCACCTGCTTTATTTGAATCAGAATCACCATTAAGATCTAGGGACATTCCAGCGTTCTTGCCGTTATCAACTTTTCCACTATCAACAGTTGTTTCTGTTGTTCCGTCTGGACTTTTCTTTTTGATGTTCGCGCAAGATGAAAGTGTTAGAACCGTGGCCAATAGGCTTAAAAGTGCAATAGATTTAAATTTCATAGGAGCTCCTTTATGTAATGGAAATATTAAAAAAAGTTTCAAAGTCTAAAAAGATAGTTATGATTATGCCAATTATACACCATATTAGGAAGAAAAAAATGGGCTTCAAGCATATCGTCCTCCCGCTATTTTTTTTGATCAATCTCATTTTTTCTGTATCTCAGGCAGAAGTGTTGAAGACCATCAATGTCTCCATGCCCACCAATTACGGAACATTTTTTGGAGAGATTCATTACAGTGAAAAAGATTTAGTCTTGGCCCTTAGGGTTGAGCGCATCATTAAAGAAGACTTGATTAAAGTTATCAACTACTTTGAATACGTGCCTTACGATGTAGTTCATTTTAATATAGACCCTTACGTGCGATTGACGAATGGTAATGCTCGCACTTTTCCAACAAATATTATTAACCTCTATAATTTTCCAGCAAATAATCTCGAACATTTAATTGTGATGGAGAACTGGCTTCAAGGCCTGGTTCTACACGAGTTTGTGCACATTACACATTTAGATCAGACCAGAGATTACTTAAACATTGGAAGGCAAATTTTTGGGACAATCGCCAAAGTGCCAGCAGGAATTGTCCCGCGCTGGTTTACTGAAGGAATTGCCGTCTGGGGAGAATCTCATCTGATTAATGGTGGGAGATTAAATAACCCGCTTTTTAATAAAGAACTTTTGATTCAATTTAAAAAACATGATTTTTGTAAGAACATCGACTGTCTCGACACTCCTGGAGTCTATCCCCAAGGCCAGCTGGCCTATTGGGCCGGTGCTCACTTTATGGAGTACCTTGAAAATAAAAAACCCAAAACGATAAAATGTTTAGTTGAAATGAATTCAGCATCTCTTCCTTTTTTCTTAAACAATGCTTTCGAAGCGTGTGTCGGAGAAAAGGCGCAGGATTTATATAAAAAATTTCGTGAAGAGTACGAGGCCCTTGATTCCCCCCTTTATATTGGAAAACAAGAGTGGGGAGAAAAAATTAGCAATGTTTTCGGCAGTGATGATTATCAAAAAGGCTTCGTTCTCGATGGAGACCGTTTGTTTAAAGTTGAACACGAAAAACAAAGCGAAGCTCTGGTTGCCTACGATTTAAAAGATGAAGTCAATTTTAAGGGCTTGTTTGATGCCCCGATTGTCGACGTGTCTTCAATGGTAGATGTCGATAGCGAAAATAAAATGTTATTGATCTCTTTTAACGATAACTCAAATTTTAGAAATCAAAATAAAGTTTGGAAATTAGTTAATCCAGACACACTTCTTGTCGAGCGCACTTTAGAATTTCCACACGACCCCAGTTATGTCTTGCCCCTCGGTGGCGAAGATTATATCACTTTTAGCTATTGGGAGAATCAGTGGAGAGCTGAAAGAAGCGGTGAAATACTGCGCATTTTTCCCAGCAATTATAATATAAGTCTTGTGAAAAAAATTGGCGGTCAATTACTTTTAAAAATTAATGATGCAAATGGATTTTCATCTTTGGTGCTGACTGATTATAGATTGCAAAAATTAATTGAGATTTATAAAAGTGATAAGACCTATGATCTTCCTCTGATCAGCGAAAAGTTTTTGGTGTTAAGAGAAATAATAAGCGAAAGGGAAAATTTAAAATTACTAGAATTAGATAATGGAGTTCAGTTAAGTTCACTTCCTCCCAAATTACTTAACCATATTACCTTTGCTACCTTTAACGAAGTGCGAGTTCTGGCATTGGACAATCGCCTTAAGACTCAACAGAAAACAGCAACAGAGTCAGAAGATTATATCAAGAAAGAAAAATCAGAGACAAAACCAGTAGAAATGACGGAGTTTAAAATTTTACAATCTCCGACAAGTTCATTCGCTTCAGAAAAAGCTGAATCCTATCCACGTCTTGATCACTTCATTCCACATTATTGGTTTTTGGCCGTCGGAAGTTCAGATAATTTAGGAAGCATCGGAGCGATGACAACTTTTGTAGATCCGATGGAAGTTCACTTCTTAAATGCTACAGCTTTGGTTTATTCAAGCGAGAGTAAAGCTGGTGGAAATCTCGATTATATTCAGAAGATGGTGAAGTTTAGTGATCTATGGACCGTAGCCGCTTATGTAAATCAAGATTATTCAAAAACTGATTTTAATTCGGCCCTCAGTCTTTCGCGCGATTTTAAACTTCGCACCAGTTATAAGTTTTTATTTAAGCGATGGATTTATGTTCCAGGGATTTTTGCTGGAGCATCTTCGACCGAAGATTTTATTTCTCACCGGACAGTTAAGAATATGGGAATGAGTCATTCTTTGGCCTTTCAAGCACTAACCTATGATGATTTTTTTCAATACTTCACGAGCGGAGTAAATTTACAAGTGAACGAGGCCAATCTTGGCAATGCTTATTTCGTCACTCAAGTGCAGACAGAGGCCGGCTGGAGATTTACTCAAAACTTAATGGGATCTATTAAGGGAAGTTTCACCAAATTATTTAAGTCTGATTTCGCTCGTGGAGTGGTTTATGGTGGCGGAGTTTCTGATTTTGCTAAAATGAGAGTCCATGAATTTTATGGTCTGCCTTATAGCAATGCTTATGGTAACGAGATTATTACAGCACGTTTCACCTTGGATTATAATTTTTGGGACATTTACCGTGGAAAAAATTTAATACCATTCTTTTTTAGAGAAGCCCATCTACTTTTAGGTAGAGAGTCTTTATACGCCAATCGAATTTTTTTAGATGGAGATATTTTGAGAGACAAGATGATCAATGCTCTTTTTGTAGGTCCTAGACTTAAGATGAATATTTTTTACTATGTTCCTACGAATGTAGATGTAATTTTTTCAAGCATAGCACATCCTAATGGCAAAAATATCAATCAGGTGGACTTTACTATTTCTGCCGACGTATTTTAATGTCCATCAATCCTTGAAACAACCACAGTTCTCCAAAGAGTGAAGCGAGTAGACCTACAGAAAGGATAACTCCAAACTCTCTTGGAGAGCTGAAATAAGACCCTAGGTAAATCAAAGAGGATAAGGCCATTAAGAGTGCTGTGATAATGGATGCGCCTCCACGATCTTCAATTCCCGAATGAATATTTTTATTTTCAGATCCAAAAAGATATTGGATGGCATTGTCACCCGCCAGACCAATAAGAATACTGGCAAAAATTGATTTCCAAAAATCCAGTGTCGTATTCAATGTTCCAAGAACCATGATAATAAAAAATGGACCCCAAAAAGCCGAGAGCAAAAGGCTTGGAATATATTTTTCTTTGTTCTGGGCAATGGCCACAAAACAAATCACTAAACTCACCTGAATAAGGCTGGAAAATAAACTGTCGATAAGAGTTTTGGGAACGAGACTGGCAAAATCTGAGTACGCAACAACTTCACCACCTAGGTGGCAATTATTTTGACAGATATCAGCGGCAATCCTTTTTAAAGCGGCCACGGACTCAACGGCGGTTTCTTTTAGATAAAAAAGGACTCGAACTTTTTTATCAATATCTACAAACTGCTCACTCGCTTTGGACATATTAAAATAAGATTCACTTTCCAGTTGATCCAGGTTTCCCGTCGTAGAAATCCATTTTTTAATTTCCCACGGGCTTTCGTGTTTCACCACCAGATTTTGTGCTTCCTTGGTCCTTAGGATTTTATTGACAATAGTTTCCATTTCATTTGTTGGAACATTATTTTCAAAAAGAAGAGAGGTGCTGCCAATCCATCCTTTGGAGTCGAGCAAATAATTTATGCTTTTACTATATTCCTGCTCCGGTGGAAAAACATGATGAGGAGCTTCGTTGTAGTTCATATGAGAATAGAAAATTACGGCAAGAGGATAAACAATCAAACTTAAGAGACTAATTTTTTTAGGAAGTGACTTGAAAATTGAATTAGAAAATAGATTTACACCTAAAGATTTTTTAGGATTTCCCCAAACACGCAACGAGGGAAATTGTTGTAGAAGAGCTGGGATAAAAATAAAAAGCAGCATCCATTGAACAAGTCCTCCCCAAGCGGCCCAGGTTCCCATTCGGCGAACAGCTTCAACTTCTGAAGTTCGAAGTGCCCAGAAGCCAAGAATGGTGGTGAGAGAAGTGTAAAAACTTGGAACCACAAATTTTAAAACAGATTTTCGCCAATCTTTACTTTTAATTTGATCATAGCAAGTGAAAGTAAAATCTTCGAGAGAACTAATGGCCAGGAGTAAAACAAGTCCAGTGGAGAGTACATCAAATGATGAGCCCACGAAACCTTTTAAACCAAAAACCCAGATGGCAGAAATAAAAAGTGTTCCACAATAAATAAAACCAGCTTTCCATGTTCCGAAAAATAGTCTTAGCCCGATAAGCATAAACGCAATCATTCCCAAGTTAATATATTTTGAAAATTTAAATCCTTCGAGGATATACCATTGGTAGTCGCCGGCGCCGATCCAATGGAGTTTTGCTCTGGGAGCGATTGTAAGCAGATCTTTTTCTGCTGAAGTTCGGAGTTTGGCAAAGAGAGCGGGATCGAAACTTCCAAATTTGGAAGTGGTGGAGTCTTTGAATACAAATTGGAACAGGATGCTCAGTTGTTCTTTTTTTTCAAAGGCCATAGCAAAAGGGGAGTCGTTTAGATTTGTTCGCACTACTTTGGGATCGGTTAGGATTTTTGGAGTTTGGCAATCGAGATCGAGTAGGTTGTGGATGCGTAGTTTGAGTGCGGTCGTGCCGACCTTTAAACGCTTAATCTGTTTAAAATCAAAAGTCGACAGACTTGAGAGGAGTTCGGGAATTGTATTTCGTTTGAAAGAGTACCATTTGCGGATTTGGCAAAGTTGCTCTGTGGTAAAAGTAAATTGCCCAATGGGCGGAGAAAGAACAAATAGCGAAGTCACACCATCTTGATAGCGGGCCTTGATGGATTTTAATTCATCCGTAGAGGCAAAACCTTGCCCCGCCAGGTCCTCCGCAGAAAAGACGATTTTCATTTTATTAATATTGGCAAAAAGAAAGAGAGTGATGATCGCAAAGATGGAGAGAGTGATTTTTGAATTTTTCCAGCTAAGTTTGACCAAGGCCAAAAGCCAGTCATTAAACCTATGGTATATGGCCTGAATTATTTTTCTCATGGAAAATATTAAGGGCCCAAATTAATGGGCCCTTACCAAAATAGTATTTGATGTTAACAATATTATCTTACGAACAAAGTTAAACCGCCAGCAAGAAGTCGACTTCCGCGAGTTTCATTAAGAATTCTCATCGCGTCTGCGATATCTTGTGGTTTTTTAATGTTGGGAAAGAGTCTTCCGTAAGCTTCTGGGGCAGTACTCCAGGCAGTACTTCTTCCATACAGATAATTTCTAAAATGTACTGGTTTGCTGCTATCAGGAAAGCGCACTACAAGAACATCACTTCCAGCTTTTACTTCAGAAATAGATTTATACATTGGTACGTTTTTTAGTTTGTTTAAATCTTCATTTTTAGAAAAGGCGATCGGGAGAAGTTTCTTTAAATCAGCAGGAGCATTTTCATAGAATGCTTTGATGTCGATAACAATTTCATCTCCACTTAAAGTTCCGTTAATTTTGGCAGTTCCATTCACACCTGCTCCATACGCGCCAACAAGTTTTTTGATATTCATCATACCAACTTCCACTTGCTCTTTTCTGGCCATAAACATTTCTGGATCGAGTTGGGCCGCATAATGCCCGGTATTGTTTTTAATATTATCCCAGGTTTTTCCCAGGTAAAGACCAGACATATGAAGGTGGAAGTAGGCGAGATTCATCCATGATTGACCGTGTGATGTAAGAGTATAAAGATTTGTGTGTCTTTTTATAGTAGCGACACGAGTGTCTCTTGAAACACCACGAAGGTAAACACCCTCAGCTCCAGGAAGAGCATCAAAAAGAGCAGACTCAGCTATACCCATGCCGTAAAGTTTCCCAATTTCTCTTTTAAGTGCAAGGTGACCATTCCAGTTGTATCCGGCCATAACTGCAATTGAATACATGCGACGGTGAGTGCGGGCAAGAGTTGCGAACCGTTCCGCTTCCCCAACAACTTTAAAGCGCTCGTAATCATCATAGTTTTCACTGAAAGCATTATCACCAAAACGAATTTTCCCGTCGAAGAGAATCGGAGTTGCCTCTCCCTTCGCAGGAGAATTGTACATCGAGATCGCTTGGAGGCGATCTGCTGATTTTTTCAAAGATTCATAAACGTCTTTAGCCAAAAAACCTACGAAATCGGATTCGAAATGAAATTCTTTTCCAAGAAGATCAGGTGTTGGCATTGTAAGGAAAAGCATTTGGGCTTCAACATGACTGCCTGGCATATTAATTTTAACTTGCTCAGAATAGTTTTTAAGTGTTGAAAGAAGAACCTCTTGAGTTGTCGCCACCTGGTGAACCATGGGAGTCATTCTCCAGATAATTCCTTTCATCGGAAGCCATGTCGCCATTCGTGCAATTGTAAATTTCAGGTCATTGGCCGTTGCCGGAATATTTGAATAGCCATCATCATATTTTTTAATAAGAGCATAAAATTCAATACCAGAACTAACTTTTAATAATTCGTTTCTAAACTGGATATATTCTTTTGAGAGCATATCTTCAGTACCAACCAGAGTTGCCCCGGCCGGACGGCGTTTAGCCTCTGCTACAAAATTAGCTGAAAGTTTTTCTATTTGCTGATCATTAAATAGCCCCAGCTCTTCAACCATTGGAGCCGGAAAATTTTGGGGTGGAATATTTGAGTTGTCAGAAAAAGTGGGGTGCTTCATCGTTTTGGCAAAAGATGAAAAGCTAAAAAGAAGCAGTGAACTTAAGATAAGCAGCTGGTGTTTTTTTCGAATCATTATTCCTCCGAATTAATAGTCTGAAATAGGATAGTAAGCTCATTTTGTTTTGTAAATCAGGGCAAGATTTCCCCAAATATTTTGCTTTGCCGTGTAGATAAACGGCCGTTTCTTTGTTAACCTTTTTTTATGGAAATTCTCAACCATCCTCTTTTCATCGCCGCCATCTTCATCTGCTTGGGTGTTGAATTTTTTGTATCAAGAAAAAAAGGTTTATCCAATTTTAGCAGCTATGAAGCACTCACTAGTATTGCTCTCATCTCCTTTGATAAAATCATCGGATACTTTACCGGAACGGACGGTGGCCCGATTGTAAAATGGCTCTGGGCCCACAGAGTATTTGAGCTGGGATTTAATCATACAACTAACTTCATTTTTACATTCGTCGCAGTGGAATTTATGTATTACTGGAACCATTGGTATAATCATCACGTGAATATTGGATGGGCCACGCATATCATGCACCACTCGCCGACCAAGTATAATCTCACCCTGGGATACAGGCTGGGAATCACTCGTTTTTTCTCTCTGGGATGGATGGTTTTTCTTCCTTTGATCCTCTTAGGTTTTCACTCTGAAGATATTGCTTTATCCATTGGAATCATTTTTCTCTACCAATTTTTTATTCACACCGAACTGATTCCAAAATTGGGCCGACTGGATAAGGTGATTAATACGCCTTCAAGTCATCGCGTTCACCACAGCAGCAATCCGGAACATTATAATACCAACTTAGGCGGAATAACCTTGGTTTTTGATCACCTGTTTGGAACTTATTGCGCTGAAGGTGACAGAAGCCAGATCTCTTATGGCATTCCAAGTATTATGAACAAAAAAAATATTTGGTACGAAATTACCTGTCATTGGCGTGTGGTTTTCGCTCAATTTAAAAAGGCCAGTGGAATAAAAGGCAAGCTACTCGCACTATTTGGTTCATCTTCCCAAGGGCACCAAGGCTAAATATTCTAGAGATATTTTAATTTTTTCAGCATGCGCCCCGTGATGCTTTCGATCACTTCAAAATCCTTATAATTATTTTGGTGATGAGTAATGCCTATGATCTCAAACTCACTTTGGAATGATTTATTGTCAACTGATGGCCAGTTGAGTTCGCAAAAATCAAAAAGTCTTTTTAATTCAAGACTAGGATTAGTTAAAATATCCTCGTAACGAACTTCAATAAAATTTTTGAGATCAGGAGCTGTTTGATGAACTAATTCGATGGAATCCTGCCAAACATTGGCCGTTGTCCTGATGTCATCCGCACCAAATTGATCGATATAACCCTGAAGCGTTTTTACTCTTGGGTAGGGCACGATATAAGTCACCCAAGGGTGCTTTATTTTTTTAATTTGATTATTGGTTAGGTGGTAAAGCTTCAGGAGAGAATTGGCCGCTGGGCGCGAGTCTCTGACGATATGAATGAAGTGTGCATCAGGAAAAAGATCCTGCACCATTCTTAGTTCCGTCTGCATGACAGGATACTTGCAGATAAAACGTTTATCGTTATTTTTTAATCCACCAAAGGTGAAAAGAATTCTTCTAACATCAGTGTAGATTTCCTGAATTTTTTCGCTGCTAAAACATGCCAGTCTTTTTTCTTCCCAGTAGAGGGAATCAACATCGCGGCCCATCCATTTTCCCCAAAGCAAAGCGGGTTCTGAAGGACTGCCAAAATCGGTATTGATTGAGTCGGCCAGGAATCGCTCGCCGCTGGCATTGAAATTGAATTTTTTTCTTAGCCATTCAATGGTGCAAATAGACTCGGGACAGGCATTGATTGAGTTGGTTATATAGGCCGCTTTTTCATGGGCGCACAGTAGATTGTAAAGCATGGAAGTACCTGAGCGAGGTAGACCCACAATGAATATAGGCTTAGTAATCGGGATCTGAGAAAAATCGTGATTAAATTTATATTTTTCTATCGTTTTGAATATTTTTTCTTCGATGGCGGAAGCAGGAACTGGAATAAAAAATTGATTCTCAAATTTTTTTTTGAAAAGAAGTTTTGACCACCAATTCGCGTATTGATTTTTTTGTTGCATCTGGGTCTAATTATACCAAAGAATAAAATTTTATACAAATAGACGAGTCTTTTTGTCGGGGAACTGCTGTGAATATTAATCGCCTTAAAGAAATTATTACCAAGCTAGCAGAAGATGGCGAAAAAGCACAAAGTGCTCCAGCTATTCCTAGGATTGATTCTACCTCTCATTTAACCACAGAACGCAAACTAGCATGGGCCCAACTTCTTTCTTCTGCCGCCTCAGCTGAAGAATCAGAAGAGATGGTTGTCCTCCCCGTTTTAAAAGCTTTTGAATACTCTGATATCCTTCATCGCTATTTAAAAACTCATATGGAAGATGAAAGCCGCCATCGGGATCTTCTCAAAGAATATGTGAAAAATAATTTTTCTTACGAAAAAAAGAAAAAAACCCTTACCGATATTATTATTTATAAAGGAATTTTCAGAGGAGTGAATGTTATCTCTGAGAAAAGACCACTGCCCATTATTGTCGCCATACTATTTTATGAATGGTTTGCGGAAGAATTTTATGCTGAGCTGATGAATAGGGCGGGCGAAGACAAATTGATAAATTTAAAAAATCTTTTTATTCAGATTGAAAAAGATGAACTCCGCCACCGCGCAGGCATCAAAGCATTGCTCGGCATCTGGAAGAGTGAAGGCAAAAAAATTGATAAAATCGATATATTTTATACTAAGATTTTATTGGGAGTTACTCGTCTTGACGTTAACACCGCAAGCTGGGCCTTTTATAATAAAAGATTGAGACGCAATCTGACCAATCTAGGTCTGGACACTGAAAAAATATACCGCAACTCTAAAGCCTACGCTGATAAGGCCATTGCTGAATTAGAAGTTCAGGCAGGATTAAATTAGGTGGAATTTTTTCATTCAAAGCTCAATGACCTCTCACTTCAGCAAAAGGCCCAGGGCCTTTTGCCGGAAGGATTGCTTGAAGAAATAAAAGCTGCTGGAAAATTAGGAACAGAAATTTTTAAGAAAATCGAACGCGAGCAAATCCAAAAAATAGATTTGGCAGTTTATAAGAATTCTTCTTACTATGCCGAAGAGATCGTTTGCGATTTTTCAAAGCTTGGATTGTATTCGCGCTGGCTTCCTAAGATGGTGGGAGGAGGCGGGGGACACCCTTTAGCTTTTTACGGTTTGAATTTGGAAATGGGTGCCAATTGTCTTGGTATTTCCAATCTGATTGGGGCTCATTATGTGGCCTTGGGGTTAGTGAGTGCGACAAGTTCTTTTTCTATTCTCTCCAGAATTACCAAAGACATTATTGCTGCTGAAAAAAACGGAACACATTCAACCGTATCACTTGCCATTACTGAACCTGGGGCCGGAAGTGATATGGAAGAGGCCGAGCTTTTGAAAAAAGCCAAGGTCTGTACACTCGCCAAAAAAACTGAAGGTGGATATTTAGTTTCAGGACAAAAAATATTTATTTCTAATTCGCTTTTTGCTAAATGGTATATTGTTTCGGCCTTCGAAGATCTCGCCCTCCCCGCTGACTCTTTAGTGATTTTTGCAGTGAAGGCAAATGCTGAGGGAATTAGTCTCGGTCGATCTGAAGCCAAGTTAGGCCAGAGTGCATCGCCGGCCAATATTGTTTTTTTTGAAAATGTTTTTATTCCTGATATTGATATTTGTTTTTCAAGGTCACAGTTTAAAAAGGATTCGGAGTTTAAATTAAATTCAGAATTTTTACTCAACGACCTTTTATCCCTTTCCAGGGCCGGAGTCGGATGCCTCGCGACTGGTGTGCAAAAACGAATTTTGGAAATAATGATTGAAGTAGCAGAAAAAAATAATCTTAATTTTGAATGGGAACAAATTCAAATCGCTCAGGTTTTACAAAATTTTATTGTTTCAAAAACAATTTCCTGGGAAGGGCATATTGAATGTTATTCCCGTGGTCCTTATAAAGACCTGCAGTCTCCCTTGGGTTATTCTTTTTTTAAATATATGCCTGAAGTCTTTTTAAAATTTGGCTTGGGCACATTGTTAAAAACAATAGGTGCTCGGGACAGCTTAAGAAAAAAACGACGCGAATCAATTAGCCTGGCAGAAGAAAAAATGATTTTTGGATGGGGAGCGCTCACTAAAAGCGTATGTACAGATAAAGCGATGGAAAGTGTGCTCCTCGCGCTTGAATTAGTCGGAAGTGATGGTGGATCATCTTTTTGGGAACTAGAAAAGATTTTAAGAGATGTAAAATTATTGCAGATTT
This sequence comes from Bacteriovorax sp., assembly GCA_028710485.1. Taxonomy (GTDB): domain Bacteria; phylum Bdellovibrionota; class Bacteriovoracia; order Bacteriovoracales; family Bacteriovoracaceae; genus Bacteriovorax. Next base: position 4,475 of record JAQTTZ010000036.1, on the reverse strand, counting down.
ACGAGGGGACAAATGAATTAAATCGCCTGATGATTTATAAAAGTTTCGTCGGCGCTGCTAGTTCTGAAAGACTCCTTTTCAAGGAGTCGTGCTGATGATAGCTCAATGGATCCAAAAAGTTTTCAATTCAGATAAATTATCAAACGCTGAAATATTTAAGGCGATAGACGATTTTGGGTCTTCTAAAGAAGCTGAAGAAACCTCTAATCGGCCAGAGTTTTTATACGAATTGGCCAAGGTTCATTCTGAAGCCGCATTTATTTTATGGCAAATACAGCTACAGAAAAAACTTTTAAGCTGGGTGATTAACATTGCACCTGCTATTAATCTGGCCGGTGTACAGGTAATAGTTAGTAATCTAACCCCGTTATTAAATGAAAATGAAGTGCTTGTTTTGAAAGAGGGAAAAGGGTTCTTACTCGCTTTTACTGATCAGGCCTTAAGACCAGTTGAAAAGCCACTGGCCTTCAGAAAATTGGTATGGAAAGAACTTGGTGCTTTAAGCAAAGAAGACTTTTTGTATAACCAAAATGAACTTGATATCTTTTTAAAAGCAGAAATAGTTTCTATCTCTGCCATTTGCGCAGGAGCAAAATTCAAGTCCTTTCAATTGGCTTCAGAGTATGCGTCCACTAGGATTCAAGGTGGAAGAGCGATTAAGGACTGGAGCTCAATTCAATTACTTTTGAGTGAATTATACTTAAGCGTGAAAGCGGATGAAGTGTTAATACAAAATATGAAGATCGCTACCGCTTTTTCCATTCTGTTGGATGCCGATCAATTTGTCAGTCGTAATATGCAAGTTTTCGGTGGCGCCGGCTATATAGAAGATTATGTAGTTGAAAGACTTTACCGCGAATGCATTTTTTTAAAAAACTGGCCGAAGCCTTATAAACTCGAATTAATAAACCATTATCAAAACCAAGTGCAGAATCAATGAAGTTATCCGCCGAAAAACAAAATTATTTGCTGGATCTTTATTTGCTCTCCCCAGCTGAGCTCGCTTCCAATATTCAATTACCATCTGAGTCTTGCGAGATTAGTGATTTTTTAGAACTCGCAGCCCATAACAAAGTTGGGGCCAATCTTTTTTTGCAATTGAAGCGCTTGAATTTTCCGATCCCGGCCTCGTTGCTTCTTCCATTGGAAGAAACATACCAAAAGATCAGGGCCAAAAATATTCGTCGCCTGGAAGTCGGACTCCCTATATTAAATGAATTAAAAAAGGCAAACATCGAAGTTATCATTTTAAAGGGCAACGCCATTGCCGAAGAAATTTTTCAAGACATAGGCTATAAGCCCATGAACGATATAGACATCTTGGTTAAAAAAGAAGACCTCGCTGCTATTTACGAAATCTTTTTAAAGAATCATATGTTAACAGCAGCACCTCTTGAATCTGATATTCGAAAGCAGGAAAAATACAGCCATCACTGGCCGCCATTTTTTGATAAAAAACTCGAGGTCTTTTTAGGAACTCACTGGAATATTGCAGCTCCAACCCGCGGACTAGACATTCCTGTTCAAGACTTTTGGAAGGATAAAGAAAAGTTTGAATTAATGGGGGAAACTTATTTTCGCCTGGCCCCCAAGCATTTCCTCTTGCATCTTTGCGTCCACTTGAATTCGGCCAAAACCGGTCTCAGAGAAATTGGCGATATTGTAAAATTGATCGAAGCACGAGAAAGTGATTTATTGGCCTCTGAGTTTGTTGAGATGGTCATAAAGGCCCATGCCGAAAATGAAGTGTATGAAGCTCTCTCTTTGGTTGCCGCCCTTCGCGCTTTTCCATTTACCGAAGCAGTATTAAAAAAACTTGATCAGCTTATATTAGATGAACATTTTAAAAAAAAGGTACAGAAAAGATTGTCTCCACGACACAAAATTTTGCATATCAGAACAAATTATATTTCAAAAATTGAGAAAACTTTTGCTCTGTTTATGCTGACAGAAGCGCCCGTTGAAAAATCACTCTTATTGGCCAAAATGTGGAAGCTTTATTTGTTAGTCCCTGGCCCTGAGGCCTTAAGACTCGCTTATGATTTCCCAGAGGCCAGTCTTTTTAAAAAAATCACAGCGCGCCTAGTAGCACCGATCAAAATAAGCCGTGTTTTTATCAATGACCTTGGTTTATTAATTTTTCTAATCGTTACGATGAGACATCAATGGGTGCTCTCAAGTTCGTATGGTACTTATATTATTAAAAAAATAAAAGGAGAGCCCATTCACAGTTTAGACTCGATCGCCTTAGGTATGGGACTTACCTTTAAAGAGATGAAAGAAATCTCTGCTTTGGATTGAGGAATAAATGAAGTATTGGACCAGACAAGAAAGTAAAGAACGATTCCCAAAAGCCATCACTCCCTTGGGATGGTCGCTATTGCATATTCCACTTGAGGCCACACTTGCCAGGATGTCAGAGACTTTGGGAGTAAAAAAATATGCTCGCAATGAAATGATTATTTGGGAAAATTTTACGATTTATACCCGAAAGAACTTTTTCTCAGATTTTAAAAATCTTAAATTTGATTATCCACGCTTATTTAAATTACTTTATTTAGCTGCTGCTAGTTTTTTTGAAGTTCTTTATAATTCATTCTCAGAGAAGGGGGCGTTTAAAGATAAATTTGCCAATAAATTATTTTATAAGATCTTTGGCAATGACGTTGATGCCCTAATCAAAAGATGGCCTTCCCAGATTGAGCACTTGAAAAATATAATGGGAAGAGACTATCAATTAGGCGAGATTAAAGAACTGGATTACGAGTCATTTCTTAAAATTAGAAGGCAGATGCAAGAAGATAGTAAACTTTTTTTCGCTGAAGATTTTAATGTTTATTTTCTAAAAAAACTTATTTTTGAACTTTTAAAATCCCAATTGGTAAGTAGCGGTTTAAAAACGAAGAAAGCAGAAGAAACACTTGCAACTTTGAGTAACGGTCTAAAGGGAAATTTTTCTATTAAGATGATTGAAGATTTTAATAATCCAAACCTCTCAATTGAAGAGCTGAAAAAACGCTATGGCCACTTAACTGATAATTGGGATTTATATAATCCTACCTTTGGTGAAGTAGAGTCCATCTGGGGCCATCGGGTTTATAGCACTCTGCCTGAGCATCAAGATATCAATGATCAACTTGAAAATGTCACCAGTTTGCTGGCGTGGAATCCCTTGGCGCCTGAATTAATAGATTGGTTTCAAAAATTAGTTTTAATGGATGAGGATCTTCGGGCCTACAGTTCTATGCAATACCCACAGGCGCGAGTTTTAATGAGTTTGGTGGAGAAAACAGCTGCGTGGAGAGAACTCATCATCAAAAAAGATTCAGTTTATTTTTTACACCTAAATGAAATTGAATTCGGTTTAAAGAAATCTAATTTCCATCTTTATTTTGATCTGATCCACCAAAGAAAAAATGCTTTCCTTGAAGCTTTGAAAACAAATCCTCCTTTTGATCTGATTGAGGCAACGACCGGTGTGTTTGAGCCCGAAACAATCCTGGAAAAAAAGGATCAAGATCTCAAGGGAAGTGCCGTTTCCAGCGGTAGTGTGCAGGGGATTGTTACTCATATTAACCAATACGCTGACCTCTCGAAAATTACCAAAAAAAGTATTATTGTTTTAGAAAGTGCCACTCCAGTCTATGCGCCATTTTATGCTCTTAGCGGAGGGATCATTTCGGAGACGGGGGGAAGCCTAAGTCACGGAGCGATTGTCGCAAGGGAATATGGAATTCCCATGTTGACAGGGGTTGAAAATGTGTGTGCAAGTTTAAAAGAAGGCCAGAGTATTTTTCTGGATGCTGATAATGAAATTATTAAGGTGAATATTTAATGAAAATTTTTTTAACTTCATATGGCGGTAAAGCTGATTCTTTAATTAAGTTAAAAGAATTTGGTTTTCCAGTACCAAAATTTGAAATTATTCCGATGGACGTTTTTCGAGAGGCAAAAGCTTCGGACTTCAAAGCAATTCCTCATTCCTTTCGGACTTCACTTTTTACTCTCAGCAATCAATTTGAGGGGGCGGCGGTAGCTGTCAGGTCTTCGGCCAGTAAGGAAGATGGAAGTACTACTTCTTTTGCAGGATTGTTTGAAACTTATCTCGATATTAAAGGGCATGAAGCGATTGAGGCTTCAGTGCTCAAGTGCTGGAAGTCCACCATCACGGAAAGAACACAAAAGTATTGTGAAAGAAATAAGCTTGACGTCAATGAACTTGAAATGGCGGTGGTTATTCAGGAATATATCGAACCTGATTTTGCTGGAGTTATTTTTACTGTCAATCCAATTTCTGGCAATGATCAGGAGATGGTTATTGAAGCTTGCCTTGGATCAGGAGAAAAATTGGTTTCTGGTTTAATCACGCCGAGTCGATTTATTTTAAACCGTGAGATCGAAAACATTCTCACTGAGAGCGACGACCGTTTATCCATCAAGCCGTCCAAAGAAATCTTAAAACAGCTTCAAAGATA
>JAQTTZ010000143.1 GCA_028710485.1 Bacteriovorax sp. | reverse complement strand
CTGACAAACTAGTTCGAGTCGGAATGGTTACTGATGTGGGTGGCGTCAATGATCAGTCTTTTAACCAATCAGCTTGGGAAGGGCTTCAAAAATCGAAAAAAGAACTTGGCATTAAAACTAGTTACCAAGAGTCAAAACAAGATGCAGATTATCAATCAAACCTTGAAACTCTTTATGACGCTGGTAATGATCTTATCTGGGGAATTGGTTTCAAGATGGCCGACGCTGTTTTAAAAGCTGCAAAACAAAACCCAAAGCAGAAATATGCAATTATCGATTACTCTTTTGGCGAGAAAACACCACCAAACGTGGTGGGGGTTATGTTCAAGGCGGAAGAAGGCGCTTTCCTGGCCGGATATATCGCAGGCAAAATGACCAAAACCAACACGATTGGATTTATCGGTGGAATGTCTGTACCAATCATTCACTCTTTCCAATACGGTTATAAAGCAGGTGCAAAACAAGCCAACAAAAAGATCGTAGTCCTAGAGCAATACTCAGAGTCTTTTACTGATGCTGCTAAAGGAAAAGCGATTGCCAATCAAATGATTTCAAAAAATGCCGATGTTGTCTTCCATGCTGCTGGTGCTGTTGGCGATGGCGTGATCGAAGCGGCTAAAGAAAAAAATAAAATGGCAGTTGGGGTTGACCGCGACCAAAACTATCTCGCTCCAAAAAATGTTATCACTTCGAGCATGAAGAGAGTCGACAACGCTATTTTTCAAGTCGTTTCTGATCTCAAAAAAGGAATATTTAAAGGCGGAACAACCAAAAGCTTTGGTTTAAAAGATGGTGCGGTTGATATTGCACCAACTACTGTAAAAATGATTCCAGTTGCACTTTTAAAAGAAGTAGATGGTATTAAGAAAAAAATTGCAGACGGAAAAATTAAAGTTCCAGCAGACGAATCGGCTTACACTGCATTTGTTAAAACATTAAAATAATGTTTGCTCTCCAACTAAAAAACATTTCCAAAACATTTGGCACTTTTAAGGCCAATGACGGTATCAACCTCGACGTAATTAGCGGAGAGGTTCACGCCATCCTGGGCGAAAATGGTGCCGGTAAGTCCACCTTGATGAAAATTATTTTCGGTCTCTATCAACCAGATGCTGGTGGAGAGATTTTCTTAAAGGGAAAAAAAATAACTATCCCCACTCCGCGATTTGCCATTAAGAACGGCATTGGAATGGTTCATCAGCATTTTATGTTAGTGCGCCCATTTACTATCTTACAAAATATTATTTTAGGAGTAGAGCCAAGAACTTGGTTTGGAGCTGTGAACTATCAGGTTGCACGCGCACAAGTCACGGAACTGGCAAAAACTTACAATTTTAATATTGAAGCTGACCGCTTAGTTGAAACGATAAGTGTAGGAATGCAACAGAGAGTAGAGATCATTAAAACTCTCTACCGCAATGCCGAACTCATCATTTTAGATGAACCTACGGCTTCCCTCACTCCGCAAGAAATACTAGATTTTTATCGAATCGTTGAAAATTTGAAACGTGTTGGAAAAACCATAATCATCATTACCCATAAGCTTCATGAGATCAAAGAGATTGCTGATCGCTGTACTGTCATTAGAAAAGGTCGTTTCATCGAAACTGTAGATGTAGCGACCACCAGTGAAGAAGAGCTTGCTTCCAAAATGGTCGGCCGTAAAGTTGATTTAAAAGTCGCAAAAGCCGATGCTGTTCCAGGAGAGGTCGTTTTTAGTATTGAAGATCTAAGCGCACTCAATGATAAACATATTCTCAAAGTTAAAAATTTTAATCTTACCTTGCGCCGTGGGGAAATTTTAGGACTCGCGGGAATAGACGGCAATGGCCAGCGAGAATTAGTCGAGGCGCTAACAGGACTTCGCAAATTCAAATCAGGATCGATTAAAATAAATGGCAAAGAGATAGGACATCTTACTCCTCGCCAAATTTATGAAAGTAAACTTGCCATGATTCCAGAAGATCGCCAACGCCGCGGTCTGATCATGGATTTTAAAGTAAAAGAGAATTTTGTTTTACAAAGAATAGAAAAATCTCCTTTCTCTCACTATGGTTTCATCATCAATCGTGAAATGGAAAAATTTACAGAAAGCATGATGGAACGATTTGATATCAGACCTCGCAATATTGAACTTAATGCCCGAAATCTTTCTGGTGGAAACCAACAAAAAATCATTCTTGCCCGCGAGATTGCCAATAATCCAGATGTGCTTATTGCCTTTCAACCTACACGCGGTCTAGATGTCGGTGCCATTGAATATATTCACCACGAAATTATCAAGCTTAGAGATCAGGGAAAGGCCATTCTACTCATCTCCTATGAATTGGATGAAGTTATTAATTTGAGTGATCGGATCGCGGTCATTGTCGACGGAAGTGTGTCTGTTAATATCTCTCATGAGACATTAGTGACCCATGAAAATATTAAAGAATATATCGGCCTCTTTATGGCCGGTGGAAAGGCATAAGGAAATTTTTAGGTAAATTCAATGAAAAAATTTCTTTTTAGTATCCTATGTGTTCTTGGCGGTCTTCTTTTTGGTGCGCTAATTTTAAAACTCTCCGGAATATCTCCGGCCGAAGCTTATAAAGTTATGTGGAACGGAGCTTTCTCGCGTCCAAGCTATATCGCCTATATCATTATTCGTTCTACTCCTCTTATTCTTACTGGTTTATCCGTCGCTTTTGCTTTTCGGACAGGACTTTTTAATATCGGTACAGAAGGACAATTTATTATAGGGGCCTTAAGTGCAGCCTACTTTGGACTTTATTTTAATTTCAATCCTTGGATTCAAATACCTTTAGTACTGACACTCGCCGTTTTTATTTCGAGTCTCTATGGGGGAATCGCCGGGTTCATGAAAGCACGTTTTGGAGTTCATGAAGTTATCTCCACGATTATGCTTAATTGGATTGCGCTTTATTTTTCAAATTACATGGTTTTATTGGAAGGTTTTCATAAACCCAATACTGAAACTTCAGAGTTTATAAATCCCTCAACGTCCATTACCATCCTGGAAAATTGGAAAAGCAGCGATGCTGGATTAGAGTGGCTTGGCCGCCATCCATTTTTAAGTGAGTTTATGAGGCCCTCGATAAATGCGGGAATTTTCTTAGCAATTATTGCAGTATTTTTTGTTTGGCTTATTTTAAATAAAACCACCTTTGGTTTTAAATTAAAAGCTGTCGGATTAAGTCCGGAAGCTGCTAGATATGCTGGAATTAATATTAATAAAAAGATGAGTCAATCAATGATGATTGCCGGCGGACTTTCAGGTCTTGCAGGGGCCACTCAAGTTATGGGTGTTTCAAAAAATATTGCAATTTTAGCGATGCATGAAGGATATGGATTTGATGGTATTGCCGTGTCTTTAATCGGATCAAATTCTCCTTTTGGCTCAATGACTGCTGGATTTTTTCTCGGAGCTCTTAAATATTCCGGACAAAAAATTCAATCGGCACTTGAAGCTCCTTCCGAAGTTATCAGTATTATGATTGGAGCGATTATTTTCTTTATTGCCATTCCAATTATATTTGAGAGACCGATCAATAAAATTTTAAAAAGTTGGGAGAAGAAATAATGAGAGATTTATTTTTTCTATTTAGTACGACATTAATGTATGCCACTCCTCTTATTTTTACCGCTTTAGGCGGAGTACTCTCAGAAAAAACCGGTGTCATCAATATTGGCCTAGAAGGAATGATGACCATGGGAGCTTTTACAGCTTCTTTAGTGGCGATCAAAACAAGTAATCCCTGGCTAGGTTTACTGGCAGGTGGACTTGGCGGTCTATCATTGGCCCTGCTACATGCTATCGCTTCAATTAAATACAAAGGCAATCAAGTCGTCTCAGGTATGGCGATCAATTTTTTAGGAAGTGGATTTGCTATTTTCTTTTGCCGCTTGTTTTTTGAGGGCACGAGCATGACTCCGCCTCTTGATTTAGAAAAAAAGATTCCCGAATATGGTGGCCAGTACGCGACAGTGTACTTGGCACTGGCACTTTCTTTGCTCATATGGTTTGTCCTAACTAAAACTGTTTTGGGTCTTCGTATGGTTAGTGTCGGAGAACATCCTAAATCAGCGGATGCTGCTGGATTAAACGTTTCTCTCTATAGAACTATAGGTGTACTTGCTTCAGGCTTTTTGGCTGGACTTGGTGGCGCTAGTTTATCAATTGCCATTGTTTCCAACTTCAGGCCGACACTTATTTCTGGTCAGGGCTTTATCGCTATTGCCGCTTTAATTTTTGGTAAGTGGCGTCCCATTCAAACGGCACTGGCCTGCCTCTTTTTTGGTCTTTCACAAGCACTGGTCATTTTCCTAGGTGGCAGAGAAACAATTCACATCTCTTCTCAGCTTCTTTCTATTCTTCCATATATCCTGACTCTTATAATCCTTGTTGGCTTTATGGGCAAAACAACAGGCCCTTCGGCCTTAGGAGAATAGAGGGTTCAATAGAGGGTTCCAGGAGACTTTTCGCAATTAAGTCTCCTGGAACCTTATAACGTAAATTTAAAATCAGCCAATAGAATCCCCGGAACTTTTGATCCCCCAACATCGCGCTGGGAATAAGATCCAGTGTTGGGAATGACTTCAGAATAATTGGTTAAATCAACCAGAGTATCTCCGAATAAAGAATAAAAACTTTCATCAAAACGAAGGTCTTGGATCGGACTAGCAATCTCACCATTTTCTACCCAGAAACATGCATAACGGGTCATGCCGGTGAGTCTGGCAGTTTCGCGGTCTGACCAGTTTAGGTAATGAAGATCAGACAGGAATAATCCTGTCCCTAGTTCTTTTAAAATATTTTCGCGAGCAAGCCCACCTGTAGCGATAACGGGAGAGCGCATGCCTTCCCAATCTGTTGCAAAATTTGTTTCAACTTTATATTCTTTCGCCGTACGAGTTGAGGTTAAAAAGTTTTTAAGCTCTCCCTTTTCAATGATCGGCAATAAACTCGGAGCGACTTCTCCGCGATCATTAAAACGCGGACTCATGCCCAGCGAAAAATCTTCTGTTAGATTAAATTTTGGTGAAAGCTTTTTCTTTTTCTCCCATAAATCTTTGAAGGATCCATTTCCTCTTTGATGATCCCCCATGGAAACTCCTCCCCAAGAAAGAGTTCCCAACAATTCTGAAACTGCCGAGGGAGCAAGAAAAACCCGGTATGAGCCGCGTTCAATTTTTTTTGATTCGCGATTCATTAGACTTAATTTATATTCGCTATCTTTTATATTGGTCTGAAGAGCATTTACATCCCATTCGTTGCCAGCAAAGAGAGACTTCACCGCTTTTTGTTTGTTATTGTAGAGTGAGTAATCGAGATAAAAATTTCTGGTTTTAAACCAGTGAAACTGTCCAACCGAGTTGATAGTAGCACGAACAATATCACCACTTGAAAAGACACCGGCCATATCTACGTGGGAGGCACTTTCAAGAATCCCAGACAACATTTCATCATTAGATGGAAGATCAAATAGATTTTCATCTTTTGTTACGCCGTAAAATTCAGGTCGAACTAAGTAAGGGTCTTCTGGAAGATGCGCAATCCATATGCGTGATTCTTTAATTTTTTTAAGTGCTCCTGCAAAATCATCTTCGGTCGCTTTAAAGGGCAGACTAAAGCTCAAAGTCTTATTGCCTTTGATAAAATTAAAATCAATGAAGGCCTGATTTAAATTTGTAATTTGGCGAACTTTGGCGTTTGAAAATCTGGTAAATAATGTTTCTTCCGCAGACAAAGTCATGGTGATAGATTCGTCTGATAAAAGTTCATTTAAAACTTTTTTAGAAAAAACTTCCAAGGAAGAAGATTCATATAATCCATTTAAATTTTTCATTATTTACCACCGCCAAAAACTTCAATTTTTGAAAATAAACATACTGGACTTGCATGCCCTACATGAATCACCTGATTGGGTTCACCTTTTCCACAATTGGTTAGGCCCCCAACTTGAAATGTATTTTTGTCGCCAACCATTTTTAATTGATTCCAAAATGGAGCAGTGATACCGCGATAGTTAGGATTTTTTACAAGGGTAGTGAGTTTTCCATTCTCTATTAACTGGCCATGTTCGCAACCAAATTGAAATTTATTGCGGTAATCATCAATCGACCACGAACGAGTTGTTTGCATAAACACTCCGCGCTCGATGCTTGAGAGCATTTCCTCCAGCGATGAAGTACCCGGCTCTAAATTGACATTGGCCATACGATCTATGGGAGCGCGATTCCAAGAAGTGGCCCTTTGAGAAGAGACACCTGGAAGATTTAATCTTTTTTGAGACTCTAAACTTCCCAATCCTCTCTCCAAAATTCCATCGCGAATTAAATACTCGCGAGTAGCGATGGCCCCGATATCATCGGCAAAATAGCTGGCATTTTGTCCTACAACTGTTGGATCAAAAGTTACGTTCATTAATTTTGATCCGTATTGTAGAGTTCCAAAGTCAGAAGGTTTTACAAAACTCCATCCCGCATAATTTCTTTCATCACCCAAGATGCGATCAAGTTCTAGAGGGTGGCCGATGCTTTCATGAATTTGTAAGTACATTTGGTCAGGCGCCAATAATAAATCCAATGTTTCACTTGGGCATTCAGGAGCTTCTAATAAAGCGAGAGCTTCATTGGCGATTCTTTCGGAAGCCTGGAGCAATTGATGAGAATCAAGTCTTTCCAAACCGGATTGAGAACTTTGGTCATCACCGAAAGTACGGCGTTGAGATCCTTTTTCACTTGCGGCTGTAGCACCAAGACTAATGCTCGAACGAATAATTTTTTGTAAAACATCGCTCCCATTAGTAGCGACCATATGAGATTCGGTTTCAGTTAAAGAGAAACTGGCCGATCTGCTGATCACGTGCTCATGAATTTTCATAGCAGTTGAAAGTGTCATCAATAATTCGGAAAGCTCTGAAGGTATAAAATGCTCTATGCCTCTGGCCGCAGGGCCTTGATACTCACCTACAACTTTTGGTCTTACGTGTTCAGAGAATTGATATAAACCAAAGCGCTTGGCCATAAGAGCGGATTGTTTTGCCTTAAGAGCACAACGCAAAACCTCTGACGGTTCAAATGAATTAGTGGCCCCATAAGCGATCTGACCGTCAATCATCACTTCAATCATCAGGCCATGATCTTCGGAGCTGGTGACTCCTTCCAGGATTTCATTTCTCACGCTGATATTTACGGTCTTATTATAAACAGATCGCAGTGAAATATAATCAGCTTCAATATTGAGTGAACTTAATAATTTTTTGAGATTCGACATAAATATGCTCCTTATCTACCTTTCCAGTTGCCCATGCTTGTTGAGACTCCCAGAAATTTTGAAATAGCGGTATAGATTCTGAGTGGCAATATTCCTTTTAATAAATCGATGGTCTTCACCATGAATGGTTCTTTAACAAAGGGAGAATTTTTTTCCATACCTAAAATAATTTTATGAACAATTGTTTCTGGTTCTAACCAAGGCAAGATGAGTGGAGCTTTAACTCCATTAAACATTCCCGTGCTGATATAACCCGGACAAACGGTGGTCACGTGAATATTTGGTATTTTTCTTTCTAATAATTCCACTCTCAATGATTCAGAAAAACCAATGACGGCCCATTTTGATGAAGCATAAGTTGTTCCGTAAGGAAGTCCAACGTAACCTGAGGCACTGGCGATATTGACAATATTG
>JAQTTZ010000035.1:18925-34428 GCA_028710485.1 Bacteriovorax sp. | reverse complement strand
AAATAATATTTTTTATCTTTGGTTGTCATGTGATCTCCTTACTCTGGGATTATCCACCAGAGTAATTTTGCTTTGGCCTTATATATAAATAGAGTGTGAAGTAGTCTCTTAATCCAATGTCCTGCTCGTCCAACTTCTCCAAATATGCTCTTGATATCTCTTCCCGTTTCGGGGTATTTTTCAAAATTAGGCACAATGGGATCCATGGTAATCGATACCGCAGAGCCTTTGGTAAAGCCTGCACCGATTGATGCAATACATGCAGCACCAAGTTCTGCCATTGAAGCAGAATGCGGAGGATTATTGTTTCCAAGAATTTGATCAGCTATATTTCGGGCCACAATTCTTCCCATAATTGCAGAAGGCATCCCTGTTCTCGGTGGCGAGGGAGTGATAACGGTTCCATTACTATTTTTTCTAGGTTGTGAAATCTGATGAGGAGGGGCGAATGCAATTCCCACGGCAAATAAATTTTTGTAAGTTGGATTTTGATAATACTTTGGCCAATCACTTGACTTCCACTCTTGATAAGTTTTTGGGGTGTAATCTGCATCTACTTTCATAAAATTATTTGTATTAAAAATTTTATCACTAATATCGATGCCATCTTTATTAGAAGTTTTAAGAAGATGTCCCTTGAAAGGAGGTAGTAGCATAGCAAAGTCATAATCTAGTATAGAAGTTGTTGCATCAAGAGATTCATATTCAATTTGAGTTTCCGTAATATTTTTTACATGTGCCCCCAAAATCCATACAATTTTTTGCTCAGTAAATAACGATTCGGCTAAAATATTCGAGGGGGTAATGTATCCGGCCATTTCAAGTTGAATTCCATCAACGCCAAAATCACCAAGTGCCGCTTCATTGGATAGAAAAATAAGACGAGCTTTGTCCCTAACCTTATGTCTTCGAAGTTCTGTATCGACGTTAAATACATATTCAAAGGCAGCACCTTCACAGGTGCAAGTCCCATGTCCCATACCAACAACTAAGGTAAGGTGTTTGCCTTTTTTCATTTCTTCGATACATGCGTTTAGTTTGGCACCTGCTTGTGTTGCGTGATGAGCAGTACAAACCGAGTAGATATGATAATCAGGTCCTAATCCTTTTGTTGCTTCGAAGTTGAGCTTAGGCCCTGTCGCGTTGATTAAATAGTCGTAATCCAGATTATGTTTTTCACCTTTTGTTTTCTCATTTGTAGATTCATAAACAACAAAGGATTTTTCACTTTCTTTTGTGCCTTCAGGGAAAAGTTCAATTCCTCTTCCGCGAATAAAAGTAATTTCTTTTTTTGTGTATACTGGAAGGAGTGGAAACAGTACGTCCTCTTCTCTCATTTGATTAACACCAACCCAGATATTTGATGGTATCCAGTTATAGTCTTTTTCAGGTGAAACAACTGTTATGTCTGCCTTATCTCTGAGAAATCTTTTGGCATACAAGGCCGCGGTATGACCTGAGACACCAGCACCTAAGATAACTATTTTTTTTTCTATCCATAAGTCATCTCCCATTTTTATTACCTATGATTAAATATCCTGGTGAAGATAAATAATGATGTGCTAATTCTAGAGGATACTAAAACTGATAATCAATTTCTTATTGGTTATATTGAATCAAAAGTATGAATGATAAAAAAAATATATATTTAGATAAGCTACATACTAAGAAATATTAATTAGTAAGTGTCACATCAATTGAACTTGTGAATAAGTTAACTAATTCACGTATCGCATTTTTCTCAAGGCTTTTTTTAGTATAATAAATAAATATTGAGTGTTTCCAAATTCCATTAGGAGGCATGAAGTACGCAAGCTTACCATTTTTAATTTCTTTAAATTTCCACTTTCAAAAACAACATCTTGAGGTAGGTTGTTATTTGAAAAAAAGATATCAGTCTCAGTTCGAAGTTTGAATGACTCAATAGGTGCAATCAATCCACTTTGATAATTTTTTAAAAAACTTTTAATTTTAAAATTAGACTCATTGTCTTTATAAAGAAAATTTCGTAGACCAACTAGTGCCACTGGCATTTCCAAAGTAAGAAGTTCTAAGTTTGGGACATTAAATTTTCTGTGAGTCGCCACTAGTTCCATTTTATCTATTTTTAAAAGTGAAATCATTTCACTTGAAGATAGGGTTTGCATTCTTATTTTTGGAACTTCTATTGATTTAAATTTCTTAATCAAGCTTCCGAGGATATCTGCAATATATGGACGTTCGATTTGTTCAGATCCCCCTATGACCATTGAAAATAAAAAAATATTGGTATCAAATGCTGAATTTTTAAAAAAGTATTCGAAGGTAAAAATTCAAATTGAAGGCCATTGCGACGAAAGAGATCAGTCCAGTTTAATCTTGCGCTTGGAGAAAAGAGGTCAAAGGACGTTGAGGACTTCTTTTTAGAACAAGGTATTTCTGCTGATAGATTATCATTCGTTTCTATTGGAAAAGAGCATCCCGTTTCGTTTGGTCATGATGAAGATTCTTGGAAATTAAATAGAAGAGCTAATTTTGTCATCGTTGGAAAGTAGTCCAATCAAAGATACTTAAAAATTAAAGCTCTAATCCTCACTAACGATTGGAGCACTTCTGATGACCGATTTATTATCAATTTGATGATAATGTATTCTTTGAACTTGGACGATATCGCGAAGGGCATCGCTCATAATTCTCATCTTCTTAGGATGTAAGAAAACGTAAAAATCGACATGGCGTGTGTTTTTTTCTTTATCAAGAATTTCTTCATGAAGCTTATCAATACGATCTGTAATATTAAAAACGATTTCTTTGAGAAAGTTTTTAATATCTCCATTCGAGAGAATTTCAACATGGTAATAGCGATGATTTTTAGTCGACTCAAAACCTTTATAAATAGGACTTAAAAGCTTAAGGACAGAGAGGATCGTTAAGGTAAAAATTGTTGCAATAATTGGAAAGCCATAACCAATTGTCATTCCTATTGCAGCGACAACCCAGATAGTAGCAGCGGTAGTCAAACCAATTATAGTTCCACGGTCTCTTAAAATTGCACCAGCTCCAAGAAAGCCAATCCCCGAAACGATCTGCGCGGGAATTCTGGACGCATCGTAATCAATTCCTCCGCCTTGGCCATGCCCAATCATCGAGATTGCCGTATAAAGAGTCGCGCCGAGGCAAATCAAAACATTGGTTTTAATACCAGCATTTTTCATTTTTTGTTCTCGCTCATAGCCAACCAAGCTTCCTAAGATTAAACCTGTTACAATCTTGATGCCCATCCCTAAATAGGCATCAACCTGACCCAAATGCTCGATAAAAACTGTCTCTGTAGCAATCATCCTTGCCCCTTCATTAAGCCGTTCTACTCTTTAGAAATTGTAAAATATATAAGTGATAAAAGCATATTAAAAATATAATTATCAGAAATATTTTTAAAAATATGCTTTAATTTGGGCCAATTTAATGAAGGGGTGTGATGAAAGTACTACTAATCATTCGTTATAATCACTTTCAGTGTGTGTTCTTCCATTGCATTGCCAAACGTTTTATACGCCTGCATAACATCATTCAATTTAAAGTGATGCGTGATTAACTTTTTCGGTTGAAGTTTTCCAGACATAACTGTTTTAAAAAGCATTGGTGTCGTCACTGTATCAACTAGTCGAGTTGTGAGAGTGATATTATGCGACCATAGTTTATCCATATTTAGCTGAACGGGTTTTCCATGAACTCCGATATTGGCGATATGCCCACCTGCCGCAACGATTGCTTGGCATACATCGAATGTTGATGGAATTCCTACTGCCTCGATTGCAACGTCCACACCTCTTTTATTGGTGAGCTCCATTATTTTTTCAATGGCCTTTCCATCATTGTTGTTGATGAGTTTTGTTGCTCCAAATTTTTTGGCAACTTCTAATCGATTATCATCGACGTCCACCATAATAATTTCTGCGGGTGAATAAAATTGTGCGGTCAAAAGAGAGGCCAGGCCAATTGGACCTCCCCCAACAATCGCCACGGTATCACCTGGCTTAACTTGACCGTTCAGGACACCACATTCAAACCCTGTGGGTAAAATATCACTCAACATGACGAGAGCTTCTTCATCGGCGCCAGCAGGTATTGGATAAAGGCCATTATCTGCGTATGGAATACGCACGTATTCAGCTTGTGTACCATCAATTAGATTTCCAAGAATCCAGCCACCTCCATTTTCACAATGGGAATACATTCCTTTTTTGCAATTGGAACATTTACCACAAGAGGTGATGCATGAAATGAGGACATGGTCGCCAACTTTGAAGTTCGTTACACTTCCACCGACTTCTTCAATGACACCGACACCTTCGTGTCCTAGGATTCTGCCATCTGTAACCGTTGGCACGTCACCTTTTTTAATATGTAAATCTGTTCCACAAATGGTTGTCTTCGTCATTTTGACGATGGCATCTGTTGGAACCTTTATAGAAGGTTTAGGTTTGTCCTCTAATGCTAGCTTTCCTGGGCCGTGATATACGAGTGATTTCATGGGTAAATCTCCATTTGTTATTTTATAAAAACCATGGAGTGGAATTGCAATCTATGGGCCAATGATCTCGCCACGAGAAATCAAGAAAATATAAAAAAATTTGGTTGTCTGTGTGACAATTTGTCACACAGAGAGAAAATAAATATGAGAAATAAATATGACTTAAAATATTTTAATTTTGTGAAATTTGTTCGATCCAAAGCTTAAGTAAGTTTGATGCTTCGCGAGCTTCCTCTTCGCTTGAAAAGCCTTGAGGAGGCATGGGAGGAAATCCAGCAACTCCACTGACCATCGAGTATACCTCGCTTGCTTTTTTAGCTTTTAAAATACGCGCGTCGTTTCCTTCGTCATCATAGCGAAGAAGTTGAATGCCTGGAGCATTTTCTCCACCGTGACAGACATAGCAGGTCTTATCAATTACACGGGTCTGAAAAAGAGTAAATGGTTTTGAGTTTCCAGCTGCCAATTTTTTAAGAAGTTTTAATCTTCTCGTCTCTTCTGCATTAGCACGCTCAATATTGATATCAGTGTGGGTATTTTCAATTTCCTGTACAGGTTTTCCGTCACCAAGAGAAGGATCATAAGCGAGTCTTAATATTTTTTTGTTCATATCTTCGATAATAATCATAGAGCCATCGGGAAGTTCAGTTATACCAACAGGGCTTCCATATTTTTGCTCTCCTTTTGAATCCCAACCATACACCACACTTTGTGGAACACCGGTTGGAAGTCCTTTATCATCTCGCTTAAAAGTGACCAGGCGATGGCCATGGGGCTCATACCCATGAAGAGCAGCAAACATTCTTCCTTGGTACCATTCAGGAAACATTGAACCATTGTAAACATGCAATGAAAGCGGAGCAGAGTGGGCCGGAAGAAGCATTTGTGGTTTTTGGTATGATCCACATTTTATTTGTTTCCATTCTGGAGAACTTTGGTTGTTATCATAACAATATGGCCAACCGTAGTGTTTGCCTTGTTCTATAAGATTGATTTCATCGTGAGGCAGATCGGCGCCACTTAAGTGAGGTGCATTTTTTTCGATAGTATCTCTACTGTTTTCCCCTTGGATAAGAACTTGTCTTTTGGAATCCCAGGTGAGGGCAACTGAGTTTCGGAGTCCCTTAGCATAAATTTCAAATCCATCAGCAACGCTGCCATTATTATTTATTTTATAGCGGCGGATTTGCCCTTGACCTATTTCTCGATTTTCTGCTTCATCACAAGTTTTATTGCGATTTCCAAAAATGCTACCGACACTATTTTTATGGCAAACATTTGTGGCCGCACCTACATTGACAAACAAAGAGCCGCTTTCATCAAAGGCAAAAGATTTGAGTGGATGAAGCCCTTCGGCCGGAAGATCTTTAATAAGTACTTCAATGCTTTCTAATGGATTGGTGGCGAGGGGATTAAATCTTAATATCGCCGTGCTTGATCCCACATAATAGTATCCATCAGTGTGCTTAGTGATCTGATGAGGGCGATTGATAATTTCTCTTCTTGGATCTTTTAAATTACTAAACGATTTATTTGAAAAAATTTCTTTTAAAGTCGTTTGGCCATTATCAAAATTAAGAATGAAAATTTTGCCATCATAAAGTTCCCATGAACCCATATCGGTTAGAACAATTTGATGAGAATCTATGGTGGCCGCAGTTCTTGGTTTCCTAAGCCCTAATCCGTCGTAGAGAAGTCCAACGCAAAAACCAGGGGCCGTTTTCACATCAATACTTGGCAGTCCGTCACAATCGCCAATTAGATGATAGGTACTTCCGACGTTTGATGGGGCCCTCGAAAAAAAATTAACGTATCGGACATAATCTTCCTGATCCATCCATTTGGTATTTTGATAACTGGGGGAATTGTGTGAGCAAGAGGCCAAAAATATACCTAAAGACAATGCCCATAAAATTTGTTTTTTCATTAAATTAGAATCACATATATAGGGGAGTGATGTCTATGGGGAATAATTCACCGAACTTTGGATTAAATACTTTGTTGATCAGAATGAATATACAGCAGTGATTCACCTTTCAGTTTGGTTATTACGCCTTTAACTTTATTGGGAGCAACGGCCGGACATCCCTGGCTTAATCCCAACCGTCCTCTTTCATCAGCGAACCATTGAGTTGCATAATCTGCACCATGTATGACTATATTTCTCATTAGTGCATTACTATTTGTTTTAGAGAGTCCATTTATTCGGAGAGAGTCCCCGTGTTTTCCGACGTAGGGAACTGAATCAGTTACAAAAAATCCGATGGAGCTCATTTCACTTCCTGGAGTATTAGAAAAATATTTGGCCTGACCTAATTCACCTTCTGATTTTTTTCCATGAGTCACTAATAAACTTTCAACTGATCCGTTTTTTAAATTTAAAATGAACATTCTTTTTTCGATTGATAGTTTAGTAAAATCGATAATAGTTAAAAAATCGACATTGTTAATGAGCTTTTGATTTTTCTTAAAATAATTTAATGCTATTTCTAAAACGTTGGCAGGGATTCCATCCGCACAAAAAGATTTTTGACAGAAGTTAGAGCCAGTAAATTCTAACCAGATTTCTTTTGTCGACCTGGCAGAGGCCTCAAAACACAAAAGATGTGAAGCTATCAACAAGGCCAGCACTAAAGATTTTGAAAATAAGTTTTGTCTATTCATCATGGGGGAAAGCTATAATATTTTTTCTGATAAGCAAATTATAAGCAAGTTAATATGAAAAAAATATAGGGTGGTGACCTAATATTCCGTAAAAATGTCTTAACGGTTTGGTTTTAGGATGTTCTTATTATTCAATAAAAGAATGGGTGATATAATTTTAATCATCTTTTTTATCCACTGCCTTTCTAGGTATATTTAAGTGTGGCTCGGAGTAAAAAAATATAAATGCACTTCTATGGATATTAATGGCCGATATAAAGAATAATAAAATCCCAGAAAACAAAGTAAAGAAAATTAATATTTCATATTATATTATTATGTTCGTTGTAATCTTTTTAATTCAAGAGTTTTATAATAGGAATGCTATCTATGAAACACTTCCCTATAGTGAATTTAAAAGTTTATTATCAAGTGGGAAAATTAAAGAAGTTGTAGTCTCTGATACCGAAGTAAGAGGTGTACTTAAAGAACCCGGACCTGATAAAAAATCAATTGTTCTTTCAACCCTTGTTGAACCAACTTTATCCAATGAATTTGATAAATTTAATGTTAAGTATTCAAAAGTGCCCGATTCAACCCTATTGAAAAGCATATTTTCCTGGGTTGTGCCAACATTTGTTTTCTTTGCAGTATGGATTTATTTATCCAGAAAATTTATGGGTCAGGCAGGGAACTCTTTTTTGAATATTGGAAAAAGTAAGGCCAAGGTCTTTGTTGAAAAAGAAATTAAGATTACTTTCAATGACGTGGCGGGGGTAGATGAGGCCCTAGAAGAGTTAAAAGAAATTGTAGCATTCCTGAAAGATCCTGTTTCCTATGGCAGGCTAGGTGCCAAAATGCCAAAAGGTATTCTCCTCGTGGGCCCTCCAGGAACAGGTAAAACCCTTCTGGCAAAGGCCATTGCCGGCGAAGCAAAAGTTCCTTTCTTTTCTATAAGCGGATCTGAATTTGTTGAGATGTTTGTAGGTGTAGGTGCGGCCAGAGTCAGAGATTTGTTTGAACAAGCAAGGAGTCAATCCCCTTGTATTATTTTTATTGATGAACTGGATGCTCTTGGAAGGGCGAGAGGCATAAGTCCAATTTCCAGTGGTCATGATGAGAAAGAACAAACTCTCAATCAATTACTTTCTGAACTTGATGGATTCGATTCTACGACAGGTGTGATTCTACTGGCCGCTACAAACAGACCTGAAATACTAGATCCTGCTTTGTTGAGATCTGGTAGATTTGATCGGCAGGTCTTAATTGATCGACCAGATAAATCGGGACGAGTTGATATCTTAAAAGTTCATGTAAAAAATATTAAAATGGCAAAAGATTTAAAGTTGGAAGATGTCGCTGCTCTAACTCCTGGCTTTACAGGTGCAGACCTTGCTAATTTAGTGAATGAAGCGGCCTTGAGTGCTACACGAAAAAAAAGAGAATTTGTCTTGCCAGAAGATTTTACTATGGCCATTGAGAGAATAGTCGCTGGTCTTGAAAAAAAGAGCAGAGTTTTAAATGAGAAAGAAAAAAAGATTGTAGCTTATCACGAAATTGGCCATGCCTTTGTCGCTATTTCTCTGCCAGGAAGTGATAAAGTCCGCAAAGTATCAATTATCCCAAGAGGAATTGGTGCCTTGGGATATACATTGCAAAGTCCACTCGAAGATCGTTATTTGATGACCAAGGAAGAATTAGAAAATAAAATAATTATTCTTTTAGGAGGCAGAGCTGCTGAAAAAATATTTTTTGGTAATTTTTCGACAGGCTCTTCGGACGATATTGCAAAAGTCACTCAAGTCGCACGGGGCATCGCTTTGAAGTATGGAATGGTCGAAGGGCTTGGACATATTTCTTATGAAGACCCAACAGAGAAATTTTTGGGAACGTCGGATTATTTTGATGGTCACAAAAATTACAGCGAGAAAGTTGCAGAGCAAATAGACAAAAAAATAAAAGAGTTAGTTGATGTGGCCTTTGAAAAGGCGATAACTATTGTGAGAAATAATCAAGTGATAATTGATATGGCAGCTAAAGAGCTTTTGCAAAAAGAGACGTTATCTGAAGAGGATTTAAAAAAATACTTTAAATTAAATATTCTATACTTACCCAAACCGGAGCTTACGATATAAAAAGGGAGTTGCAAGAACTCCCCCTGTTTTTAATGTTGAATGGCAATTTTTTTATGACTTTCTTTAGCTTTCTCTTTTTTTAGTAGTTCAACATGGAGAACTCCATCTTTAAGCTCGGCCTTAATATTATTTTGATCAATATCTTCATCTAAATAAATATCTCTGCGGAAAGTTCCACTTGAACGTTCGACACAGACATAACCACTATCTCTTGTTTCTTTTTCACTTTTTTTCTCACCTTTAATCGTGAGAGTTTTATTATGAAAGTCGATGTCGATATCTGCTTCGTTCATCCCTGGCACATCAGCATCAAGAAGATACTTATTGTCTTTCTCCTTTAGATCAATTGATGGATAAAAACTAGTGTCTAGCATTTGTGGGATTACTAACTCACCTCTGTTGAAAAAACTATTCATGAGACTATTCATTTCTCTTTGAAAGGACACTAGTTCATCTCCAATTATTGAAGGTGTGTAAGACGCGACACTTTTTGATTTCCATGGTACTAATTTCATAAAGACCTCCTAAAAATAGTTATACATTTATCGATTCTTAATTTTCTATTTGTTAAATAGAAAACTAATCTGAATTTATTCCCCATCGCATACCAAAGATCCTCTTCGTTATCATTCCTAGTACTAAGAGTGTCGCCAAAATCATCTTAAGGGAAATATATACATTCGATCTGTTATATAGATTTTTTCAAA
Source organism: Bacteriovorax sp. (assembly GCA_028710485.1). GTDB lineage: Bacteria > Bdellovibrionota > Bacteriovoracia > Bacteriovoracales > Bacteriovoracaceae > Bacteriovorax. Next base: position 24,430 of record JAQTTZ010000035.1, on the reverse strand, counting down.
TAATAAAAAATTATTTACAAATTACATTTGAGAAAGAGTGACATAAGTGGTTTTTTCTTTATTGTCGCGAATGTATTTTATTTTGACTTTATCGCCAATTTTATGCTTCTCAATGGTAGCAAAAAGATCATCATTGTTTTTAACCGGAGTGCTATCGATACTGATGATAATATCGCCAAAGAAGTATTGGCCCCAGAGATTGCGAGTTATCCCCTGAAGGTCGGCCTTTGCCGCAGGACCCTTAGGGTCGACAAATTTAATCATTACTCCATCCATTAATCCTAAGTGGACAGCGTAATAGTCTTCTAAATAAGTCATTCCTAATCCTGGACGGATGACTTTTCCAAATTTAATAAGCTGCGGGACAATTGCTTTTATAATATCAACCGGAATCGCAAATCCAAGACCTGCACTCGCCTGACTTCCAGAGGCGTTGAAAAGAATGGTATTTATGCCAATTAATTTGCCTTGAGAATCTAGTAAAGCTCCTCCCGAATTGCCAGGGTTAATTGAAGCATCAGTTTGAATCATTCCATCTATGGATACACCGCCATAGCCTTTTATTTTCCTTTCGAGCGCTGAAATAGACCCAGTTGTTAATGTATGATTAAGTCCCAGCGGACATCCTATCACCAAGGCCTTTTGACCAACCAAGAGAGATTTTGAGTCACCTAATATTATTGGTTTCAATGATGGGCGTTTTACTTCCAATTGCAAGACCGCAATATCCTTTATGGGGTCGGCGCCAATTAGTTTGGCCCGGTATTGTTTTTTGTCGTCTTTGAAGACAATTAAAAAGGAAGAACCACCATCGACCACATGGAAATTGGTAATGATATGTCCATCTTTGTCCCAAACAAAACCAGACCCAATACCTGATTCAATTTCTGTCTCGCCCATCGAGGAAAAAATACTTTGAATTTTTATTAGATTTGAAACGTTAACTATAGCATCAGCAACATTTTGAAAAACAATAATAGAATTGCGCTCACTTTCCAAGAGCATCGAGAGATCTCTTTTGAGTGTTTGCTGAGCAAATACTTTTGTATTTATAATTAAAATTAAAAATGCAGAGAAAATTAATCGGCCTATAAAATCCTCCTTATCTTAATTAGGATATACAGCTTTTTAAAATTAGCATTTACTAAAGTATTAGTTCCAAGTCTTAATTCAATTGAATTGGATGATCAAAAGTTATCTATAAGAATTATAATCATTTTATATTGTTCGTGGATGTTCTTTGCCAATATTCTTTAACAAATAGGGAGAAAAACTTATGCCTAGCTGGGAGCATTTTTCACATGATGCGGATGTTGGAATTCGAGGAATTGGTAACACCGTTGAACAAGCTTTCGAAATGGCCGCAATAGCGCTTACTGCGGTGGTCACCATACCAGAAAAAGTATCTTCAAGTATTACATTCCATATCCATTGTGAAGATTCTGATATGGAACTTTTGTTTTACGATTGGTTAAATGCATTGATTTATGAAATGGATACAAAAAAAATACTTTTTAATAAATACAAAGTTCATATTTCAAATGGAGTGCTTGATGCCGAATGCTCAGGTGAAAGAGTCAATTCTGTTAGTCATGATCCTGCTGTAGATATAAAGGGCGCAACCATGACTGAGCTAAAAGTTATCCATGTCAAAGATCAATGGATTGCTCAATGTATTGTTGATGTCTAAGGGAGTAAAAAATGGAATTAAATCTTTTTGAAAAAATTTCTCCTACCACTTGGCAAATAAAACCATTCGGAAATATGAGGGTTCCGGCAGTGATCTACGCGACTGAAAATCTTCTAAGACATATGGATAATAAAGTCTATGAACAAATATGTAACGTCGCTACCTTGCCGGGGATTGTCGATAAGGCCTATGCCATGCCTGATGCCCATTGGGGATATGGTTTTCCGATTGGAGGAGTCGCTGCATTTGACCCAGAACTTGGAGGAATTGTATCTGCTGGTGGAGTAGGATTTGATATCTCCTGTGGGGTTCGGCTTCTTCACACTGGAATGAAGATTGAAGAAATTATGGATAAAAAAAATACTTTGGCAGATCTTCTATTCAAAAAAATTCCATCAGGTGTTGGCAGTCAAAGCGAAATACGACTTAGCATGCAAGAAATGGATAAAATGCTAACTGGTGGGGCCGAGTGGGCCGTAAAAAATGGTTATGGGCAAATGGGTGATCTTGAGTTTATCGAAGAGCACGGGCATATGGAAGGTGCAAAACCAGAGGCCATTTCAAATAAAGCTAAAGAGCGCCAAAAATTAGAAATGGGCACACTTGGATCCGGAAATCATTATCTCGAAATTCAAGAAGTAAAAGAAATTTTTCACCCGAAAGCGGCCGAAGTTTTAGGCATTCATTTAAAAGATGTAGTTATCAGCATTCATTGTGGCTCAAGAGGACTGGGCCATCAGATTGGGACTGATTATTTGAGATCTATGTTGGAGGCCTCTAAAAATTTTAGTATTATAATACCCGATAGAGAGCTTGCTTGTGCACCAATTAATTCTGAAATTGGACAAAATTATTTAGGAGCAATGAGAGGGGCCATCAATTGTGCTTTGGCCAATCGGCAAATCATTACGCATTTTACGAGACTCGCTTTCGCTCAAATATTTTCTCATTCACAATTAAGATTAGTTTATGATGTTTCTCATAATACTTGTAAAAATGAAGTGCATACTGTGAACGGAGAAAAAAAACATTTATATATTCATCGAAAAGGAGCAACCAGGGCCTTTGGTCCACATCATCCGAATATTCCATCAAAATATAAAGAGATCGGTCAGCCCGTTCTTATAGGTGGTAGTATGGGAATTGGCTCATATGTTCTGATTGGAACTACCAAGAGCGAAGATCTTTCATTTAGTTCTTCTTGTCATGGGGCAGGAAGAGCTATGAGCCGGACGGAGGCCACTAAACATTGGAGTGGTCCACAAGTTATTCAACAATTAAAAGAGCATGGAATTCTTATTCGCAGTGGATCTTTTAGAGGTGTGGCCGAAGAAGCACCCGATGCTTACAAAAATCTTCATGAAGTCGTTTCATCCGCAGAGCTTGCAGGATTAAGCAAGCGAGTTGCTTATCTATCTCCGCATATATGTATAAAAGGGTAATTCATTAAGGTCGTCTTAATCAGGAGGCATCTATGACAATTAAATTTTCACATTCTCAGTCAATCTTTGAGGAAGCAGGTCTAAATGTAGAATATAAAAGTCTCATTGATCGATATTTTTTAATGCGTTTTCATCCCCGTAAAATTGTTTTTGATATGATTGGGGCAATATGGACAACCTATTTTTTTTGGAACCAGAATTGGCAAGCAGCATTGCTAAATGCGGTAGTGATGGGAGGAATGGGTCTTTTTTTCACCAGGAATATTGATCCTGAATTAATGTCTCAAACTACTATTGGTAAAATCGGTCTACTCCATAAACACCCAATCAACTTAACATTGAATCTTATCGGTATCATTGTTCTTCTCTATGGATTGTGGACACATCTGGTGGTAACTATTCTTATCGGCCTATCGGTTATTATTTTGGGACATTTTTTTGGATGGTCAAATGTTAATCCTAAACTAAGAATGATTTAATCCTATAAAAACCAGTCATATCCATTTTCAAATAGTTTTATAATAATAATATATTTATCAATGACATCTTCTCAAACATATCTTTAAAGCTGAATTTTAAGATCAGTTCACAGTCGGCTTCATTTTCATTTTTTCTTATATTTAAGGTGGTATCAATCAATGGAAAGCAATTTTGTAATCACTAAAACACAGACTGAGATTGAAGCTTCGAATTTAAAAGAGGAGATGCTTCTCGAAAATTTTTCTTGGTCAGAAGCTCTAAAACAAAAAGTTGCAAAAAATAATGGCGCTCTAAATATTTGTCATGAAGCACTCGATGTTCATCTCGGCACCGTTGTCGAAAATAAAACGGCCATACGATTTATAGGTAAGTCATGGCCTAAAAATCAAAACGATATAAAAGACATAACTTATGGTGAATTGCTAGTTCAGACTAAGCAACTGACCCGCGCACTCACTCATTTGGGATTATCTAAAGGTGATGTTATTTTTTCACTTTCTCCGCGCTTGCCACAATCCTATCTCATGGCACTTGCAAGTCTTAGATCTGGAATAGTCTATTCACCTCTTTTTTCAGTTTTTGGCCCGGAGCCAATTAAAGCACGCATGATAAAAGGTAATGTCAAGGCACTCTTTACGCTGGCGTCTCTTTATCAAAAAAAGATTTCGCCCATACGCGACTCACTTACTTCTTTAAAATATTTAATTATTTTTGATGATGATGGAAGTGCTAAAGATATTGCTAACTATATTGATTTGAATTTATTGCTTACTACTCACTATGAAGAACCAGTAGCGGTAAAAACCAGTGCCGATGATATAGCTCTTTTGCATTTTACCAGTGGTACGACAGGTATTCCCAAAGGGGCCATGCATGTTCATGGTGCTGTCGTCTTTCATCAGCTCTCAGGAAAGTGGGCACTGGATTTTAAAAGTGATGATATTTTTTGGTGTACTGCAGACCCTGGTTGGGTAACGGGAACATCATACGGAATTATTTCTCCTCTTTGCAATGGTGTGACCTTAATCATTGATGAAGCTGAATTCAACGCCAGAAGATGGTATGAAATTTTACAAAAGTTCAAAGTCAGCTCTTGGTATACTGCACCCACCGCAATGAGAATGTTAATGAAGGCCGGTGAGGAATTGCCTCATGAATTTGATCTTTCAACCGTGAGATTTGCTGCCAGTGTTGGAGAACCTCTTAATCCGGAAGTCATTTGGTGGGTAAAGAAAAATTTAGGAATATCACTTCATGACAATTGGTGGCAGACGGAAACGGGCGGCATTATTATTTCTAATTTTTCTTCAATGGCGATTAAACCTGGTTCGATGGGAAAACCTCTGCCAGGAATAGAAGTCGCTTTAATAAAACTACTAAACGACGATCAGCAAGAAATAGTTGAGGATCCCAATGAAGAAGGACAGATTGCTATCAAGGTTGGTTGGCCCTCAATGTTTCGTGGATATTTAGGAGAAAATGAGCGTTATCTAAAATGTTTTAAGGGAGATTGGTATTTAAGTGGCGATCTCGCCAAATTTGATTCCGATGGATATTTTTGGTTTGTTGGTCGAGCTGATGATGTCATTAAAAGCTCGGGACACTTAATCGGACCGTTTGAAGTTGAAAGTGTTTTAATGGAGCATCCGGCAGTATTGGAGGCCGCAGTCATAGGTAAACCAGACCAAATTGCAGGAGAGTTAGTAAAGGCCTTTGCTGTACTTAAAAAAAATTATAGGCCAACGGAGTCACTTCGTTTGGATATTATGTCTTTTGCTAGAATCCATTTAGGTGTTTCGGTTGCGCCTAAAGAAATTTCCTTCATTGATAATTTACCAAAAACTAGAAGGGGAAAAATCATGAGAAGACTCTTGAAAGCGCGCGAGCTGGGGC
>JAQTTZ010000035.1:0-18915 GCA_028710485.1 Bacteriovorax sp. | reverse complement strand
TGCAGCTTTTAAAAAACATGCAAAGAGTTCGCACGATGGAAGAGTTATGTGCTGAGCTTTACACCAAAGAAAAAATTCGAGGTTTTTTGCATTTGTATATCGGAGAAGAGGCCGTGGCCACAGGAGTAATGAGTTTACTTAGTACCGAAGACAATATCGTGGGAACCTATCGTGAGCACGCTCACGCTCTATTAAAAGGAGTGAGTGCAAAGGCGATTTTTGCTGAGATGTTTGGAAAGTTTGAAGGATGCTCAAAAGGAAGGGGAGGCTCGATGCATCTCTATTCCGTGGCACACAGGTTTTTTGGAGGGAGTGCAATAGTGGGCTCAGGAATTCCACAAGCATTAGGGCTAGCATTTGCTGCCAAAAATTTAAAAGAAAATCGAAAGACCGTTTGTTTTTTTGGTGAAGGGGCAATGGCCGAAGGTGCCTTCCATGAATCAATGAATATGGCCAGTCTCTGGAATATTCCTATGCTCTTTTGTTGTGAAAATAATTTCTATGCAATGGGTACCGCCTTGAATAGATCCCAGTCCCAAATTGATTTAGTAAAAAAGGCACGTGCTTATGTCATGGAAGCTGAAGTGGTAGATGGCATGAATATTTTTGATGTGGTTGAAAAAACCAAACAGGCCCTGAGTTATATTGAACGAGAAAAAAAACCTTATTTTCTAGAATTTAAAACTTATCGCTTTCGAGCTCATTCAATGTTTGACCCTGAACTTTATAGATCTAAGAATGAAGTAGATGATTGGAAAAAGAGAGATCCAATAGAGTTTATAAAAAAGGAAATAACTAAAGTAATGAACGAAGACCAAAAAAAAGAATTTTTCAAACAATGGGAAGAAGTCAATCGAGAGATTGCAGAAGAAATGAGTGACGCCATCGCCTTTGCAGAAGCAGGACGATTGGAAAATATAGCAGAATTAAATATTGAAGGTAGCTAATTGGAGTAGAGAAAATAATGAGACTAACTTATAGAGAAGCATTAAGACTTGGCCTAAAAGAAGTTTTGGCCACTCATAAAAATTCTTTTTTAATAGGTGAAGACGTTGGTGCCTACGGAGGTACCTATGCCGTAAGCAAAGATTTTTTAGCTGAGTTTGGAAGTGAGAGAATTATCGACGCTCCTCTTTCGGAAGTCGGTTTTACGGGGATAGGAATTGGGGCCGCAATGGGAGGAATGAAACCCATTGTGGAAATTATGACTGTAAATTTTGCACTTTTGGCCTTTGATCAAATTATTAATTCGGCCGCCATCGTAAACTTTATGTCGGGCGGACAAATATCTCTTCCTCTTGTTATTCGTATGACCTCCGGAGGTGGAAGACAATTGGCCGCTCAACATTCTAATTCCTTTGAAGGATGGCTGGCCCATATTCCTGGACTTAAAATTTTAACTCCAGCAACAGTTGAAGATGCGCGCTTTATGTTAGGTTATGCCATAAAAGAAAATTCGCCAGTTCTATTAATAGAACATGCTCTTCTTTTTAATCAATCAGCAGAATGCCGTGAAAATATTTCTGATTTTACCCCTTATAAAGCTCAAATTAAAAAGCCCGGAAAAGACTTAACCCTCATTACTTATGGAGGTATGCTCCCGCGTTGTTTGAAGGCAAGTGATGAAATGGAAAAAAAGGGACGAGAGATTGAAGTGATTGATCTTCGAAGTCTTCGTCCATTGGATGATGAAACAATTTTTACTTCGCTCAGAAAAACTCATCGCGTTTTAATTGTCGATGAAGGCTGGAGAAGTGGAAGTCTCTCCGCTGAAATTTCAGCGCGAATTATGGAGTCATGTTTTTATGATTTAGATGCTCCTGTTCAGAGGTTGTGCCGTAAAGAAGTACCGATTCCTTATGCTCGTCATTTAGAAGAAGCGATCATCCCTCAGATCGCAGATATTGTTTTAAAACTAGAGGAGATGTTCAAATGAATTATAATTTGCCCATGCCGTCCCTCGGAGCAGATATGGATGAGGGAAAGCTGATGGAATGGAAAATTAAGGTAGGCGATAAGATTTTAAAAAACCAGGTTATCGCGGCCGTTGAAACTACCAAGTCTGTCGTAGATGTTGAAAGTTTTAGGGAGGGTACAGTTATGGAGATAATTGCCAAAGAGGGAGATGTGATTCAAGTTGGAAGACCAATTGCTATCCTGGATATTAAGGGTGATCAGATTTTAGATTCAACTAAAAGTGAAATGAAGACTGAAATAAAAGAAAATATTCGAATTAAAATATCTCCGGTTGCTAAAAAAATGGCCGAAGAAAATCATATAGATTTCTCACAAATTAAGGGCACAGGTGCTGAGGGTGAAATAACCTTAAAAGATATAGAAACCAAACTTCGCACCAAAACAGAAAAAGCTTTTTTGGGAGTCAATCTAAGACAGGCAATTGCTGCTGTTATGTCACGCTCAAAAAAAGAAATACCTCACTATTATCTTAAAAAAAGAATGAATTTAGATTCTCTAATGAATTGGCTTGATGAAACTAATAAAAAATTAACTCCACCCGATAGATTACTTTTACCAGCGCTCTTGATGCGTGCGGTGATTGTTGCCTTGAAAAAATTTCCAGAGATGAATGGGTATTTCAAAGAAGATAGGTTTGAAGCTTCAAGCAATATAAATTTGGGAATAGCTTTTTCTGTTAAAGGAGGAGGTGTAATAGTTCCCGCTGTACTGGAAGCCGATAAAATGAGTACTTCCGAATTTAATAAAGCGGTTCAAAATTTGGCAATGCGAACTAAAGAAGGCGGGCTCAAAAACCGCGAGCTGAGTGAAGGAACATTTACCATAACGAATGTTGGGGATTTGGGCAGTGATGAAGTTTATGGAATCATTTTTCCTCCTCAGGTGGCCATCGTTGGTATCGGTCATATTCGCAAAGAACCTATTATCGATCGTCAAGATCAATTGCGTGCTGGATTTGTGGTGGATATTACGCTTAGTGCGGATCATCGGGTCAGTGATGGTCTTTTAGGTGCCAGGTTTTTAAATGAAATTGAAAAAAAATTAAATGATCCGTTTTCACTTTAATCAAAGATAAATGAGAGAAACGATATGGAAATAAATGCTGAAGAAATTAAAAGCTATTTTAAAGATGCTTTTCATCAAGTCGCACCGGAGGTTTCTTTTGAAAAAATAAATCTGAATCTTTCACTTAGAGATCAAATCGAAATTGATTCTTTGGATTTATACAATATTGTCGTTTCTCTCCAAAAAAAAACCGGGATCTATATACCGGATTCAAAATTAGCTGAACTATCAAGTTTAGCTGAATTAATTAATTATATTTTAGTCGAAAATAAAAAAGAAGGAGCAATTCATGAACTTAAATCTTAAAAATAAAGTTGTTATTATTACAGGGGCTTCCTCGGGGATTGGAGCGGCTTCGGCCCTCGCCTTTGCTCGTGAAGGAGCATCAGTAGTGGTGGCCGATGTGCAAATAGCTCGAGGAGAAGAACTCGTCAGTCGCATTCAAGCTGAAGATGGAAAGGCAGTTTTTATCAAGTGTGATGTCTCTTTGGAGAGTGATGTCAAAAATATGGTCGCCAAGACCGTAGAAAAATTTGGTCATTTAAATTGTGCTTTTAATAATGCAGGAGTTGAAGGTGATTCTGCCAACACCATGATGTGTTCCAATGAAAATTGGGACAAGATCATGAATATCAATTTGAAAGGAGTTTGGTTATGCATGAAATATCAAATCCCTGAAATGTTAAAAAATGGTGGAGGTAGTATTGTAAACTGTTCATCTGTTGCAGGCATCGTAGGGTTTTCCGGGAGCCCGGCCTACACCGCCAGCAAGCACGGAGTGATTGGGCTTACACAAGCAGCGGCGCTAGAATTTGCAGTTAAAAAAATAAGAGTCAATGCTATTTGTCCTGGAATTATTCAGACACCAATGATTGAGAGATTTACACATGGAGAAGCAGAGGTCACTAAAATGCTAATGGAAGGCGAGCCTGCGGGAAGAATGGGACTTCCAGAAGAGATCGCTCAAGCGGCCCTTTGGCTCTGTAGTGATGCTTCTTCCTTTGTTACAGGTCATCCTCTTGTGGTCGATGGAGGATGGGTTGCACGCTAATACTGGGGATGTGGAGGCTTATTAATGATTGAGAATCAAAATGAAAAGATCATTCATCTCCCTCAACAAGTACCAGGCATGATCGAGAATCAATGTAGTATTCTCGATCATATCACCCAGCATTTCCCCGGTATGATTTATCAGTATCGTTTGTATCCTGATGGACGGTCTTGCTTTCCTTATTGCAACGATGCGATTAAGGATATTTTGGGTTTTTCACCTCAAGAGATAGTTAAGGATGCAAGTGCTATGTTTTCAATTATACATCCCGATGATTTGGAAGGAGTCCATAAATCTATTGATGAATCTGCTAAAACGCTAAAAGATTGGCGGTATGAATTCCGGGTTTTTTTATCTGGTAAAGATGAAAGTAAAGAAGAACGATGGCTTTTAGGTCACTCTAGACCAGAAAAATGTGATGATGGAAGCATCCTTTGGAGTGGCCTCATCACTGATATATCTTCAAGAGTAAAATTTGAAAAAGAATTACTTAAGACCTCAAGACTCTATGCCGTGACGGCACAAATAAATCAGATGGTGATCCATTCTAAATATCAGGATGAAGTTTTTTATGAAGCATGTCGGATCGTGGTGGTAGAGGGAAAATTTCTCATGGCCTGGATTGGTTTGTTTGAACCCGACTTCCAACATTTAAAACCTGTAACTTTGTATGGGTACGAAGAAGGCTATCTTCAAAATATTGTCGATATTTCCTCTCGAGCTGATCTTCAAGAGGGGCGTGGCCCAACTGGATCTTCATTTCGAGAAGGAAAGGCCTTCGTTAGCAACGATCTGGACAATGATTCTTCCTTTAGTTCATGGAGGGGGGAGGCCCTCAAGCGAGGTTACGCCTCAAGCATTGCTCTCCCTATTTTTTTTAAGGGTAAAGTTATTGGGACTTTTAATATTTATTCTTCAACAAAAGATTTTTTTAATAAATCAGAAGTAGATTTACTAGAAAAAATAGCAATTAATATTTCCTACGCCATTGATACGATCGAAAATGAAAAACATCATCGACGAGCAGTAGAAGATCTTAAAAAAAGTGAAATAAATTATAGAACAATTTTTGAAGAAGCTCCTCTTGGAATTGCTTCAGTTGATGCATCAAATGGAAAGTTTATTTCAATAAATTCAACATTTCAAAAGATTCTTGGTCGCACTGAAGACGAGCTTAAGCGCCTCGACTGGATGAGTTTGACTCACCCAGATGATCTTCCCATCAACTTAGAATATAGAGCTAGGCTTAAGGCCCGAACTATTCCTAGTTTTAAGTTGCTTAAACGATATATTCGTCCAGATGGTTCTATTGTTTGGGTTGATCTTTCTGTTGTTCCTTTTAAGAACGGAGAAGGTGTTGTTCAAAAGAACTTGTGTATGGTTGAAGATATTACTGATAGAAAATTTAATGAAGAAAAACTTAAAAAAAGTGAAGAGATGTTTTCTGCTATCACCAATCTCTCTCCTGATCTTATTGTTATCCTCGATCATGATGGTAAAATCCTCTTTAATTCAGCATCCTCACTTCGGATACATGGCTATAATAAGGAAGAATTAGCTGGACGAAATATTTTAGAGCTTATACATCCCGAAGATCAAAAGCAGATTATGGTTGAATTTCAAAATTTACAAAATAGTCCCGGAAAATTTTTGAGTGCCCAGTATCGTTACCTAAATAAAGATGGAAGCTATACATGGATGGAAGTAACTGCAATAAACCAACTGCTTAATCCATTAATCGGTGGGATTATTGGTATTTCAAGAGATATTGGCCAAAGAAAAAAGATGGAAGATGACCTGCGCACGGCACTTGCGACAAGAGACGAATTTCTTATCATTGCTTCCCATGAACTTAAAACACCGATTACTTCTTTAAAATTGCAACTACAAATGCTTAGTCGACGCGTTCGTTCCTCTGAAAATATTTTGCACGAAGCGATGATTCTGTCCAACTCACTTGCTTCTTCAGTCAAACAAGTTGATCGAATTACTGAATTAGTAGAACATTTATTAGATGTTGCTCGCATTCAAGCTGGTAAACTTTTTATAAATACTGAAAAATTTGATCTCTCTGAATTGGTAAATGATTTGGTGGATCGTTTTAGAGAGCTATTTATTGAAGCTAAATGCCCTCTTGAACTTCATATTGAACCCAAGATTGAAGGAGTTTGGGACCGAATCAGGATTGAACAAGTTTTTGTAAATATTTTTTCAAATTCAATAAAATACGCGCCAGGAAAACCAATTAGTATTTCTTTAATAAGAAGTTCAGACAGAGTTAAGTTCATAGTTAAAGATCAAGGAGAAGGTATAGCTCCCGAAAAACAATCCAAGATTTTTGAGCGCTTTGAGCGCGCAATTTCTTTTCGTAATATTAGCGGCCTTGGGATCGGATTATTTATTTCTAAACAAATTGTAGAAGCTCACCGCGGAAATATTTCTGTGGAAAGTAAGTTAGGAGATGGAGCGGCATTCACCGTTGATTTGCCTTTAACTGCGAGTTCTTAAAGTGAAGCTTAGCTTGATTAAAATTTAAAATTGCAGTGTGTACTTAACCGCGACTCCTTTTAATTCTTCTGTCGGGGTAATAATAAAAGCAGATTTCTTTTCAGCGTCTTCCTTAGATTTTAAAGACATTGCAACACCATAACTCATTCCGATTGTTGCACCGGCCATGACATCTTGGAGGTAATGTTTATTGTCATGCATGCGACAAAATCCCACATAACTTGCGAGAATATATGCCGGTACTCCTACGTACCATGGGTGCTCACTGGCCACAAATGAAGCAAAGGCAAAGGCCGAAGTTGTGTGACCTGAAGGAAATGAGCTGTTTCCTCCTCCGTTGGGACGTTTCTCATAAATACTATGTTTTAAAATTTCAGTCATCATACCAGAATATAATGTTGCCTTGGCCATCCCTATGGCCTTTCGTTTAGAATCTTCATTATCATTGAGATAAAAATTTAAACCATACGATAAGCTATAAAGAATATTTGGGAGAATTTGCAGATAGGCGTTTCCAGGTGCTGTTAGTTTGCAGCAAAGAGGTTGATCTTCATAAAGATCTTTTTGCATTTTTTTTATTAATGTATTTTTGAAAAATGAAGCTATTAATGTCGTGGAAGCACCAATGAGTAATACTTTTTGTGCTTCGCTATTAGTTACAGGAGAAATAATATCGTCGCCAATAGTAGCGTAAAGATTGTATGAAGGTATTGTTAAGAGTAAAAAAAAGAAATATAAATATTTTTTCATGAGGCCTATCTAAGTTGATGACTAAATATTCACCTTACCTTTTAAAAAAATGTATAAATAGTAGAAGAATTTTCCCCAGAAAAATTTAGTTTAGATTTTAATAATAATTTATTTGAGTCAGTAGATGGGAACTGGAGGTAAGTGTTTTTTGCGACTATATATGTGTTCTTTCGAAAATGTAGAAAGGCCTCGATTGAAGGCCTTTTTTATGATAGTTTATTCTTCAATTTTACAAAAAATTTTCTCAGTATCAATGACTGTTAAGGGTCCTGGTTCTGAGTCTGCATATTTAACTTTCAAAATTCCCGCTTTAAATTTTTGTGGCAATTCAGCAGTTAAAATTTTAACCGCGCCTGCGTTCTGTGTCGGTAAATTTATTTCAAATGCTAAAACAGAATCACCATCCCAACCTATATTTAAACTCGCATCTTTCACTTCAATATTATTTATTTTGGTTGTCAGCAGATTGATATGGTTTCTATAGCGACAGCGCTGTAACTCAATTTTATATTTCCCCGTACTGGAAACACATCTGTACCCAGTATCGCAAGGCATTGAGTAGGCCGCTTGGCCAAAACCTGCTAAAAGAAAAACTGCGATTAAAACTTTCATAATTTTCTCCCCTTAATATTTTTATACAATAGCTCAAGTATTAATCTAAAAATGGAGAAGTAAAAAAGACAAAAGCATTATGTAACTTATAGTTATATTCGATAAATTTAGATGAATTTACTCGGTGATAATTTAACCTTGATTAAAATATTCGTGGTCATTTTATCAATGCCATTATGTCACTGAATTCCAGGTCCTGGATAATAAGTATTTATTATGAATCAACTCTTTAGCTCATAAATCGTGTTGGCACAAACAGTGCTCTCTAAAGCAATACAAGATCAAGGATGATCAAAACCTTTAAAGAAATTTCTTTGGAATTTTTTTTAAAACATAGGAGCTTTAGAATGAAGCGAATAAATAAAAGATTATTTATCTTATCTCTATTTCTGTTAAGTGCTGGAACTCAAGTATATGCAAGTGGAGCAAAGTTACCAGACATAGCGACAAATGGAAATCCAAGTACTACTACGACTACGGCAAAAACGCCTATCTCTACCACACCTCCAGTATCAACTCCAACTACTCCTCCAGTAGTAGTAACGGGCCCGTCGCAAGGTGGTCCTTATATTGATCAGATCAAAACACTTGCAACAGGATCGGCCTGTGCGAATACTTCGTGGACAGGTCGCGGGAAAGCACCTGCTGGATACATCAAAGGTGTAGCTCTTAGTTATGCTCGAAGTTTATGTAGATTGAAAACAAATTCCAGACTTTCACAAATTATGAGTGCCGCTAGTTCGGGCAATGCCACTAAAGATGCAATAGCACATTATCAATCAATATTTGCGGCGCTACCAATATCAGTAACGACTGCCGGACAAGAACCTCTGCGCGCTCTTTATACACTCGGAATGGGATTGGGAATGAGAGAGAGTTCAGGATCATATTGTGAGGGCTGGGATAGATCAGCTGGATCTAATCGACCTTCAAGTGCTGCTGAGGCCGGAGCTTTCCAGACGAGTTACGATTCAATGGCCTCTTCTCCAGAATTAAGCAAACTCTATGCTGAATATAAAGCGTCGCCGGGACGTTGTTTTTTAGATGTCTTCAAACAAGGAGCAAGCTGTGGTTCAACCAGTATTTTAGGATCGGGAGCAGGAGCTGATTATCAAGCGTTCAATATTGCATGCCCGGCCTTTGCGACAGAATACGCGATGACAATGCTGAGAGTTCAGCGCGGCCATTATGGCCCGATCAATCGAAAAGAAGCACAAGTTGTTCCAGCTTGTAATCAATTGCTAAAAAGTGTTCAGGATTTAATCAATAATGATCCATACGCTTGTCAGGATATTATTTAAAAAATTTAGGTCACGGATGATCTTTGAACATAGGAGCTTTAGAATGAAGCGAGCAAAAAATAAAATATTAATTTCACTCTTTCTATTAAGTATAACCGGCCAGGCCTTTGCCATGGGTTCTAAGATTCCCCAAATGGCAAATCTCAGGACAACTTTATCGACATTAGGTAAGGCCCCAGCATCAACGGATTCGATTCCTACTACGTCAAATCAGCTACCGGCCTTGCTAAGTCTGTTGCCAATTTTATTGAATCCAACACCTCTTTCGATTGTTTCTTCCTTACCAACGTTGATAAACCTAATACCGACTTTGATAAATCTGCTGCCGAGTTCGACAAGTCAGTTGCCAACTTTGATTACGAAGTTGCCAACTTCCACAAGTAAATTACCAACGGTGATAACTAAAGCGACAACGAGTACAAGACCTATAACGTCTGTAGCAGATCCAACAAGGCCGGAACCGCCGTCGGCAATAACTCCAACCAATGGGGGAGCATATATTGATCAGATTAAAACAATTGCAGCAGATTCAACATGTGCGAATTATTCTTGGAAAAATCGAGGCAAAGCACCGGTTGGTTATATCAGTGGTGTAGCTCTGAGTTACGCTCGAAGTTTATGTAGATTGAAAACAAATTCTACACTTTCACAAACCATGAGTGCCGCTAGTTCGGGCAATGCCACTAAAGATGCAATAGCACATTATCAATCAATATTTGCGGCGCTACCAATATCAGTAACGACTGCCGGACAAGAACCTCTGCGAGCTCTTTATACGCTTGGAATGGGATTAGGAATGAGAGAGAGCTCGGGGAGTTATTGTGAAGGATGGGATAAATCAGCTGGATCTAATCGTTCTTCCAGTGCCGCAGAAGCAGGAGCTTTTCAAACAAGCTATGATTCAATTGCTTCTTCGCCAGAGTTGAGCAAACTCTATGCAGAATATAAAGCATCACCAGAAAATTGTCTTCAAGATGTCTTCAAACAAGGAGCAAGTTGTGGTTCAACTAGTATTTTAGGATCGGGAGCGGGAGCTGAATATCAGGCCTTCAATAAATCATGCCCGGCCTTTGCAACCGAATATGCGATGACAATGTTAAGAATTCAGCGTGGCCATTATGGCCCAATCAATAGAAAAGAGGCAGAGGTTGTTCCGGCCTGTAATCAAATGCTAAAAATTGTTCAGGATTTAATCAACAACGATCCATATGCTTGTCAGGATATTATTTAAATCTTTTTAATACCTGATCCTACTGCTCAAATGGTTTCTAAATTGAACCCCCTTGAGTGGTAGGATTGTTTTTTTGCACATTCTTAATATTCCTTTTATACTTTGTTCGTGATCAAATTAGTTTTTCTTCTTTTATACTTTTCCAATACTTCCCATGCCGAAGACCAGGATCTTTGTAAATATTTTAAATATTGTGGGGGATCTTCCAGAAAAAGTTCTCAATCACTGCCATCTTCAGCTTCTGCCGGGAATTTAAATCCCGGTAATATAAGCAGTGTTAAGGGTCTTGGAATTGAAACATTATATCAGCCCAAAAATCCTCTAACTTTTGCCATTGTAACTGGCAACGGAAGAATTGGGGCGCTTGTTTCTCCAACTCTTGAAAATAGTTTTTTTGGCAATCGCTCAATTGAAATTGATGAACTTCTTTTAGCTCGTAAATTGAATAAAATTCAGTATGAAAATAAAAAGATTAATTTAGCGATAGGAGCAAAAATATTAGATAAAAAAAATATTGGTTTAGATATTGGGGTATCTGTTAAGCGAAACCCTCAAATCAAAAAAATCAATCCTGGAGTTGGTTTATCTGCAAGATTTTCTTTCCTCAATTTTGGAGCTTATTTTTATCAAGACGATGTCAAAGTTGATTTAGGCAATTATGTCAATCCCTATACAAATATTTTATACTCAACCACCCATCAAGGCACTACCTATCAAGAAAAATTCTCAGTAGAGACCTATACTGTCGGGACAAAAATTAAAAGCTTATCTCTTGATTATGGATTGATTAAGACCCGATATAAATTCTATCAAGAGAGCACTCGCATTTCTCTCTACTCAAGCTCATATAGCTATAATAGCTTTTTATTCAATCTAGCTCTGAGAAAAGAAGATTCCCCTAATCTCGACTTTGAAAATGGCCTTATGGTTATAAAACGCAAAAAAGCTGATATCTATTATGGGGCCCAGTATTTGGTGAATCATTCTATTGTCGTAGGGTTACAATATAATAATTTTCTTTTACATGAATGGTCGGCAACTTTAACAATCTTTATCTAAAAACGTTTAGTAAGCTTTTAGAAGTAGTGGTATCTTTTATTCTGATCAAGAATGCTCTCCTTAAAGGAAGATTTGTTATGATTAAAATTGAAGTATGGTCAGATGTTAATTGCCCATTTTGTTATATCGGGAAAAGACATTTAGAAAATGCCTTAAAGAAATTTCTCAAGAATAAATTAGTAAAAATAGAAGTCGAATGGAAAAGCTTTGAACTTGATCCGAATACTAATCCGCCCAAAGGAGCTGATAATACCGAACGTCTGGCCCTGAAATATGGCAAGGACCGCGCGTGGGCAGAACAGATGAATCAGAATATGACTAAAATGGCCAGGAGTGCAGGGCTTGATTTTCATTTGGATAAGGTCATACCAGCAAATTCCTTCAATGCTCATCGACTGATTCATTTAGCTAAATTGCACGGGCTGCAAAATCAAATGAAAGAAAAACTATTGTCTTTCAAATTTATAGAAGGAAAAGATATTTCTGCGCCTAATGTTTTGAGAGAAGCGGCCGTCAGCATAGGTCTAGACCACCAAGAAGTTCAAACCGTTTTGGAGAGTGATCAGTTTGCTCAGGATGTAAGGCATGATGAAGAACAAGCCGGGGCCTTAGGCATTAGAGGTGTGCCTTTTTTCATTTTCAATAAAGAGCATTCGATATCAGGAGCGCAACCGGAAGAGGTTTTTCTAGCAATGTTAGAGGATTTGTCAGATTTTCAAGTTGCTAAAAACCTTGAGTGATCATAATGGTTCTGGCGTTAATAAAAAATCAAAAAATACTTTAACTTGATCCTTTACATTGATCGTAAAGAAAGCGAGACGCGCAGGTTTTACTTTTATGTCATAAGAACTTAATAAAATAGGGACATCACCTGAAATTCTCATTTTATCACCTTCTGCGATTATTTTCATTGGGAATTTAACTTGGTTACTTTTTCCATGTATGGTCCAAACACCTACCACTTCTATTGGCGTCTCTCCCTCCAAAAGAATTTTCTTCGTCATATCTAGTGAATTTATGGATAAAATCTTTAAAATAATTTGGGGATAGACCACTGAATTTTTCCCCGTTAAGGCCAGATGGAATTGATTGTCACAAACATGTTCTGCTGGAAAATCTGAGACCTGGTAATTAAGTCCTAAAGACTCTTGCATATGACAATCTCTTTCTGCTTTGTTCGTGGTTATTGATTCTATCGGTACTCTGAACTCACCAGTTGCTAAAGATGGATCATTTTTATCAATGGCAATACTGCCGGAAATAATGTGTGCAATTCCTTCATGGGTTCCTAGAGAATAAGGAACTTGAAATTTAATTCCAATATTAGGGCCTGTTGCAACAACAGGTCGATACACCTTTATCTCAGCAAGGCAAATCGTTGGAATACAAATAAATAAATACAGAAATAGGTTAAAATGTTTTTTCATAAATAATCTCCCTTAAACATATTGAATGAGAATTAAGGAGAGTTGCAAATCTATATAAGTGACTTGAGGAAAAATTAAAAAAATTAAAAAAATTAAAGAAATTAAAGAAATTAAAGAAAATTAAAGATTAATACATTCAAGAAAACTATTTAAAACATTCATAATATATATTATTTATTCCAATTTAATCACCCTACATTAACAAAGCTTTAGAACCAAAATCTAGAAATGTATTTTTTAATCTCACAACCTAAAATGGTACAACAAATGACAACTTCTACTTCTCAGGCCTTTGGTCTTGACAGAAAAATTTCAAGTTTAAATCACTTGCACTTAGAACGTTTTGATTTAAGGATTGGAGAACCCAAAATTAGCCCATTTCCAACTGAGGTTTTTGAAGAGTTAAGTCATAAAAAAAACATTAATTGTTATTACCCGTCTCATGGCGATTTGGAATTAAGGGAAATGATTATTGATAAATTTTACGAGGAGAGATTAATTGATAATATCGCTATTACCCACGGAACAATGGGAGCTCTCGATTTTATTTTTAGAGCAAATTTAAACTCTGATTCAGAAATCTTATTACCTGACCCAGGTTTTCCTCCTTACACTAAACTTGCTGAATTTTCAGAAGCAAAAGTTAAAAAATATTCACTTAATCTTTCAATTGATGCTGAATCATTTATCAATTGGGATCAAGTTGAATCATTAATTACAAAGAGGCCCACTTTGTTATTATTGAATTCACCTCATAATCCAACAGGGAAAATTTTAACTGATATGGATCTAGTCCGTTTTGAAGAAATGCTTTTCAAGTATCCTCAATTATCTTTTGTAATGGATGAAGTTTATCGAAGCTTAATCTATGGCCAGAAGACCCATTATAATTTTTCAAGTTTTATTAATAGAGGTTATATTGTTGGCAGTTTCTCGAAAATGTATCCTTTACAGGGAGCTAGAATCGGATGGGTTTTGACTAGTACCGATAATATGAAAAAATTATCTCCTTATTTTAACAATGCTGCAGGGGCCATGTCTTCTTTTGGTCAAGAAATTGTTAAGTCTATTTTGAAAAAAAAGTTATCTTTCAAAAAAAATTATTACGAGGCATTTACTATTGCCAAAGAAATTTTAGATTTATACCGAGTGGATTATGTAAATCCAGACGGTGCTTTTTTTCTTTTTATTAAGTATGAGATCCCAGACCTTGCAGTTGTCGATGAACTCGCGGCGCTTGGAGTTGAGGTTGTTCCCGGATCTGCCTTTGGATCTAATGGGGCAAACTATATTAGAGCAAGTTTTGCTCAACAGGCCGATATTTTGCAAAAAGCTTTTACTATTATTGGCAAACACTGGAAACAAACTCATCCGAGTACCTTGCAGTGAAAGTCTCAGACTATATAAGTGAATACCTGGCCTATAAAGAGTTATCTCATGTTTTTGGAATGAGCGGTGCCAATATAGAAGACCTCTATACTTCGATTTATAAAAAAAATACTACCTCCATTATCCTTGCTAAAAATGAATACAATGCTACGACTATGGCCATCGGTTGTTATTTAGCGACACGTAAAATTTCAGTTGTAATGACAACTTCAGGCCCCGGAGTCTTAAATACAATACCGGTATTAGCAGAAGCCTATACCAGTAAAATACCTTTAGTGCTAATCAGCGGCATAGTGCCAGAGGCAATGGAGGGATTAGGGGCATTTCAAGATACTTCCGGACTTGGTGGTACTTTAAATGTTTTAGAAATGCTTAAGCAATGTACCTGTTATCAAAAAAAAATTCAGGATGAAAAATCGATTCCCGAAGCTCTAGATAAGGCCTTTGAATTAGCGATTAAACACAAAAAACCAGCGGTCATTTTAATTCCTAAGAATATTTTTAATAAAGAAATAGAAGCGTTTAATAGTCTTGCTATTTCCCCTCCTGAAAAAATCTATGAATATACTGAGCTCTCGAGTGCCATTACTTTTTGCCAAGAATTTTCGATTGCTGAAAAGACTCCACCTCTAATTATTTTAGGTGAAGAATTAATTCATCTAAATAATACAGCATTTATTCAAGAATTTATTTCAAAAACCGCTGCCAGTGTGGCCGTAACGCCAAACTCTAAAGGTTTATTTGATCATCGAAATCCTCAGTTCTTAGGGTTAATTGGCATCATGGGACATAATGAAGTTAATAATTATTTAAATCTTACTGATTTTGTAATTTTGATTGGTGTGAATTTTGATTTATTAAATCGATATGGAATACAAGAATTGATGACTTCAAAAAAGCTACTCATTATAAAAGAAGAAAAAAGCTCAAGTCTCTTTTGTTATTCAGGAGAAACGGTTTGCGAAATTTATGGTGATTTGGAAGATAATATTACTAGAATTTCATCGACCATCAAGGCCGCTATCCCTACTCGTGCCCCAGTTGCTAAAAATCCAGCAATAACTGAAGGATTCAATTTTAAAAATATTATTAACGAAATTCAATCATCCATAGAAGATGATGCCAATCTGTTTGTCGATGCGGGAAACACTGGAGCTTTTGTTCTTCATAATCTCGAAACACGTGGAAATGGGACCTGCTATGTTTCTCTGGGAATGGGAGGAATGGGCAATAGTATCGGAGCTGGGATAGGGGGCTCTGTTTCCTCTAATAAAAAAAGCTATGTCTTTTTAGGTGATGGATCATTTTTAATGTATGGGTTAGAAATTCACACCGCCCTGGAATACAACCTACCGATTGTTTTCTTTATTTTTAATAATAACTCTCATGGCATGTGCACCACACGTGAGAATGTATTTCTTGATGGAGAGACTGGTATAAATAATTTTAGAGAAAGTCGTTATGCAGAAGGAATTGGTAAAATCTTTCCTGGAATAATCTCACATGAAGTTAATGACCTCGAGAATTTGAAACAAAGTTTAAATGATATTGTTGGAAGAAAATCACCATGTGTTGTGACGATAAATATTCTAAATACTGAAGCTCCGCCCTTTAAAACATTTTTTAAAAATTAAAATACGAGGTTTTTATGTTACATGGTTCTGTTGAAAATTTAGCTGGCATAAGACGAGTGGAAAATACTCCCAAACAAGAGATGGGTGGTATCATGGCAGATATTACACATACTGTTTATCCTCATGATCAAATTTTTGGAGATTATTGTCCGATACAGGCCCATATCAATTGCCCGCCTGAAAAAGTCTTCGAGTATATGTCTAATCCTTATAGTTTGCTTGAGTGGACATACAGCATGAGAAAATTTGAAAAAACGCAAAACGAAGGATTATTTTTAGGAAAGGATCGAATAGGTGATAACACCGATATTTATTTTAGAGTGGATTCTAACAAAGATGCACTTACTGTTGACTATCACTGCGCCTGGGATCAAGGTGATGATTTATGGATGATTTATCTAAATAGAATTGTCCCGGCAGAAGTCGTTCTTAAAAAACCCGGTTCGATAGTCTTTTGGCAAAATTGCCGTCATACGTATTATGAACAAAATCCTTACCCGGAAAAAGCACCTAAGGGCAGACCATGGGTCGGACAATTTTGGGATTTTTTCTATGCTGGACATATGGTTGAGTTGCAAAATTTGAAAAACATTCTGGAATACCGACATCTCAATAATTTACCAATTGGGCCTTATCTTAACTAATTGAAGGAAATATTTATGAGTATTAGCTTGATTGATATCGAAGAATTTATGCCTCTAAATATTATTAACAATGATTATTTTGGTGAAGCAGAAATCAGAAGAACCAATAGAATGTTTTCGGGAACCAATGAACGAAGACATATTGGAAGAGATGATCTTGCTTCAGATTATCTTGCTCTTGCTACAAAGAAATTAATAGACCGTCTCGGCCTAAATGTCGCCACTGACATCGATATGATTGTCACCAATGTTTCTATTCCTGATGAACCATTTACCGGTTGCGGCGCTGTGATTAATAAAAAAATTGGCGGTAAAGCGAAATGGATTTTTGATATTCACAATACGGGTTGTATTTCTTTTCTTTACCTAACAGATTTAGTCCACACTTATATGGTGGCGAAAAATGCAAAGCATGCCATCATTTGTATTGCCCAGACCGCAGGTGGGAGAATTTTTGGCCAGGAAGATACTCGGCAAATGGCCCAAGCAGCGATTCCTGGAGATGGTTTTGCTGTGGCCTATGTAACTAATAACGAAGAACGTCCCTTTCTAACTTTTGAGTTTGAAAATTATCCAGATTTTTCTGAAGATATGAAAACATCTTGTAAAGGCCGGCACTGGTGGGAGTCACGAGAGTCATCGGGGAGTATCGATTTTAACGAAAATAGATCTGCCATGATCATCGCACGTGGAAATAAAACTGTACCCAAAATGATCAAGAAAGTTTGTGATAATATAAATATTAAATTTTCGGACATAGATTATCTTATTACCAATCAACCCAATACCAATTTTCTTAGGAATTGGAGGGAAGCGATTTCTCTCCCCCAAGAGAAGCAACTCCAAACATTTGATAAATATGCCAATCTTTTTGGAGCGGCAATCCCCGTAAATTTGGCGACCTTTATGAAAAATAACACTATTAAACGTGGTGATTTAATATGCCTGGCAGGATTTTCTCATGCTTGTGACTATAGTGGTGCCTCATTAATCAGGTGGACGTAATTTGGTTTTGCAAAAGGATAAATGCATTTCATGTAAATAGTACCGACACCTATGAGGTGTTATCCCTATAAAAAATGCATTCTCCATTGTGGGCCACGCTGTATTTTGATATCCTCAGGGCCTATGGAAGTATTAAATTTAGCTGTTGTGGCACTCTTTGAGTCTTTAGAGCGAAATCAGATTGATCGAAATCTTCTGATTGAGGGCACGCAATTAAAGATCGAGACTCTTTCCAAATTAAAGGAAAAACATAGTTGGGACGATTTCGTTAAAATGTATGACAACTGCGCTCGGCTCTTAGGTCCAGATAAAACGGCGAGGGAAATAGGTTATCAAGGAATTTATAATGAAAATATCTCTGTAATAAGAAAAATTGGTACAGGACTATTTGATTCTAAAACTATCTATTGGTATATTGCAACTTTCGTAGCAAAGCATTTATATGCCAACAACGTCACTTTTAAATACACCAAGATAAAATCAAATCATGTCGTCATGGAAATTAATATTCGTCCTGAATTAAAAGATTGCCCCCTTTTACTAAATACATACACATATCTTTTTGAAAATATTCCCACCGTCTTAGGATTATCTAAGGCGAAAGTGACGACTCGAATTTCTGAAAGAAGGGCCGAATATAATATCTACTTAGGACATACTTTCTTTTTCAAGCAGCTCTATTCTAGACTTTGGAACTTTATTGGAGGATATAACAGCAGTATCGTCCTTATGGCCGAACTCGAAAACCAATCAATAGAACTCTCCAAACTAATTGAAGAAAAATCTCAACTCTTAAGGATTCTTTCCCATGACATCTCAAACCAAGCTAGTGTCATTGATTTCTATTTAAAAAAAGTTTTAAATAAAGGGGAGATCACTACAGAAGATCAAAGATTGCTCAATATCGCAAAAAATAGCTCCAATCGTCTTTCTGATATTCTAAAAAATGTACAGAATTTAGAAATCTCCTATATTAAGGGCGTTACTCTTGCTCCCGTAAACTTAGATTCTATTTTTCTTTCACTCGTTGACAATTTCAGGCCTCAATTAAGCAATAAAAATATTATTTTAAGATGTAACAATGAACTTCCCTTTAACGTTACGGCAATGGCCGACGCAAAATCTCTTGAAATAAATGTACTTGGAAATCTTATTAGTAATGCCATTAAATTTTCAAAGGAAGGCTCTCTTATTATTTTGGAAGCCAAGATGTTTAAGGATAAAGTTTTAATCACTATCGCTGACCAAGGGATTGGACTTTC
>JAQTTZ010000034.1 GCA_028710485.1 Bacteriovorax sp. | reverse complement strand
CCAGGTTTGTGGGACTTCTGGCTACGAAGAAGCTGCGGGACAAGGAATTATGGCGGGAATTAATGCTAGTTTAGCCGTTATGCAGAGAGAACCACTTGTTTTAGATAGGAGTGATTCTTATATCGGTGTTATGATCGAGGATTTAGTCACAAGTAAGCGTGATGAGCCTTATAGATTGTTTACAGCTCGTTCTGAAAATAGATTATATGTCCGTGAAGACAATACTATCTCGCGCATGAGAAAATATAGAAGGGAACTCGGTTTATTTGCAAAATTAGACCAATATCAGGAAGATTTCTTGGAAGAAGTGGAGCTTTTGAAGAAATTAGTCGATTCGACCATGATTTACACTAATGAGGAAACCAGAAAATACTTCCAAGAATATAGTTATGGGCCACTTGATATCAATATAAGTTTTAAGGAGCTGTTAAAAAGACCAGACAATAGTCCAGTTATAGTTCTTGATCGTGAAACAAAACGATTTGGAATTAGCTTTAACCTAGATGTAGTTCGTACAGTTGCAATCTCTGTGAAGTACGAAGGTTATATTGACAGAGCAATTATCGAATCAGAGAAGATAAATAGATTAGGGAAGAAGAAGCTCAATTGGGAATCTTTGGTTGATTCAAAAAATATTTCATTTGAGTGCAAACTGAGAATTAGAACAATAAAACCTGAAACATTCGCCCAATTGCAAAGAATAGAAGGAATAAGACCCGCTACCTTAGCATATGTGGCCGGGAACATAATTTAATGAAAGATTTTAGCAAAAAGTACTTAGATCTGCTGACCGGCGAATTTGCCGGTATTAATTTAACCAAAATTCAAAGTCCGGAAGAATTTTATCAAAAACAAATTATCGACTCCATTCTTCCTCAAACAGAAAGTAAGGTTTTTAATAATGCGCTAGAGGTAACCAAGCTGTTGGTGGATGTTGGCTTCGGTGGTGGTTTTCCAATTCTGCCTCTTGCTTTTATTAACCCAGATAAAAAATTTATTGGATTTGATGCTCGTGCTAAAAAAGCTCAGGCGGTCCAAAAGATTGCAAACAGCCTGGGTTTGACAAATGCCAAATTAAAACATCAGAGACTAGAAGTTATAGATTTTGATATGGATGTGGTTATAACTTTTAAGGCCGTGGGAAAAGTTTCAGATTATCTGCCATTGTTACGCACTAATAAAACTCTCTATGTCTTTTTCTACAAGGGGCCAAACTTTTATGAATTAGAAGAGATCGAAGAATTACTCGAGAAGGATTGGGAATTGATTGAAGAAAAGTCTTATGATGTTCCTGGTACTGAAGGTCGAATGTTGTTAGGATTCAAAAATAGAAAAGTTCTACGTGGAACAATTCAAACAGAAAAAATTATTAAATTTTCTGAGTTACTTTAATAGATTAAGCTTGTATAAATACACTACAATTACAAAAAAAGGAATCATAAATGGCTAAAATCATAGCAATGATGAACCAGAAAGGTGGAGTAGGTAAAACCACATCTTCAGTAAATTTGGCGGCGTGTCTAGCAGTAGCTGAGAAAAAGACTCTACTAATTGACCTTGACCCACAGGGCAATGGAAGTATTAGCATTGGCTTATCAAAAGATAAATTTGCGGGAAGAAATATTTATCACGCTCTTATTGGGCAGATTAGCTTGAAAGAAGCTATCTATGAATCAGAGCTTCCATGCTTTGATATTTGTCCTTCTGATAATAATTTATCTGGTGCTGAGATTGAACTAGTGAGCTTGTTTGCTCGTGAATCGAAATTAAAAAATGCCTTTAAGGCCATTGAAAAAGATTACGACTATATCATCATTGATTGTCCTCCATCGCTAGGTCTTTTAACAGTTAACGCGCTCAATGCGGCTCACTCATATATTGTTCCAATGCAAACTGAGTTTTTAGCAATGGAAGGTCTCGCTCAATTATTAAATACAGTTAAATTAATCCGTTCGTCATTAAATCCAGATTTAGAATTAGATGGAATTTTATTAACGATGTTTGATTCTCGCTCTGGTCTGCACAAGCAAGTCGTTAATGAAATAAAAACTCATTTTGGCGATGTTGTTTTCAACACAATTATTCCAAGAAATGTGAAGCTTGCTGAATGTCCAAGTTTTGGTAAACCAATCATTCTTTATGATATCGAATCAAAGGGCAGTGAAGCCTATTTAGCGCTGGCGAAAGAGCTCATTCTGAAAGAGCGTTTTAAAGGTAACTCAAGAGAAAATTCAAAAGAAACAACGGCTAGAAACAATGGAACAGGAAGAGTTTCTCCTGCGGAAATAAAACTTCCAGAAGAAGAATTACTCGAAATTATTCCAGCTCTAGAAACTATTAATTTTGATGGAATCCAAATTTAGAGCTTAAAGCTTACGGAGTTGTTATGGCCAAGAAACTAGCACTAGGAAAAGGAATCGCTTCATTACTTCAAGAGTCGACTCCGCAATCGGTGGTTAATCAAACTTATAATAATAAATTTGGAAATCAGACTGAAGAACGTGAACAAGCGCAAGAACAAGAGCAAGAACAGGAAAGAGAAATAGAAATACGCTATGAGACTTCTCCTCTTTTGGTTGATGTTGGTTCAATTAAAACGAATCCAAACCAACCAAGAAAAATATTCAAAGAAAAAGACCTTGAAGAACTAGCCGAATCAATAAAAGAAAATGGAATCATTCAGCCGTTAGTCGTGGCTGAATTAGAAAATGGGCAATTTGAACTAATCGCAGGAGAGAGACGTCTAAGGGCTGCTAAAAAAGCAGGACTTGAACAAGTACCTGTCGTCGTAAAAAGAGCGACTGATCGTGAAAAAATGATCATGTCGATTATCGAAAACGTCCAGCGTTCAGATTTAAACTGTGTTGAAGAAGCACTCGCTTATTATCAACTAATGAATGAATACAAATTAACTCAAGAAGATGTAGCCAAGAAGCTTGGAAAAGAGCGCTCTACAGTTGCCAACTTTTTGAGAATTCTCAATCTGCCACGTCCAGTAATCGATCTACTTCAAAAAGAAATGCTTTCATTTGGGCATGCGAAGATATTAGCAGCGGTTAAAGAGCGCGAGGAAGCCATTAGGCTGGCCAATGAGGCTGTAGTCAATGGTTGGTCAGTTCGAGATTTAGAAAACGGCATTAAGGCTAAAAAGCCGCTTAAAGAAAAAGCAGTCCGCAAAAATCCCTTCTTTGATGAAAAACTTGATCAATTTAGAAAGACTCTTGAACAAAAGACAGGGTACCACTTTGGTATTAATTCTGGAAAAAATGGAACAGGCCAGATCGTTCTTAAATTTAGCAATGAAGCAGAATTTAACGATATTTACGAATTTCTATTATCGAAATAGAATTAAGTAAGAATTACAAAGTTAAAAGAATATCGGTCCTATAAAGCAAACTGCCCCCATAGGACCAATTCATACTCAAGGATGAAGTCATGCAAAGGCGCCGTGGAGAAGTATCTGCCATTATCGAAGAAGGTTGTAAATTTGAAGGAAACTTATCTTTCAATGGCACTGCCAGAATTGCAGGGATCGTAAACGGAAGCGTTTTCTCCAATGACACAGTCGTAATATCAGAAGGGGCGATTATTAATGCCGATATCAACGCCAATATCATTATCATTGCCGGATCAGTTAAAGGGAATATCAAAGCGAGTTCTCGCGTTGAAATCTTAAAGCCGGCCAGATTTGAAGGTATTATCACAACGCCAAGTCTTATTGTGGAAGAGGGCGTAATATTTCACGGCACAACTAAAATGCGAGATAAGAAAAACACTCAAGCTTGAGTGCGTTAAGTTACAATTACCTTAAATTTTCTTGACGATAACCACTTAAAACATTATTCATAAGTGAAAAAAATATTCAGTGATATCAATATTATTTTAACGGGCTTTCGCTACTCGGAAGATCTTGTCGAGAGTAAAAAACTCGAGCTATATGGAGTTATATAAGACAATGGATACGATTGTAATAATTTTAAAAGCCCTAAAGATCGATCAAACAGCACTCATTCAATTTGGAATTTTGCTGGTATTATTTAATACTATTGCACCTTTATTGTTTAAAAAAATTCAAGAAGTACTGGAGCTTAGAGAAAGTAAAACAACAAAGTTAGAATCAAACGCTCACAATGTTTATAAAAAATCTGAAGATTTAGCAGAGCAATACAAAGCGAAAATTGAAAAAACCCACCAAGATTCACAGAGCGTAACTCAAAAAAAGAAATCTGATATTTTAAACAAAGAAAAAGAAATTCTAAAATCTGAAGAAGACAAACTTAGTTCAGAATATGAAGACAGAAAATCTAAAATCAAAAAAGAAATGTCGGAAAAACGAACAATCATTATGGCCGAAGCAGACAAGCTGGCGGCAAATCTTGTTGAAAAACTTACTAAATAAGGAATTATAGTGAAATCGATAATCTATTATTCATTTTTGTTCTCTTCGTTTCTTTCAATTGCGGTTGCAAGTGAAGAGGCGGTACATCATGAAGCTTCAGTCTGGGACTTAAAGTATCCCTTCATAAATTTCATAATACTTTTAGCGATACTTTCAAAAGTAGTTAAACCGTTAAGAGAAAAATTTAACAAACAGGCTGATGATGTTAAATCTTTAATGGATTCTGCTGCCAAGAGCAACAAAGATGCTGAAGAAAGATTGAATAAATTTCAAACAAAAATTAAAAACCTAGATTCAGAGTTAGTAAAAATTGTTGGCGAATACGAATCAGATGCGGCTCAATTTGGCAAAAATCAAAGCGAAGAAACGATTACAACAATTGCACGTATGAAGCGCGATCTCGAAAATAAATTAGACGGCGAGAAAACAGAATTGATTGATGAGTTAAATCACGATTTAGTTAATAAGGTTGTATCAAGTACTAAAACAACGATCAAAAACAATAAAGATTACCAAGTTAAAGCTACACAAAAAATTGTTTCTGAACTTAGATAATAGTTTGTAGATAGGAATAAAATGAAAGAGCAAATTATCGCTAAAGCCTATGCCCAATCAATAGTAGAACTCTCGGAAGAGTTAAAGCTAGATTTAGCACAAGAGATCACAACTCTAAACGAAGCAATTAATAAAAGTAACGACCTTGAAACTCTTCTTTTTTTAGAAGTTTTTACAATTGAAGAAAAGCTAAGTGTACTAGATACAGTTATGGATAAACTCGGTTTGTCTCAAATTACAAAAAACTTTCTTCACTTTTTAATTCAAGAAAAAAGAATTGGCCTTATGCCGATGATATTCAAAAACGTAATTGTAATTGATGATCATAAAAAAGGTTTCTTAAGAGGAACAATTGAAGGAAGTGAAGACCAAATCCCTGCTGACGTTAAAGAAAAACTTAAAAATTATCTTCAACAAAAACTCGGGAAAGAAACAGTTTTAGAATACATAAAAAATGAAAATGTATCAGCTGGATATAAAGTAACAGTTGAAGACCTTCAGCTAGATGCAACGCTCGAAAATCAACTAGAAAAATTTAAAGAAAGTGTTTTAAATTCGTAAGAGGTAAAAAATGGCAATGAATCCAGAAGAGATTACAAGTATTATCAAAGAAAGAATCTCTAACTTTCAATCAAGACTTCAAGTAGATGAAGTTGGAACTGTTTTAACTGTAGGAGACGGGATTGCTCGCGTTTTCGGGTTAAAAAATGTTATGGCCGGAGAACTTGTCGAGTTTCCATCTGGTACAACTGGAATGGTTTTAAACTTAGAAACTAATAACGTCGGTATCGCAATTCTTGGGGAAGACCAGTCTATTAAGGAAGGGACTTCTGTAAAGAGAACTGAAAGAATCGTAAGTGTTCCAGTTGGTGACGCTCTTCTAGGTCGCGTAGTAAACGCAATCGGTGAGCCAATTGATGGAATGGGTGAAATCAAATCAAAAGAAACAAGAGTTGTAGAAGTTAAAGCTCCAGGGATTATCGCAAGAAAATCTGTTCATGAGCCTCTTCAAACAGGTCTTAAAGCAATCGACTCTATGATTCCAATCGGACGTGGACAAAGAGAGCTTATCATTGGCGATAGAAAAACTGGTAAAACAGCCATCGCGATCGACACTATCATCAACCAAAAAGGTAAAGATGTAGTTTGTGTTTACGTAGCTATTGGACAAAAACAATCGACAGTAAGACAAGTTCAACAAAAATTAAAAGATGCTGGTGCTCTTGAGTATACAATCATCGTTTCAGCTACAGCTTCTGCTTCTGCTCCTATGCAGTTCATTGCTCCATATACTGGATGTACAATGGCTGAATACTATAGAGACAGTAAGCGTCATGCTCTAATCGTGTATGATGATTTAACTAAACAAGCACAAGCTTATAGACAAATGTCTCTTCTTCTTCGTCGCCCACCAGGACGTGAAGCATTTCCAGGGGACGTTTTCTTCCTTCACTCAAGATTATTAGAAAGAGCTTGTAAGGTTTCTGATGTTCTTGGTGCTGGATCTTTAACAGCTCTTCCAATCATTGAAACTCAAGAAGGTGACGTTTCGGCGTATATTCCAACAAACGTAATTTCAATTACAGATGGCCAGATCTTCCTTGAATCAGATTTATTCAACTCGGGTGTTCGTCCAGCTGTAAACGTTGGTCTTTCAGTTTCTCGCGTTGGTGGTTCTGCTCAAATTAAAGCAATGAAAAAAGTTGCTGGTACACTTCGTTTGGATCTTGCTCAGTATAGAGAGCTCGCTGCTTTCGCTGCATTCGGATCTGACTTAGATGAAGCGACAAAAAGACAGCTTAATAGAGGGGAGAGATTAGTTGAACTTCTAAAGCAAGATCAATACGCTCCTTTTGATGTTGTCGATCAATCAGTTTCTATTTTAATAGCGACTAAAGGTTATTTCGATGGAGTTCCAACTCCAAAAATTAGAAACGCTGAAAAAGATGTTCTTGAGTTCTTCCATTCAAGACATGCGGATTTAATGGCAGAAATTAAAACATCGAGAGAAATCTCTGGTGCAAATGAAGCTAAAATCCTAGAGGCAGTTAAGGCTTTCTTAGAAACTAAAAAATACTAAGAGACAGTAGACAACGCGGAAATTAGGAATTAAATA
Organism: Bacteriovorax sp.; assembly: GCA_028710485.1. Lineage (GTDB taxonomy): Bacteria > Bdellovibrionota > Bacteriovoracia > Bacteriovoracales > Bacteriovoracaceae > Bacteriovorax. The sequence goes on along the minus strand of JAQTTZ010000034.1, from coordinate 28,076 downwards.
ATGGCGAATATTAAAGAGCTTAAGAAAAAAATTAAAAGTACCAAAAGTACTTCTAAAATTACGCAAGCGATGAAGCTCGTTTCGGCTGCAAAGCTAGCAAAGGCTCAACATAATATCGTGAACTCACGGCCTTTTGCTCGTGAGCTAGAATCAACTATTAAGGTTGTTTCGGCACTGGTTCAAGATTATGACCATGAGTTTTTGCATGAAAAGAAAGATAATAATAAAGCAGTATTGCTTGTTATCTCTTCTGATAAAGGTCTTTGTGGATCGTACAATTCTCAACTTGCTAAAAAAGTAAGAAAGTTTCTTGAAGAAACTAAATTAGATGTAAAAATTTATTTTATTGGGAAAAAAGTAAGAGATTTACTTGATTCAACATACAACAAAGGGAAGACCTATACTTTTGTTAAAAATGAACCAACTTTTATAGAGATGGAGCATGTTGGTGTTGAGCTAGGTGAATTATTTACAACAGGTGAAGTTGGAAAAGTGTATCTAGCATACAATGTTTTTCATTCTGCACTTGCCTTTGATCCAGAAGTAAAACAAATGCTACCGATGACAATGGATTTAACAGAAAAAGAAGAATTGGCTGAAAAGTTTCCATTCGATTTCAAGTATGATCCAAATGCAACGGAGATATTGAATACACTAATTCCTCAAACCTATATCAGCACGCTCTATACGGCATTATTAGATGCTATCGCAGCTGAACACGGAACAAGAATGAGTGCAATGGATTCAGCCTCTTCAAATTGTAAAAAAGCGATTAGAACTTTATCAATAAAAATGAACAAAAAGAGACAGGCTGCGATTACAACTGAATTATCAGAAGTAGTATCGGGTGCTGAGTCTCTTAATGCTTAAAAGAGTATATTAGGAGATCACCAATGAGTGAAAATTTCGGTGTTGTAAAACAAGTAATGGGGCCAGTAATTGACGTGGAATTTTCTAATGGAAAAATTCCTGCGATTTTCAATGCTCTTAAATTAACAAACAAAACTATCTCAAACCTTGAGAACAATCTGACTGTTGAGGTTTCTCAACATTTAGGGAATAACGTGGTTAGATGTATTGCAATGGACTCGACTGAAGGTCTGTCGCGAGGACTTAAAGTTCTCGATACAGGAAAGATGATTCAAGCTCCTGTTGGAAAAGAATGTCTAGGAAGAATTATTAACGTAATCGGTGAACCAGTTGATGAAGCAGGTCCGGTAAACGCTAAAAAAACTTATAACATTCACAGAGAAGCTCCTGGGTTTGATAAACAATCAACTAAGCTAGAGCAATTCTATACTGGAATTAAAGTTATCGATCTTCTTGCACCATATGTTCGCGGTGGAAAGATTGGTTTATTCGGTGGAGCAGGAGTTGGTAAAACAGTTCTTATTCAGGAATTGATTAACAACATCGCTACAGAACATGGTGGATTCTCAGTATTCGCCGGTGTTGGTGAGCGTACTCGTGAAGGAAACGATTTATTTCATGAAATGACTGAGTCTGGAGTTATTGCAAAAACAGCTCTGGTATTCGGACAAATGAATGAGCCACCTGGAGCACGAGCAAGGGTTGCTCTAACTGCTCTTTCAATCGCTGAATATTTCCGCGATGAAGAAAATCAAGACGTACTATTTTTCGTAGATAATATTTTCCGCTTTACTCAAGCAGGATCTGAAGTTTCAGCTCTTCTTGGGCGTATTCCTTCGGCGGTAGGTTACCAACCAACATTGGGAACTGAAATGGGAGCGATGCAAGAGCGAATTACCTCTACTCTTAATGGTTCGATTACATCTATCCAAGCTGTTTACGTTCCTGCGGATGACTATACCGATCCAGCTCCAGCTACAACGTTTGCCCACTTAGATGCAACGACTGAACTTTCACGTCAAATTGCTGAGCTTGGAATTTATCCAGCAGTTGATCCACTTTCTTCATCATCTACCATTCTTACTCCAGCGATCGTTGGACAAGACCATTATGATGTTGCTCGTGGAGTTCAAAAGATTCTTCAAAAGTATAAAGAACTTCAAGATATTATTGCCATCCTTGGGATGGACGAATTATCTGAAGAAGATAAGTTAATTGTTGGACGTGCTAGAAAGGTTCAAAAATTCCTTTCTCAACCGTTCTTCGTAGCTGAGCAGTTTACCGGTCTAAAAGGTAAATTCGTAAAGATGGAAGATACAATTAAGGCATTTAAGGCCATCCTTAATGGTGAGTGTGACGAATTACCAGAGCAAGCTTTCTACTTAGTTGGTGGACTTGATATGGTTTATGAAAAAGCAGCTCAGATTAAGGCCGGAAAATAATTTTTTAGGACCTACAGGACACAAAGATGAATTATTTTACAGTTGATATCTTAACGCCTTCAAAAATTATTGCTAAAGGAATTCCCGCAGAATCGTTGCTAATCCCAACGGTTCGCGGGCAGATTAACGTCCTAGAAGGCCATACTCATATCGTAACTAAGCTAGCAGCTGGGGTATTGAGCGTTTTTGGTGGACCTGATTATGCCGATAGGCATTTCGCATTATCTTCAGGTGTCTGCAAAATTTTGGAAAACAAAGTAGTGATACTTTCAAATACAGCAGAAGAAAATACTGGTGTAGATGTTGAAAGAGCTAAGTTGGCACTTAAAAATGCAGAAGAACATTTAAAACACGTTGAGAATCTTTCACGTGAAGACGTTGAAAAATATCAAGAGAAAGCCGAATTAGCAAAGATCCGCATTCAAATTGGCGAATTCATCAGACCTAGATAATAGTCATGTTAATTATATTAATTTGAGTATTCATTTTTTTGAATTGAGTACTCAAAATCTACTAGGCAATTGCTTACACAACTTGATCCTAATCATAGCTTTGTTAGAATTATTCTACAGCTATGACCATAAAAAAGACATTCGTCACAACTTCTAGTTTCATATTAACAGCAGCATTGCTGTCACAGATCTACTCGTTTAAAAATACAAGTTCCCAATCACAATCAATTAATTATTCAGCTTTTATTAATCTTGCTCAAAATATTAAAAGTGTATCGACACAGGCTCCAGATGCTTCGGTTGCATTTATTGCATCTGAAGATATAGCTACTACGAACGATATTATTAAAGTGATTGATAAAGAAATTACAAAAAAAATAAGCAGAACTCGTTATTCAATTCGAGTAATTAAAGCACCTTTAAAAGAAGCAAAAAATATTATTTCAAACATAAAAATTAAAAAGGAAATTACATCTCCCAAATTGGATGGTGAGGATTTATCTTCTTATGAAATAAACAACACAGGCTTAATTAATCTTTATGCATTATCAGTAGATGAAATAGCCTTCACTAAATTTGAATCAACAAAAAATGCTATCTCTTATAATGAAGAAATCAAAGATGAAGTAGCAGTTAACCAGGCGAGTACTACTCTTGCCCCTATAGAGGCAGATGAGTTAACGACTACTCAGCCATCTCCCGTGTCAGAAGCTCCAGAAGTATCGGACAAAGAAGATAAAGAGATGGTCATGTTTGACTACTCAGATAAATCCGCACCAGCTGCTGTTGCACAAACAATTGATCAAAAGCTTTATGAACGTCCAATATCTAAAACGGTTCAACAAGCAATTAGTAGAGAGATAGGAAATACGCCTATAAAGAAATTAATACCAATGAATACTCAAAGAGTATTTTCAGCAGCGACTCAAGAAAACATTACAAAGATAGATAATCAAGAAATTGATTTAAACTCTGATAATAATATTACCTATGATTATTCAAACCATAATAGCAAAACAACACAAACAGATGCCAAGGCAGCAATGGCCGAAGCTGATGCTTTCATGACGAGAACTAATACTTCAGAATCACGATTTACACTTAGAGCAAAAGAAATAAATTTGAGTACTCAGAAAAGACGCCAAGCTTTAGCTTTTGAATTTGTGCCAGACTATGACCGTTCAGAGAGAAGTGATGACCAAGGTACTGGCGAAATTGCATTTGGATATTCACTTAATGGTGAGATGAATACTCAGACCGGAGTCGTGCAGGCACAGGGAATGATTTCTACCAGAGTAGAATTGAACCTTGCCGGAAAAGCCAATCTTGAAGTTCCACTTATTAATGAAGAAGGAATGCAAAAGTTTTTACAAAAACAAGGACTGTCGATTGAGGGAAACCTGCTTACCTTGGCGATAAACCCATCTATCATTGATACAGAAATTGATTCAAGATTTGCCGAAAGATTTTTCTTTGATAAAAACTTTAAGCCATTAACTTCTGCTAACAACGCCAGCTTTGTAATGTACGCTGGAGTTAAAAGCGGAAACGTAATGATTCGATACCTTCTTAGTAATAAAGAAAGTGCTCAGAAAATTGTTTATGTTGGCGATGGGGAAATGTATTTTGAGGATGCGGAGTTTGTAGCATCAAATCGAGAAACATTCATTTTTACGACAAGAACTTTGCTCGGCCAAAAAAGAAAAGAATTAATTATTGATGGTGGAGCGATCTCTTATTTTAATACGAATATTACAGCTACGAAAAAAGCTCTTAATGCCTATGATATAAAAATTCCGTCTCTTGTAAGTGGCATGAGAAAATATCTTGAATTTAAGCATCTAAAAGATAGTGTTTTTGTAGGTTCATCCAATGAAAAAGATATTGAAGTTCCAAGCAACGATTTCATTTCAAAAGTTTTAGAAATGAACCAAGTAAGCGGCCTAAAAGACCGTTGTGTCGTTCAAATAAATCTTTCAAAAGATTTACGTGAAATTAAGGCGAATGGTAAAAATCGCAGTGGTGAAATGTTTGTTGAAACAAGCTACTTGGATAAAGATGGAAACTTCTCTCGCGATAGTTTTGAAATGGCAGAAAAAGCCTTCATCGTCGGAGACATGGAAGGGCAATTCAATATTAAACTTGATTATACTGATGGATCAACTGAGTTCCTAAAAACCTTTTGTTCAGAAGGGTCTTATTTAGTTGAGCAGCTATAAAAAAACGGGCCTTCTTCTACAGAAGGCCCGGCAAAGAAAAAAAAATTACATATTTTTAATACATTCCAATTGATAATACGTGCTTGTACTCGTTTTAATACAAGAATTGATTATATCAGCACTGACTCTTTTTTCACCAGCGATCTGAACGCATCGTTGAGCATATGCGGCGTTATCGATTTTACCACATGCCATAATCGAGACGGCCAAGTCGAATCGCCCACGCGATCTGGATGTGCTTCCATTTCAAGTCGTGCATTATCTACTTTAAGTCTTCCGACTTGATCGATTAAAGATTGATTACGCTCAATTAGAACTCTGTTTTCGCGAGATAATTGATAGATTTTAGAACTCTCATTTCTATCAATTTGGCATGCTCTAAGCTCACGATTTTCTGGCAATTCTCGTCTACCCACATCTCCGCGTCTGTCTTCAGCATGAAGAGAAGTTAAAGAGCAGCAAAGGGCAATGGTAATAAAATATTTTTCATGAAGGTTTCTCCAGTGGTTTAGGGTGAGCATTGTTTTGCACATTCTAATCAAAGGCTAAAAAATTTAGTATTAACATAATATTATTGAGACACTATTTGAACTAATCCCATTCTAGCTTTTTAAAAACCTCAAAGGTTTTTTTATAACCAGCGGTCATAATATACTTAGCTTTTTGCGGATCGAGAGAGAAAGAGTTGGTAAAAAATAGTTTATAGTGAGAGTGGTCAGGGTAGATATCTATGAATTTAAGATTAGGGTTATAGTTCATTTTACGTTCTAGAATAGAAGTAATTTTCATACGATCATTCTGAGAAAAATTATTTGAAGCCATGTAATCATTTACGGTTCCGATAATATCTTTTGCCAATGTTGTCTGGCCTCTAGAAGCAACGATTTTCTTTTGAATCATTAAATAAATAGCCTGCATACAAATAGCTGGAAGGCCGTAATTGATAAGAGATCCAATTTCATCATGGTAGTGATAAGGCGTATGAGTCCATGAGCTAATAACAAAATCACATTTATTATCAACGGCAACATGGTTAGAAAGAGTTTCGCGAATTTCACCATCGATATAGTAATCAATGCGTGATGTACGAGGGTTTTTTACAGGGAAAGGCGCGTAGAAGGGAGGTACGCTCATACTTGCAGAAATAGCCTGTGTAACGTCTACACCTGTATAATATTCGGCTGTAGAGTCGTGTATTGGACTTGGATAATTATACTTACTGAAAATAACTTTTCTTGAATGATCTAATTGAGTGGCAACGACAAACATATCGGCCATGTACTCTTCAAAGTTCTGAGAGAGAATGACATGTTTTTGCATGTACTGGTTAAGGCCCTCTGTCGAAAATAGCCCAGACACATTAAGAAGAGGTTTCGCCATCTGTTTCAACAAGGTAGGGAAGCCTTCAAATGGATTATAAAAATCAAAATTAAAAGCATCACGGGTTGGCATTTTTCGAGAGAGCATATCAGAATAGGCAACGGCCTTTAATGATGTTTGAGCATTTTTTCGATTAATTGTCGCATCGATAACATCAATAGGTCGAAAGCCTGAAGCAAAATAAAGGTTAATGAGTGAGCCGGCACTGGATCCAACATAAGTTGAAATTTCATAATCTGGATCTATGGGGGACTTGTTGTGCTTTAAAACAAATCCGAATTCTTCTAAGGCGAGAGCTACGCCTAAGTGCCAAGAAGCTGCCTTAACAACTCCGCCTGAAAGTACTAGTGCAGTTTTTTTATTCTTGAAAGGGCTTAAATCAATATTGTGATACATGAAACAAGCATAACATTGCTTGAAGTTGTTTTGAACACTTTTGAAGATAAAATTACATGATCACTTTAGACAACTATAAAATTATTTCTAACCAGCCAAGATCTGAGCTAAAATAATTCATATAATCTGGAGAGAACATGAATCAAGATGGAATTTGGTTATCGATACTCGACTATGCCACAGCAAGGAAAACGTCGATCTCGACTATTCGCAGGTCAATTAAGGCAGGGCATGTAAAGTTCAGAGAAGAAAACGGTAAATATTTTATCTGGACGAAGGAAATAAAAAACGACTACTCGGAAGAAAAAAAAGAACTCGCTATAAAGCTTGAGCTAGAATTTTTAAAAAAACAGCACCGCGAATTAATTGAAGAAGTGAATGATTTAAAAATGCTTCTTAATGTTTACGAAGACCAACACAGAGTGGACTTGCCTCCTATCCCAGAAATAGAACTATGAAAAAAATATTTGTCCTCCTTTCTTTAATACTCTCATTTAATGTTCTTGCCACAGAGTCGATGCGAAATTGTATGCTGTTGCCGATTGTCGATGGGTTCGATAACAAAATAGGCTTCAAGGTATTTGAAGAAATAGAGAATTATATAAAAGAAGGCAATTGGTGTACTTATAAATCCAATTCCGAACTAATAAATATTCTGAGCCAGTACTCTAAAAATCTAGAAGAACATTTAGGGAATAAGGATGTTTTAAAAGTTATTGCAGATAAAACAAAGGCCGGAACCATGATTCGGGTCACACTTCAAATGCAAGCGGGATTGACCGAAGTAAAAGTAGAAATCATTGGAGAAAATGGCGAAGATCGATATTTTAAAGAGCAAACACAATTAAAAAGCAACGACGGCTCTCTTATCGCTCAAACCATAAAAAACTGGCTTGATGTTTATGAAAAAACCATTCCATATGACGGAAGAATAAAGGGAGTCTTAGGAGATCAGTTTACAATTGATATAGGAAAAAAATCTCACATTTATAACGGAAGCGAAATTATTATTGAGCGACCGACAACTAAAAGACAACATCCACTTTTAAAAGAAATCATTGATTATCAAACTGAAAAAATTGCAGAAGCAAAGGTCTTTGATGTAAGCGACAATCAGGCTCAGGCCAAGATAACAAGTTATGAAGGCCAAAAGAAATTGCGCTTAGAAGATTGGGTTAAAGTCAGAGCAAGTGAGCAAAGAAAAGCGGTAGAGCAACTGAGTTATGCGGAAAAAGATAAAGAAGATTTTGGAAAGCTCGGAACAGTAGGACTCTTTTTAAATATTGGAAGTGGCTCTGTTACTCAAGCGGGAACTTCAGAAAAATCGATGAATGGTTTACTTTATGGCGTCGATATTGAAGCTGAAATATGGGCCACTAGAAATTATTGGGTTGGATTAGATCTTGGAAAGAAGTTTGGTAGATATACAAAAGACCAAGGAACTTTTACAACAGATTCAAACTCAACAAGCAATTCTACTACCAGAATTAAATTCGGATACAAATATTTACCAATGGGTTTTTTCTATGGACCACAGGTAGATGCCTTTGTTGGTTATGCCAATTACGATTATGGACTAAGCACCAATACCAGCGATGGCTACACTGATTTTAGCTTTAGTGGATTACTCCTGGGTACTCGCGGAAGCATTCCTGTTTTTGAGTCAACAAGACTATACTTACTTTTTGATTTCTTGATGTCTTCTACTTATAAAGAAAAAGTAGTTATATTGGGAAGTGATGAATCAAGTTCAAACTATCATCTCGAATTTGGTGGGCAGTATCTTTACGCGCCAAATATTACCTTGAGTGGTGGGGTATCCGTATTGTCTAATAAGGCAAACTTCACTGGGGTTACAAAGGAAGAGCAATTCAAAGATGTTTCTGCTAAGCTAGGGACGATTTTTACTTTTTAATCCAAAAAAAATTTGGAGTTCTGAATGAGTCGTGTTGCGGTCCTGGCGGACCTAATCTTAAAACATAAAGCTTTATACTATCAGGGGCGACCCGAGATCAGCGATTCTGAATTTGATAAATTAGAAGAAGAGCTTACTCGTCTTGACCCTGACAACTATGCATTAAAAATTGTGGGAACCACCACAAGTGCCAGTGATAAAATCAAGCACGATAAAAAAATGCTATCTCTCGAGAAAACGTATGTTCTCGAAGACCTTCTCGCGTGGGTAGGATCTGAAGAAGTCATAAGCACCATGAAGCTTGATGGCGTTAGCTGCTCATTGGTTTATGAAAAAGGACGTTTAGTTCAGGCAAAAACTCGTGGTGATGGAACTTTCGGCGAAAACATAATGGCTAAAGTTATGTGGATAAATAGTATTCCAAAGTTGATAAGACCGAAAAATAAAATAGAAGTTCGCGGAGAACTTTTTTGTGACGAAGAAAGTTTTTTTCATCTATCCAGCGAAATGGTTTCAATTGGCCTTGATAGGCCCACCAGTCAGCGCAATATAGTTGCGGGACTAATGGGACGAAAGGATAACTTAGAATTTTGCCGTTATATAAAATTCATGGCCTTTGATTATATCAGCGATGAAAAAATTACCAAAGAAGAAGAAAAATTTCAAAAGCTTGAAAGCTGTGGATTTACGATTCCAGAAGTGGGAATCCATAAAGATAGAAAATCAATTGAACATACTATTGAAAGCGCCCGTGAATTCATGTCCGAAGGTGAATACCAGATTGATGGATTAGTTTTTACTTATAACAAAATGTCTCATCATGAAGAGCTCGGTGAAACGTCACATCACCCCCGTTACAAGATGGCTTTTAAGTTCCAAGGTGAATCAAAAACAACGAAGCTAAAAAAAATCGAATGGTCCGTTTCAAGGAATGGAATTCTTACTCCTGTGGGAGAAGTGGAGCCTGTTGAATTGTCTGGGGCCATGATTAGCAGAGTTACTTTGCATAACTACGGAATGGTACTTCAGTACAATCTGAAAACCGGAGATGAGATAGAAATTATAAGATCGGGCGAAGTCATTCCGAAATTTTTATCAGTGGTAAAGTCATCTACTAATAAATTTGAAATTCCAGAACGTTGCCCAAGCTGTGGAGAAAAAGTTGAAATTAATGATATTAGAATTTATTGTCGTAATGACAAATGCCCAGGTAAAAACAAAGAAGTAATTCTAAACTTTATCCAAAAGATTGGCATAGAAGACTTGAGTGGGAAAAGACTTGAAGAATTAATGAATGCCAAATTGGTTTCAACGATAGGAGATATTTATCGTTTAACAGCTGAAGACTTGATGAAAATAGATAAGATTAAGGATAAGTTGAGCACAAAGGTAATTGAATCAATTCAAAAAACAAAAACCGTAGACCTCATCACTTTTTTATCTGCCCTCGGCATTTCGGGCGGAGCTTTCAATAAATGTGAAAAAGTCGTACGCGCCGGTTTTGATTCAATTGATAAGATTAAGAACCTAACATTAGAAAAATTAATGTCTATAGAGTCATTTGCAGAAAAATCAGCCACAGATTTTTTATCTTCATTGCGAGAAAAACTACCCTTAATAGATGAATTAATCGAATGTGGATTTACGTTTAGGGTAGAAGAAACAAGAGAGACTGCAATAACAGGCAAAAAAATTTGCATTACGGGTGCTCTTACTGAAAAAAGATCAGTGATTGAAGACAGTATACGCGAAGGCGGTGGAATAGTTGTTTCATCGGTTTCAAAGAATACTGATATTTTGGTGACAAATGAAACGGACCCGAGTTCGAGCAAATTTAAAAAAGCCCTCGAGTTAAAAATTAAAATTATTTCAGAAGAAGAATTAATGAAGCTACTGAAATAAGGGAATATTAAATGGCAAAGAAAACGACGACATTTATTTGTCAAAGCTGCTCGTACCAAACCAGTAAGTGGATGGGGAAATGCCCAGAGTGTGGTTCTTGGAATTCATTTACAGAAGAGACAACTCTTGCAGCAAAGGACATGAATAGGGCCCATAAAAGAACAGCTCAAGGCACCGAAATACCCAAACTAATTAAAGATATTGTTTTAGAAAAACAATTTCGAGTCGTAACAGGAATGGGAGAATTCGACCGTGTCGTTGGCGGTGGAGTTGTACCAGGTTCATTAATTTTAATTGGTGGTGAGCCCGGAATTGGAAAATCGACACTTCTAACTAGTGTTATGGGGCGTCTTTCACAAACACATCCAGAACAAGTTGTTCTTTATGTAAGCGGAGAGGAGTCGGTTAACCAAGTTGCCGAGAGAGCTAAAAGAGTTGGGGTAAACACCGCTAATTTTTATATATATAACGAAACGAATTGGCAGAAAATCTTAGAGCAAATAAATAAATTACAACCAAGATTTTTGGTTATTGATTCAATTCAGACAACTTCATCGTCTGAGATTGATTCGGCTCCTGGAACCGTGACTCAAATTCGCGAGGTGACTTACGAGTTAATGAATCACGTGAAGGCGAATGGGATCACGTGTTTTGTTATCGGCCATATCACAAAAGAAGGCTCAATCGCTGGGCCTAAAATTTTAGAGCATATGGTGGATACTGTTATCTATTTTGAAGGTGATCAGTTTGGTCACTATAGACTTCTTCGTGCGATGAAAAATCGTTTTGGGAATACTAACGAAGTTGGTATTTTTGAAATGAAAGAAAGTGGTCTGGATGAAGTTAAAAATCCTTCACAATACTTTCTAGATGACCAACTCGAGGGCTCTTTTGGAAGGTCGTTAACTTGTATTATCGAAGGATCGAGATCGCTTTTTGTTGAAATCCAGGCTTTAGTGGTTGAAAATAAATTTGGAAATGGTCGGCGAACCACTCATGGTTTAGACAATAACCGCTTGGCGATGATGGTGGCAGTTGTTGAAAAATATTTTGGATTACCTTTAGGATTTAATGATATTTATCTAAATGTTGTTGGAGGAATGAAGCTCGCTTCGCGTGAGTCTGACCTCGCTATTATTGCATCGTTATTGAGTTCTTATCGATCAAAACCTATGGATTCAAGCACTATTTTTGTTGGTGAGGTTGGGCTTACTGGCGAAGTGAGGTCGATCCCCCAAATGGAAGTGCGTGTTAAAGAAATGGCCCAACTGAATTATAAAAGAGTTGTGACATCTGAAAAAACGGCTAATGAGCTTCGAGGTAAATACAATATTGAAATTATAGGTTTGAAGCAAGCTCGTGATCTAGATCCATTTATTGGAAAATAATCATTTATAGGATTGGTTAGTGTGACTTATGTACACACGAGATCGCTGAGATTTAGTTCTGGGGTTTGGATCGAAAGCATTCGCTTTTAAATTTGTCTGACGTTCACTCGTCTAGGTTTAAAAACTTACGGTTTTTTAGAGCCTATTTTAATTAAATTGGATATTTTTTGTAAGAGTTCCGGATTTGCTTTCTGGTCTAAATTTTCAAGGCATTTTCTTAATTTTTTGTTCTTATTTTTCAATGTTTTTACACTTTCGCAGAATTGACCTTGAAAATTGTATGTCGGAGAATACAAAGATGCATTTAAAGCAAATCTTTCAAGGCTATTTACGTCCTTAAGAGACTTTACACATATACGATTAAGGACTTTACCCTTACATAGCTCATTGAACTTTTTATTTATTGGATCGTTGAGTGCAATAGAAAATTGAGGTTGATCAATGTAATCGTTTGTGAAAGGTAAATCAATTTTTTTAGTTTTTGAAAAAAAACCACCACTCTCGCTAAAATACCAGCTTTTTTTGATTTCATCGTAGTCACATTGTTTAAGATCACATTTAGAAAAATTCTGTTCTGATATGCTTTCAATATGCTCTTGAATGTCCTTCATGTAGCCGTTTTCCGCTAGGTTTTTTAAGCGCTTTTCGTAATCTAAAATGATGGCATCTTTATACAAATCAAAATCGCGTGCTAGATTTGGTATTATGTTTTTAAATGTTTTAAAGAACAAAGGTGCCTTGATTGCATTGAACTCTTCAAAAGTTTTTGCATTTTTTAAATCCTCTAACTGCTTTTCTTGTTCTTCAATAAAATTTTCACTTAACATTTCATTGTAAATGTTAACAACCTCATCTCTAGCACTGCTGATCAAAGTTGATGGTATGGGAGGAGGAGGTTCATCACAATACAATCGCTGTGATGCCGTTGAAAAATATTGATCTTCCATGTTTAATAATTCAGACATCACGGAATAAATTTCTATGTGGCTCACATTCTGTAGAAGAAGATCCAAGGAAGTTGGCCTATTATTAAAAAAATCACATTCTATAACTTCAGTTTTTGGAGGTGATCCAATGCACATGTCACTAAAAATTAGTTCTAAATTACTTTGGGGTATTGATAGATAACTTGTATCAGGGATCTGAGAAAAAAGAGAGTTTTTATTTAACTTAGCATCAAGGTCTTTTGCTTTAGCATGAAGATGTGACTCAAGATAAGATTGCCCAAGATCAATATTATTCTGAAAATAATTTGCATAAGTCACAAAATCTTTTGGGTTTTTATCCTTACCCTCAACATCGGGCTTATTGTCATACCCTAGAGCATACCTTTCACTCGTTGTTGCGGAAAAAACTTGAGTATCCGGGATAGACTCGAGCGCTCGAGAAGCATTTCCGCCAAAGCATGACATGCTTACCAAGGTGGTTAGCATCTTGGGATTCTCTTGTTTTAATCTGGCTACAGCATTATACAAATCACTTAAGCCCAGCATTCCCTGCGTGCCTGGCTTATCATTAATGAAATAGGCAAAACGAACATCCCCAGTCATTCTGTACTTCTTTAAATCTCTATTGTCCTCTCCGTGGCTTTCTACCTCATCTTGTCTGATGTAACTTTTGGGAAATCTTTCTAGCTCTGCCGCAATTGATTCTTTGCCGATTTTATTTAAACCAGCATTGTCGGCGAGTCGATGGGTATTGATGCTCAAGTATAATTCTTCGACATTTTTTAATTTTAAAAGAGCATTTACAAAATCTTTCGTACCTTCTCCTTTCTTGCCATCAATAATAATGACTTCATATCCTTGTTCTTGATAGGATTTTGCATTTTCGGCAGATAGTGAATCCATGGAAGCTTGTAATTTATAATTATCAGTACCATTAATTACGACCGCATATTTTTTTGCATAAGCCGGCAAAGTACAAAAAAAGATAAGACTAATCAGAAGGATTATTTTCATGTCAACTTATCGGCATTAATAGCTTAGAACTTAAATCGGAGTGCCCTTTTTTTATTTCGTCTAATGCTTTCAAGTCACCGTTTGTTTATAAATCCTTTGCCTATGATCACACGTAAAAATTAGCTGTAGCCAATGTCCTCGAAGTATCTGTGTTAATTTTTAGACAACCTAAGTGCCATAAAACTGATGGCACAACCATAGACACATTCTTTAATTCGGAAAATAATTAAGGCCGACACCAATGCTAAAAGGGGTAGGTATTTCGATCTAGAGAATGGTACTCATCCCAGAAATAATTTGATGTAAAGACCTAGCGACATTGTAATTGTCACGCCAATGGTCCACATAAAGCGACTATCCATTTTTGAATCTAGTTTGTGAATATCAGTTTTTATTTCCGTACGAAGAGTTTTAATGTCATTTTTAAGCTCAGCTTTCTGTTCGAGCATGTCTGAGCGAAGATCACGGATGTCTTTTTGCACATCGGAGCGAAGAGTGCTGATATCGTGTTTAAGCTCAGCTTTCTGTTCCTGCATGCCTGAGCAAAGATCACGAATGTCTTTTTGCACATCGGAGCGAAGAAAATTGATATCTTTTTTTAGTTCATCTTTCTGCGACCGCAGGTCAGAGCGAAGAGCGTGAACCCCATTACTAAGTTCATTTTTTTGGATCAATAAATCTTCTTTCATATCAACGTCCATGTGATGAAAGTGATTTGTTTGTGCTTTTAAAATAAGAATGATCATCTCCTCAGTCGTAATCTTCTCACGATTGACCTTGGATAATATTTCGTCGCTCATTCGATTTAGCCAACTATCAAAAATTTGGTTGTTAAACACATAAGCTCCCATATGAGCCTCCATTATTGGAGATTATATCACACGGCAACTTCAAGTCCTGAGACATTTATGATTGATTAAGTGTTGGAAACTAGAGAGTATGCTCAAATTGCATAAGCTTTTTTGGGACGTCATTAGTTTAATTTTTGATGGAGCAGTTTTTGAAGCCTTTCAATCCTTTAATCAATTTTTTCATTGACTTGATAGAGAGAGTGCAAGGTTTTCGACCATAAATTTTTTTTATTTTTTGTATAGAGGTCCAACTCTGCATTGCTCAAAAACTCGCGATCTTTCTGCCAAATATTTTTCAATTGATCGAATTCTACAAGGCCCGCACCAATCGCCGCCGCCAAGGCTGCGCCAAATGCGGTAGTCTCGATGATTTTAGGCTTTATAATTTTTGTCTCTGAGATACTGGCTTGAAGTTGCATCAATAAATTATTATCAACGGCACCACCATCGACTTTTAAAGTGCTGATGGCGAGACCGGTATCTTTTCTCATCGCCACTAATAAATCATTGATCGAAAGAGCAATCCCTTCAAGGCAAGCATAGGCAATATGGGCTCGGTTTGAATCGCGAGTGAGGCCCACGATAGATGCCTTCGCTTCTGCATTCCAGTAGGGTGATCCAATTCCCGAAAAAAATGGAAAAAATAAAATGTTTTTTAACTCATCAAGGTTTTTTACTTCTAAGGCCAGAGCTTCAACCTCAGAACTTTTAGAAATAATTTTTAAATTATCGCGAAGCCATTGCACAGCCGCACCAGCAATATAACTTGATCCTTCAAGAGCATAACAAGTTTTGCCTTTGTGGCGGTATTCGACAGTCGTGAGTAGACCGGATTTTGAATAAATTAATTTATCGCCGGTATTTAATAAAACAAATGCACCTGTTCCATATGTACACTTCATTTCGCCTTGATAGAAACCAGCTTGACCGAAAAGAGCTGATTGTTGATCTCCTAAAATTCCAGTGACGGGAATACCGTCAGGTAAGAAAGATAAGTTTTTTGTCACTCCGAATTGCTGAAACGAATCTTCTATGGAAGGAAGAGATTCTTTTTTAACTTCGAACAAATCTAGAAGCTCCTGATCCCAGCTTGTTGTTTTTAAATTCATCAGCATGGTCCGAGAAGCATTGGAGGCATCAGTTTTGTGATCGGTATGACCAGTAAGTTTATACAAAAGAAACGTATCAATGGTTCCAAATAATAAATCATTATTATGAGCAGCATCTTTAACCGCAGAATTGTTTTTTAACAACCAATTCATTTTAGAAGCTGAAAAATAAGGCTCTATTGGTAGACCAGTTAAAATTTTAATTTTTTCAGGAAGGCTTTTTTGAGCTTTAAGCTCTTGGCAGAATTCAGAAGTTCTTCTGTCTTGCCAGACGATAGCGTTCGCTAGCGGTGCTCCTGCGCGGTTGAAGGCACAAGTTGTCTCACGTTGGTTAGTTATTCCAATGGCTGCGATTTGCGAGCCTTGGACGTTGTGTGATCTTAGGACTTCTCGAACAGTAAATTCGACTGATGACCAAATATCATTTAGATTATGCTCAACCCAAGATGGTTTAGGATAAATCTGAGGATATTCCTTATTAATTTTTCCGATAAATAAAAATGTTTCAGCATCTATCAAGCAAGCTGTTGTTCCCGTGGTTCCCTGATCTATCGAGAGAATGAATTTCATATGGCCTTGCTCCGGTATTATCTTATTTTAAGGAAAAACGACTTCACTGGCATTTGGTCTGGCGATAAGCTTGATCATTATTTCCCAGCGAGCGCCAACCAAATGGTTGAATCCTCGCATAAAGGTGAATGAGATCGTAATTAGCAATACTAAGATGAAAATAAATTCAACAAATGTCTGACCTTTTTGGTCTCGGAGTTGGTTTTCTTTAGGAAAAGTCATAGTATAATTCTAGAGAGATTAGGAGTGTAGACAATGAAGAAATTTTTACCATTAATAGTATTTATATTAGTTTTTACCGGGTTTGTAGCAGGCCAAGTCGGGTGGCAAACATTAACCGCGGGAACACTTTCTAAAAATGATACTCAGTATTCAGCCTATGAAGACCTTTTTTTAAAGGGCAAGTTTGAAACAATTGAAGGCAAAAAAATTGAAAATACAAAATTAAAGTCTCCAGTAGTTATTTATAACTTTTGGGCTTCGTGGTGCAATCCGTGCTTGGAAGAAATGCCTTCGCTCATTTCGCTGAAGAAACAATTTAAAAATGATGAAGTTCAAGTTTTAGCTTTTAACACAGATGAAGATGAACAATTAAAAAATATAAATAAGATAGTGAAGAAGTTAAATATAAAAAATGAATTCAATATAATTGCCGATAAAAATACAAAGATCGCGGAAAGTTTTAAGTTCTCGGCTATTCCGGTAACGATCATTTTTAATCGTGGTAAAGTTGTTCATTTTAGCAATGGCCCGATGGATTTTAATTCTCCAGAGATGATTGAGAAGATGAAGAAATGGATTAAGGGCTAATTAAAGCCCAGTACTGGAGCATGGAGCTATTTTAACAATTATATAATTTGGGTTATCAATTGCTTCGCATTCATTATGGTCAAAACCATCGCTACCACAAACAATAATTGATTGAGAACATTGGCAGTGTCCAGCGTGTTTTACCGTCGTGATACATTCAGCCTGCTCTTTGTTAACATATTCTTTACCATCCATACCGCAGACAAGCGGACCCTCAGAAGTAAAAGAGCATTCTTTGTTACCAGTTAGACTAGATTGGCTTGAGCTTCCTGTCTCTTTTAATTTATCTACGCCACAAGAGGCGAGCCCGAGTAAAAGTGATACAGATATAAAAATTTTTATTACAAACCTCATATTTATCTATCGGCGAAAGGACTGAGTTTATAAATTTAATAAAGCCTGAGCAAAAAGCTATTTTGGCAACGGGCCGTTGCCAACTTAGTTGGCCAGATTTTTTCCCCAATTATATGTAATGCGATCAATGGAATCAGTATTGAAAACAGAGAAGCGAGGTTTTAAACCTTTTACCAAAGCACCTTGATTTTTTAATCCCAATGCATGAGCAGCATTCAAGGTAATTGCACACCATAATTCGGTTTGATTAAGCTTATAAAGAGGAGCCGCGATCGAGGCAATTAAAATTAGATTATCGCAATGACATGAACCAGGATTAAAGTCAGAGGCCATGGCGACCCTTACGCCAGCATCAAGCATTGCTCTAGCGTTTGCTTGGCTTTTGCCGAGAAAAAGCCCTGTACCCGGTAATAAAGTAGCGACAGTATTGGAATTTGCGAGAGCAGAAATTCCGTCTTCGGTTGTTTGTAAAAGATGGTCGGCAGATAAGGCTTCATATTTGGCAGCGAGGACGGCGCCCTTATTATCATTAAATTCATCAGCGTGTATTTTGACATTAATATTCCATCGCTTCGCTCTTTCAAACAAAAAAACTACATCATCATCAGAAAAATAATTTTTTTCGTGAAAGATATCTACACAATCTAAAATTTGTTCTTCACCAAGCTTGTCCAGTAAAGGGAGAACAACTTCTTTCATGTAATCATATGAGCTGCTAAAACTTTTAGGGACTGCATGAGCGGCCATAAAGGTATTAATGATTTGTATTTCGGGACGAACAATGTTTTTTAGATCATGAATGACATGCGAGAGCTCGTATTCTTTTTCAAAAGATAATCCATAACCAGACTTTACTTCAATTGTACCAACACCATACGAGCGCATCGTCTTAACTTTTTGATGAGCAGCCTTCAAAAGCTCTGCACGCGTAAGGTTTAGAGTTCCTTTCATTGAATTGAGAATTCCACCGCCAGCGGCAGCTATTTCTTCATAGCTCGCTCCATTTAAGCGCATGGTGTACTCATGGGCCCGATCACCTCCAAAAACGAGATGTGTATGAGAGTCGACAATTTCAGGCAGGCATACCTTTCCTGTCACATCAATTTCGGGGTGTCCTATATCAAGATAATCATCTGGTAGGTTTCTGTCTTCTCCCACCCATATAATTTTCTCATGATCGAAAACAATAGAACCATTTTTTATTAGACCAAGGTCATCTGGATTAAGCCTTCTTCCATTTTTATGGTGCGCGCTTGCCAGGGTCGCGATCTCTGAAAAATTTCGGAATATTTTTATGGTCATGAAATAAACTTGGTTAGAGGAAGTAAGTTCAAGAAAATATAAGGCCTATTTGAACAATCGTCAAAATCATCACGTTAAAAAAACCCGACAGAAAAGATTCATAATCAAAAGATATCTACAGCTAAACTTTTCCAATAAAATGGCACTGAATTAGTGCACTTTGAGAAAGAAGCCCTCTTTTTAAAGAGGGCATTCAAATTAAGAATTAATTTTCAGTGAAGGTAATTTAAGAGAACTATTCTTGGCGGTAGTGCGAGCTAACTCATAACCAGCATCAGCATGACGAGCGACACCCATTCCAGGATCTGAATTTAGTACACGTGACAAACGCTTATCCAAATCATTCGTTCCATCACAGCAAATTACCATTCCAGAGTGTTGAGAGTAACCAATACCAACGCCACCGCCATGATGAAATGAAGTCCATGAAGCACCGTTCATAGTGTTTATCATTAAGTTTAAAAGCGACCAATCCGAGATCGCATCAGATCCATCCAGCATGCCTTCTGTTTCACGGTTAGGGCTGGTAACAGATCCACAATCGAGATGATCTCTGCCGATAACGATGGGAGCTTTTACTTTTCCCTCGCGAACCAATTTATTAAAGAGGAGTCCCGCTTTTTCCCTCTCGCCGTATTTCAACCAACAGATGCGAGCAGGCAGACCTTGAAAGGCAACCATCTCTTGAGCTTTGTTAAGCCAATTATGAAGTTTCTTATTTTCAGGAAATAATTCTTTAAGAGCATTATCTGTTACGCGAATATCTTCTGGATCTCCAGAAAGAGCTACCCATCTAAAGGGCCCTGATCCTTGGCAAAATAAAGGTCTGATATAGGCCGGAACAAATCCAGGAAAATTATAGGCATCTTTAACGCCTGAAATTTTTGCACCTTCTCGGAGGTTGTTTCCATAATCAAAAACATGAGACCCTTTAGCCTGAAAATCCAACATCACTCTAACATGTTCACCCATCGCATGGTATGAGAGATCTGTATATTTTTTAGGATCACTTTTTCTTAAAGCAATTGCGGCTTCTAAGGTCATTGCATTAGGGACGTAACCATTAAGTGGATCATGAGCTGAGGTTTGATCAGTAACAAGGTCTGGAATAATACCAAGATTCAAAACATATTTAAAAAAATCAACAGCATTTCCAACAACACCAATTGAGATGGCCTTATTTTCTTTTTTTGATTTAAGTGCGAGATCAATCGCTTCATCATATGAATTGCAAAGAACATCGAGGTATTTAGTTTTAAGACGTTTATTAATTCTCTCTACGTCAACATCACAAGCAAGGCAAACACCGTTCGCCATTTTTACAGCAAGAGGTTGAGCCCCCCCCATTCCACCTATGCCGGCAGTGAGAACCAATTTTCCAGTTAGGTCGCGATCTGCACCATAGTGTTTTTCAGCCGCGGCCATAAATGTTTCATAAGTACCTTGCAGAATTCCTTGAGTACCAATATAAATCCATGATCCTGCGGTCATCTGACCGTACATGATGAGGCCTTCGTCTTTTAATTTGTTAAAATATTCCCATGTTGCCCAATGAGGAACAAGGTTAGAATTTGCAATTAAAACTCTTGGTCCGTGTTCGTGGCTTGGAAAAATAGCAACAGGTTTTCCCGATTGAATAAGAAGTGTTTCGTTATTCTCAATAGTTTTTAAAGCATGAATAATATCTTCAAGTGCTTGATGGTTTCTGGCAGCTTGTCCATTACCACCATAAACAATTAAATTGTCTCTATCTTCGGCCACATCAGGGTGGAGGTTATTTAATAAGCAACGAAGTGCTGCTTCTTGATGCCAGCCCTTACAAGTTAATTGATTTCCGGTAGGTGGTAGAGGAATCGGTTTATGTGTACTCATTAGTTCAATACTCCAATACAAGATTCAACAGCAGCAACAATTTCACCGCTATTGATAAGTTTAATAATATTGTTTATATCTTTGTAAAATATTCTGTCCTGATCAATTATTTCTACATGACGTCGAATTAGAGTATGTACTGCTTCAAGTGGAGGAGAGCTTTTTAATGGGCGTTGAAAATCCAGAGCCTGAGTGTTACATAGAAATTCAATAGCTAAAACGGATTTGGCGTTTGAAATAACTTCGTGAAGTTTTCTTCCGGCCGTTACCCCCATGGAAACATGATCTTCTTTATCAGTTGACGTTGGAACCGAGTCAACCGAAGCGGGATGGCAAAGATATTTATTTTCTGAGACTAAGGCAGCAGCTGTTACGTGAGCGATCATCAGCCCAGAATTAAGCCCTGAGCTCTTAGTTAGAAAAGCTGGAAGTTCAGAAAAAACAGGGTTCATCATTTTTTCAATTCGTCGTTCACTGATATTGCAAATTTCAGCAACACCCATTGCCAAATAATCCATAACAAGTGCCAAAGCTTCTCCATGAAAATTACCACCAGATATTACTTCACCTGTTTCTACAAAAATAAGAGGGTTGTCTGTAACTGCATTTAATTCAGTTGAGACAACATCGTCGGCATGAATTAACGTTTGTCTGCAGGCACCGTGAACCTGTGGAACACATCGAAGAGAATAGGGATCTTGAACTTTACCACAATTTGGATGTGATTCTTTAAGAGGAGAATTTGCAATTAATTTATTCAAATTTTCGACAGAAGCGATTTGCCCTTTGTGTGGTTTTAGCGCCGTAATTTTTGGATTGTAAGCAGCAGATGTTCCCTTAACGCCATCAAGGGTTAGCGTTGAAGCGATATCTGCAAGTTTCATTAACTGCTTTGCTTCATGGACAGCAAGAGCACCAAGAGCACCCATACATGCAGTTCCATTGATCAGGGCAAGGCCATCTTTTGGTCCTAATACTGCAGGTGTTTTTCCAATATGATTAATGGCAAATTTTGAATTAACAATCTTACCATCAACTTCAACATCGCCTTCACCTATGAGGGCAAGAGCTATATGTGAAAGAGGAGCAAGGTCACCAGAAGCACCAACCGAACCTTTTTCTGGAACAACTGGAGTAATGTGTTCGTTTAAAAAATCTAATAAAAGTTGAACCGTACTTGGTTCAACTCCAGAAAAACCAGAGATCAAGCAGTTTGCCCGTAACAGCATAATGGCGCGGGTGATTTCTTTGGAAAACGCTCTACCAACACCAGTGCAATGAGAACGAATTAAATTCAATTGTAATTGAGCGAGATCTTTTTCTTCAATGTGTTTACTAGAGAGTGCTCCGAAACCAGTGTTGATTCCGTAAACGGGTTCACCTTTTTTAACAATATCAAAAACAAAAGCGCGTGAGGCTTTCATTTTAACTAGTGCGTTTGGATCAATAGATAAATTCAATGCTCCTTTGGTGGCATATGCGACTTGATAAACATGGTCTATCGTTAAATTTTGTCCGTTTAGTATAAGTTCCATAAATTGAATCCCCCATAGATAAAAGCTAACTAATCCTAATAGAAATGAGCTGTTTTGTAATGATGTTTTGCGCGTCCGCCCTATGAAAAACAAAAAAGAATATTACTATTTAAGTTCCAGGAAAGTTCAGCACTCATCGCAACAAATTAAGGGGAGAAGAAAATGAAAGTTTTTATAACAATGGCTGCAATTTTAATAACTCAAAGTGTTTTTGCTAC
Organism: Bacteriovorax sp.; assembly: GCA_028710485.1. Classification (GTDB taxonomy): domain Bacteria; phylum Bdellovibrionota; class Bacteriovoracia; order Bacteriovoracales; family Bacteriovoracaceae; genus Bacteriovorax. Next base: position 5,530 of record JAQTTZ010000034.1, on the reverse strand, counting down.
AGAATATCAATTGGGTGTTGTCTTAGGTTCGCCGACCGGTATTTCCGCTAAAGCAAGTCTTGATAATAAACACTCGATTGATGCAGCTTTGGCTTATTCCTTGGCGGATGAATTGGGCCTGGAATTTCATGCTGATTACTTAGTGGAAAAAGCCCATTCCTTTGCAACCAATGCAGGAGCTCCGTTTGAACTTTATTATGGAGTTGGTGCACGTGTAGTTTCGATTACAAAAGGACATCATGAAGATGATATAGCTATTGGACCAAGAGTACCGATTGGATTAACTTACCAATTAGGAGAGCCGAGAATAGAATTTTTTGGAGAATTGGCATTAGCGTTTGATATTATACCGGCAACGAATTTAGATCTTGAAGGTGGTGTTGGATTAAGATTCCGCTTCTAGGCGGCAAGGGCTTGTTTGGGATATTTTTTCATCAGCTGGATAATTAATTCCTGAGCTCTCGTATTTTTATAATAGCGACACCAAGCAATTAAAGAGCGCCGTTGGTAGTCACAATAGAGAATATCTGGATTGGCATCAATGGCCTCTGACAATTTCTGAAGTTGATTCATCTGCAATGAGTTCACAACATCACACTGAACATTTTCTTTTTCCGTAATGATATTTCGCTTAAATTGAATATGAGTTTTAAGGCAAAGATAAATTACAAATGCTGCCCACAAGATTGGTGCATAAAGAGCTAAGCAAGAGATAAAGAGTAGAGTCCAGTAGTCCTTAGTGGCCAGCGAGTGATAAAGAAAAACAGGTAGCGACATTATGAAGAGGTAGGCCTTAAAACTTCTTTGCTGAGCTTTAAATCGTGTTGCATGGATTATATCTTTGTGGTTCATATTGCTATCTTAGTCCATTCTAAAAAAGAAGGTGTATGCAACACCTAACCCATTAAGACTTCATTAGAGAGTTGTCTAAAAAGCGCCACGTTCTGTTGGCATCACAGAGAGAGATTCAATGGTCTCTAGAGTCTCAAGGAATCAACGGCTTTTTTATAATCTTCTTTTTTGTTTTTAAAAATGTATGAGCCGGCAACTAGGTTGTCGGCTCCTGCTTCAATTAATTCTTTTGCATTTTTATCACTAACGCCACCATCAACTTGAATTTTGAAATGGGCCTTAAGTCTGTCTCTTCTTGCTTTTAATTCCCTTATTTTATCAAAGGCTTCAGGCTGGAAGGATTGACCACCAAATCCAGGTTCTACTGACATGACCAGGACTAAATCAACGGCCTTTAGAATATCGTCAGATAGTTTATGAGTTGGCGTCGCAGGCTTAATAGAAATTCCAACACTGGGATAATTATTTTTTAATTCCTTAATTAATCCTAGAGAGTCGATTGTCGCTTCTAAATGAAATGTAAAATTATATAGTCCAAATGATTTCATTGTTTCTGCATGAAATTCTGGATTGGTAACCATGAAGTGAGCATCGCACTTTTGAAGTGATTTCTTGGTAATAAGTTCAATTATCGGGTGGCCAAAAGTAAGGTTGGGAACAAAATGCCCGTCCATTATATCTAGATGAAACCAAAGATCGCTCTGACCGTTAAAAGCATTTAGTTCTGGTTCAATATTTAAAAAATCACAAGCGAGAAGACTTGGTGAAATAATTGTCATAACAATTTTACGGATTGAGAATAATCTCACCGCCCTTATTTTTTAATCCATTTAGAAGTTCAGTATCACTACAGATTTTTTTTCCTTCAAGCTGAACGCTTGAAAGTCTTATGACTCCATCGAGAGTGCCAACAGCAAGTTGCCCAAATTCAGTTGAGGTCTCACCTGGGTTAAGTGAGCGCTGCAATTTTTCAACTTCAAAAACCTTTAGGCGCTGATTATTTAAAAAGCAATAAGTTCCAGGCCATGGATCGAGAGCCCGGATCTGGTTTTGAATTTTAATAGCTGTCGATAATTTAAAATTTAATAAGCCGTCTTCTTTTTTAAGAGTAGGGGCAAAGCTTACACCTGTAGGATCTTGAGGAGTGAAAATCAATTTATTTTTTAGAATAGTGTCTATTAAAACGTTGGTGCTTAGAGCTGCTTGAAATTTCAAACGCACAAAGAGCTGGCCACCTGTTTCTGTTTCAGAAATCGGAAGTTCATGGAAATGAACCAAGTCTCCAGCGTCCATTTCTTTAACCATTCGTTGAATGGAAACTCCAGTAGAAGTATCTCCGTTAAGTAATGCATACTGAATTGGAGCGGCACCGCGGTACTTAGGAAGAATGGAAGTGTGAATATTAAAACATCCCAACTTTGGCATATTAAGAATACGGCTGCCAAGAAACTGAGCAAAGGCGAGAACTAAAATAAAATCAATCTTTTTGTTCTCGAGTTCTTCCAAGATTTTTTCTTCACGATTGATATTTTCAACTTGATAAAGAGGGAGTTTGTTAAGCTTGGCGTATTCAGCAACCGGTGGTGATTTTAATTCCTGACCTCTTCCGGATGGACGATCTGGCATAGTCACAACACCCACGATATTAATATGGGGATGGTGGTGGAGAAGTTCTAGCGTAGGCAATGAAAAATCGGGAGTGCCACAAAAAACAACGTTTAGTTTTTTCATGATTATTTTTTCTTCTGCTGTTGCTTTAAGAATTTTTTTTCCAGGAGATTTTTCTTCAAAAAACTCAATCGTTCGATGAAAACGATTCCGTCGAGATGATCATTTTCGTGTTGTAAACAGACCGACAGTAATTCATCAGCTTCAATTTCATGATGATCACCAAACATGTCTTGAAATTCAACAGTAACAAGCTCAAAGCGTTTCACGTCTTCATAAATTCCGGGAACACTTAGACACCCTTCTTCATGAATAACTTCACCGCTTTTATTTTTAAAAATAGGATTACAAAAAACCATCGGGCTAAATTCTGACAAGCGGTACTCCTCACTGCCATCAGCGAGGGTGACCTTTTCACGATCAAACCAAATATCTAAAACAAAAAAACGTAAGCTAACGCCGACTTGAGGTGCTGCTAAGCCGATACCTGGTGCATTGTACATCGTGAAAAGCATATTCTTCACAATATTATGAAGCTCATCATTGAATTCAGTCACTGGCTTTGCGATTTGTTTTAATACTGGCGCAGGGTAAGTATGGATACTAAGCCTTTCGCCTTCTAGCTGATAGTTCTCTAAAAAACACTCTTTAACATTCTTTTTCATGGCTAATTGATATCATAATTTAGCGCAATTTGCGATGGTAAATAAAATAGAAGGTGAGGTACACAACAAAAATTGATGGCACGCCAAAAGTTGCAACCACAGCTGGAATACGGCTAGTTTGACCTAGTGTGAGGAAGTAAGAATATATAAACCAATAAATAAAAGTGAAGGTGAGAACAAAGGCAATATTTTTACCAAAAGAACTATTGCGTCTATTGGGATTAAATAAAGCAATTGAAGCCAAAATAGCTAGAACCAAGCAGGTAAAAGCAGAGGAAAACTTATCCAAAAAAGTCACATAGTATTCGCTATAATTTATACCATTTGTTTTTAGGACCCCAATATAGTCATAAAGTTTCCAAATATTAAGAGTGGCAATATCAGCGTTGATTTGTTTAAAGTCAGAAATGGTTTCACGAATTTTTAAGGGTTTGTCGTCAAAGTATTGAACTGTTGGAAAAGTCTTATTGTCTAAGTTTGTATAGTGAAGCGAGCGGTGAAGAATCCAATCGTTGCCACTTTGAAAATCAGCATATGCAGCACTGATCTGTTCAGTAAATTTAAAATTTTTATCATAGAGATAGAGTGTCAAATTATAAAGAGTGTTGGTTTTGCGATCAAATGAACTGTACGAAAAGAAATAGTCCTGACCTTTAAACCAAATTTTTCCAGAATTTAAAGCATTGATTGAAACAGTCGATTTTATGACAGCACTACTGGTTGATTCACGAGTCTGACCTTTTTTCATCATATCTTGACGATGTTTTGTGTAGGGAACCAGGTAGGCATTGATAAAAAATAATAGAACACCAATAAATGAACCAATGGTACCGATGCCCAGGATAAATCTACGGCGAGAGAAGCCACTAGCAAAAATAGCAGTGAGCTCGTTTCTGTTTTTTAATTTATTAATGGAAAAAAGGGAAGCAACCAAGCAGGAAACAGGAAAGATTTTTATCAAAAAGGTTGGAATTTCAAGAACAAGACTTTCATAAATCGTCTTAAAATCGGCAGAATCCTTTAAAAGAGAATTTAAAACATGCCCCAGTGAAAGTACCATTAATAGTACCAATACTGAGCCTAGGAAAAAGCGAAACCATTCTTTAAGAACGAGTTTTAGTAGGGTGGACATATGGCCTGATTATATAAGTAAAAATATTAAGTATTGGTTTAATAAAAAAAGATTCACATAACCATTTAATTCTCGGATGAGTATTAAATTGCTGAACGATAGTAGGGGAGAATTGATAATAACAATCGATAAAATCTTTCCCCAGAGAAAAGACCGAAATTTTTAGTTTGAAATGGCGCAGTGTTTGAGTTCTAAAATCGTCTTCGCCAAAACATGCCGTGGCGATATAGCATTTTTTAGAACTGATTTGGATCTTGTGATAAGCAGCTTCAAAAGCTTTAGGATTATGTGCCTGTTTTTTATTGTTAAATTTACGTATGATTTGAGCATTAACGTGTTGGTATTTAAATCCAATTGAAAATTTCACGAATTGCTCAAGACAGCGCAAGCAATCTCGCTGAAGATTTGGACTTCGGTCAAAGGCCTTAGCCAAGTCCCAATAGGCATGACTTATAAGTAAAAGCTCTGTGACATCTTTTACTGGATCAAATAAAGTTGGAGTTAATTTATCTTCTGTCGTGTCAAAATAAAGAGCAAGAATACCAAGATATTTGGTATAGGACTCAACAGCTTGTGCCATTCGATCGTCACGAACTAATGTTTGAGCTCGCTTTAAATGTGATAAGCGCGTGCGATAAAGTTCTATGACTTGTTCGCGTTTTCTTTCATCTTTTAAATCTTTTGCATCTAGTTTCTTTTTTGCCAATTATTCCTCAACATTTGAATATTTAAAATCTTATAGAGCCGGAGAATGAAGTTTCTTTGAAGCTTGTTTCAGATTGGTTCAAACTTATATCTTTATTTCTTGTCGTATTTTTTAAAGCGAATTCAAACGATAATCTCGGTTGCATCCATGCAAGGCCATATCCACTGCCTTTTTCCGCGCGCGATTTGTCATTAAATCCACCGAACCTTAAGTAAAAATCATCGAGTACTTTAACCTGGATAGCGCCCTTATAAATAAGAGTTTTAGATATTTCGTCAGAGTAGTAGTCACCGCCAAAATCAAATGCGCCAGTAATATAACTCATCAGAATGTATTGAACCCCAATTAAAGCTTTGGTTTCTTTTCCCTGAGATTTGAATGGGTCGTAAGCTACAATCCCAAGAGACAATTTCTCATCAATTGAGTGAGTGATTCCCAGAACTGCTTGGTAATATTTTTTACTTGTCTTAGTAAGCGTATTTTCATCCGTGGTCTGACGAGCACTAA
>JAQTTZ010000142.1 GCA_028710485.1 Bacteriovorax sp. | reverse complement strand
CGCTCAAAGTGATTATCAATTTTCTCATTTAAGTTTTGTCTATCGCGATCAGGATACAAAGGAGCTCTACACCAGTGAAGCCCATATTGAGATCGGCAGCGTTGTGGCCCCTATTATAGAAAATATTAACGAAAAAAATGTTCGCTCGGTAATCTTTCGTTATAAGGACGAAGATATCGCTCATAGGGCCTCAAAGGCCATGTATGAAAGAGTTAAAGAGCACCAGGATTCAGGAAAAAATATCGAGTACGATTTCACTATGAATTATAAAGATGATTCAAAATTATTTTGCTCTGAAATCATTTCCAATGGTTTTAAAATGGCCGAACCGGATAATGATTATGTCCCAAAATTCAAATCAAAATTCTCAAAAGGAATGATTCCATTTTTAAATACCATCGGAGTACCAGTCACTTTAGATAATATTGCATCATTAGACGTTTTTGCTCCCGGCGATGTACAGTTCGATCCCAATTTTGAATTGGTGGCCGAGTGGAGAAATCCAAAAAAGCTGGAAGAATCTCGTTTTAAAGATTTTATTTTAACCAAACTATTCGAGCGCATGGAACTTGAGGGTTATAAGATTGACCCAAGTTTCAAAATGGATGCAGAGGCCCATGTCTTTTGGCTTTTACGAAGAAGTCCTATCGTCAAAAAATTCATTGAGAAAAAATTCTCACTTACGATGAATACGGCCCAAATGGAATTGTTTATGGCCTTAGATAAAATAGGCGATGCCTTTTACAAAAATTTAGAACTTCGCTCAATAGAATTTGATCACCCTATGACCCCTAAAGAGATTTATGCGGCGATTGATGATTTCATTAAGAAAGACCGTGAGCTATACAATAAATACAAGAAAGATTCGGACGCAGTAAAACCAATGTTTCACTTATTGTTCCATCCTTAGTAATATGGACAAATGGAAATAATAGACGCCGTTCTCAAAGATTTAAAAGCTGGCCATTTGGTACTCGTCACTGATGATTACGACCGCGAAAATGAAGCGGATCTTTTATTGGCCGGTGAATTCATCACGACGGAAAAAATTAATTTTTTCTTCAATCATGCTAGAGGACTTATCACCAATCCGATTAGTTCTGCCGTCTCAAAAAACCTCAATCTTCCCCTAATGGTTCCTGAAAATGCAGGCACCATGCAAACGGCATTCACTATAAGTATAGATGCAGTGCTTGGAACGCATACTGGAATATCTTCTACCGATCGTGCAGTCACCATCAAAAAATTAAGCGATCCAAACGCTCTGGCAACTGATTTTGAGCGTCCGGGACATGTGTTTCCACTCATCGCTCACGATAAAGGTGTGCTTGGGAGATCGGGGCATACCGAAGCTGCTATTGATTTAATGAAACTAGCAGGCCTGAATCAGGTTGCGGTTCTTTGTGAGACATTAAATAGTGATGGGAATACATTAAAAGGCGATGAACTCACGGAGTTTGCCAAACGATACAAAATTAAAATTATTTCTATTGATGAAATTAGAAATTATCTTTTAGCTCGTGAGAGCAACCTCTGAAGAAATGGTCAGCAGACTTTTTTCGCAAACAAATATCAGCGTTTAATAAAACTATTTAAATAGGCATGCAGAGCAGGAAGATCACGTTCTAAAAAAGGTAAGGCCGGCATTAGACTGGATTTTCTTTTAGATTTGTAACCTGGTGGATAGGATTGGTGTAAAACTCTGGCAGTAATCAATTCCAAAGAAGAACCAGCGATATCTGGACCGATGCTGCCAACCAGTCTCGGATCTGGATTGTGACAGGCAGTACAGTTGGCCAGATAAGCGCTCTTGCCACGTGACTCAAGAGCACTGAGTGGTTTTGAGCCTTCTTTTTGACAACCGATTATTGTTGTCAATAGTAAAACTGGGAGCAAAAAAATTGCCCCCAGAAGTAATTTCCAAGAAATCATTTTTAGTATCATTTAGTCAGAACCTCGATACCAACGTAAAGAATAGCAGTCAAAATGATACCCATATGTGTAACACCCATGATTGATGTGATTTTTAAGTAATCAGTTTTTCCTTTGATTGCATTGAGTTCAAGAGCACCAAGAATCACTGCGATGAATGCACAAAGTATCCAACCATTATAGTCGGCATTCATTTGTGAAGGCAGGTGAGAGGCAGCCCCCATTAAAAACAATAAAGGAATTGAGAAAAAGGTATTGTGTCTTGAAGCAAGACCGGCCTTGGCAGCAGCAGCAGCAGCGGCCGCTGGATTGGCAGCTCCGCCAGCAGCAAGTTGTTTTGCGTTTGCAATGACGATTTTTTGGCCAGGCCAGATGATAAGCCATACGTTTAAGAACATGACTGTTCCAAAAGCTCCACCAACTGAAATATAGGCCCACCAAGATGTTCTAAAAACTTCGGTCATTCCGCCAAGCAAGTGAACTTTAAGTCCGATTAAAAAGACACCTGATAAAAACGTCCCAAGAGCTCCATATCTAAACCATGCAAGTGCGCGTGGAACAAGTGTTCGAACAGCTACACCGCGAGAGGGCTTCATTTTTTCGTCAGCGTCTAGTTCTTTGAACCATTCACCTTGAATAAAGTTAAAATAATAAAGCATCCCAATCCATACGACACCTGCAAAATAATGGATGAAACGCAAAAGCATTTCTGATCCTTGCATTGAAAATAAAGCGAAATTCATTTGAACCTCCGAGTAAACATTAATAAAAATAGAACTTGGGTTTAGGATAACAAAGAATATTTAAATGTATCTATATTCTTCTCAGATTGTTGATTTATTGTCATAATGATAATATATCGACAAATGAATCAAGAGGTTTGCCATGTCTAATTCTGAGTTTGAACCCTTATCAAGAAATTTAGCTGAACGCATACAAGACTTGCGCTCACGCCGTGGTTTGACTCAAGCGGATCTGGCCAAACTTGCCAAGGTTCCTCGTTCTACCATTGCCAATCTCGAGTCGGGAACCAGCAATCCTTCACTGATTAACCTCGCCAAAATTTCGAGTGCGCTTAGTACCTCGATTGAAATGCTTTTGACCTCACCCCAGGCCTTGTGCAAATTAATTCATGCCGACGAGGTCAAATCGATAAGCAGATCTGCGGGAGAAGTGATTATTGTAAAATTGCTTCCGGATCCAATTCCAGGAATGGAAATTGATAAATTAGAGCTTAATACTGGAGCAAAAATGCGAGGTATTCCACACGCGGCCGGAACAAAAGAATATCTTCATTGCATTCAAGGTGAATTCAATATTGTAGTCGCTGGCGAAAATTATCATGTTTGCAAGGGTGATGTATTGGCCTTTCCTGGAGAGATTCATCACTCGTATGAAAATGTTGGTAAAGGAAAAGCTATAGGTTTAAGTGTTGTGGCAATTGCTCCAGTCGGGCTCTAGGTATCATCAAAAAATTGAAAAAGTCGATGTCCATTGATTTCTTGTTTAAAACTGAAGAGGCCGGTAGAATTTCCTCCATTAAGTTTCAATTTTATAAGAGATTTGGATATGGAAAAATTACAAGATTACACAATTCTAGAACTGCTGGGCGAAGGGCCACGCTCAAAAGTCTTTAAAGGCTATCACAACGATATGCCAAATAAGATTTTATGCATCAAGTCTTTCAAGGCGTTCCAAATAACAAAATCTGAACAAAAATATTATTTGCAAAAAATAGAACAGCTCAAAATTCTTAACGACCCTAATTTTCTTATCCCTTTAAATTTTAAAAGTAGCGGTGACTCATGGTTTATTACCAGAGAATATTTTGATGGAATAACATTAGATCAATTTATAGAGAGACAAAAAAAATTAGAAATAAATAAATTTTTAGATATTGCCATTATATTATGCGATCTAATTGATGTAATTCATCAAATGGGAATTATTCACGGGAGCATCAAACCCCATAATATTCTGATAAATCCATCAAGTTTAATTATTAAGATTGTCGATTTTGTTTCACCACTTGACGTGCGAAATATTAGTCATTTTATCTATGATAAAGACTTTGTTCAATCGACTCTTGCTTATACTTCCCCAGAACAAACAGGAAGGATCAATTATAGAGTAGACTTCACCACGGATATTTATTCTCTGGGCATTGTTTTTTATGAAATGCTTGCAGGTAAACTTCCTTATAATTCCGAAGACCCGCTAGAGATGATTCATTATCATATGGCAAAGGACGCCACTCCCATTGACCAGCTAAATTCAAAGGTTCCCCATATCATTTCTGATATTATTTCTAAAATGATGAGCAAACGACCAGAACAAAGATATCAGACAGCAAATGGGATTAGTCTAGACTTTATTAAATATCAACAACAAATTTTAGAGGGAGCTGAGCCTGAAAAAGTATCTTTTCATTTGGGAGAAAAAGATCAACATACGAGAATAAAGTTTATCTCGAAAATGGTAGGAAGAGACCATGAGGCACAAAACATTCTTAGCTGTTATGAACAAGTAGCTTCGGGACATTTTCGTTCGATGTTTATTTCTGGTTTTTCAGGGATTGGAAAGACTAGATTAATTCAAGAATTACAAAAACCAATTATAAAAAGACGAGGGTATTTTACATCAGGAAAATTTGACGTTTACCAAAAAAATATTCCCTATAGTTCACTCTTACAGGCATTTCGCAATTTAGTAAGAATTTTTTTGACCGAAAGTGATATACGAGTTGTGCAATGGAAAGAGAAAATTTTAAATGCAGTTGGTGATCAGGGGCAGGTTTTAATTGAAGTCATTCCAGAATTAGAAATTTTAATTGGACCACAAGAACATTTGGACGTGCTTCCTCCGGTTGAAGCACGAAACCGGTTTAATAGAGTTTTTGAAAATTTCCTTAAGTCTATCGCTAGTGATGAAAATCCCTTGGTTTTATTCATCGACGATTTACAATGGTGTGATTTGGCGTCTTTCGAGTTTTTAACTAATGTTTTTAATAATAGTAATGAAAATTCCTATTTGTTTTTTATCGGAGCCTACAGACACAACGAGGTTGGTAGTGACCATCCGCTTATTCAACTATTAAATAAGATTAAGAAAGAGAAATATCCCATTGAAGAAATTTTTCTAGGGCCCATTACTGAAAATGCTTGTAATGAAATGATCTCATATATTCTAGATGTACCGAGCGTGCAAACCTTGAAGTTAGCATCATTTCTGTGTCAACTCACTGATGGAAATCCTCTCTTTGTCAGCGAAAGTTTGTCATACCTCTACACTGAAAAAATAATACAATATATTGAAGCTAAGAATGAATGGACTTGGAATTTAGAGGATCTTCAACAAACAGCAATGCCTACAACGATAGTGGAACTTTTTAGTTCTAAGCTTAGAAAACTAAGCCCTTCTGTTATGAATTTAATGGATTATTGTGCTTGCATGGGTAATTCTTTTGAGCCAGATGACCTGGCCCAAATCGTTGAGATTACATTGCGTGAGTTGTTTGAAATGCTAAGGCCGGCATTGAATCAAAGTTTAATAATTGAAAACAAGAATCAACTACAGTTTGTGCATGATAAAGTCCAAGAAGCAACTCTTGCTGGAATTCCGCTTGAGAGAAGAGAGATGATCCACTGGAAAATTGGAAATTATTTCTTAAAAGAAAGTCGTGGCGATTTCCAAAATATGAGTATTGAAAGTATTTTTTCCATGGCATCGCATTTTAATATTGCAGCTGAAATAGCTTCAAAAGCTAATAAGAAAATAAGCAATGAACAATCTCTTCTTATTTGTGAAGTTAATTTTTATGCAGGAAATAGTGCTCTGGAATCGCTGGCCACTTATGCCGCCAATGATTACTACAATAAGGCACTCAATCTTCTTTCTGAGCAGTCTTGGGAAAGCAACTATCAATTGACTTATCAGTTGCATATCAAGCTTGCGAAAACTGAACTGATGGTTGGGAGATATGCTACATCTGAAAAACTTTTGACTGATTTATTAAATAATGCAAAATCTGATCTGGATAAAGTTGAAGCACTCGCAGAACAAACGACTTCGTTGTCATCAATTGGGAATTTTATAAAAGCGATTGAAACGGCGAATAAAGGTCTGGCGTATTTTGAGATGAATATTCCAGAAAATGCAGAACTAGCAAAAAGTAAATGCGAAAAAATAATGGCGGAAATTCATGGCAGTCATGAAGATGTTTGGACAAAAATTTTAGGGATGCCATTTTCAGATGACCGCAGAAGTAAGGTTGAATTATCTTTTTACAGTGAACTAATCCCTGATTTGTACATGTCGGGGATGCCGGACCAGTTATATTTATCAGCTGCTCAATCTACAAGAAACTGTTTAGCGGGTGGGATGAATGAATCTGTAATTTATGCTTTTTCTATTATGGGCTTAAATTTGGGAGAGAAGGAACAGTTTGAGCAAGCATTTAAGTATGAAGACTTAGCAAAAAACATGGTTGAAAAATACCCTAATACTTTTGGAGCAACCAGAGGAATTAATGGGGTCGTTTGGTGTAATATGCACTCGAGAAGTACGGCCGATCAAATAATAGCTTATTGTCTCAAAGGTATTCAATCTGGAAAAAACTGCGGTGATCTCTACAATGCCGGTCTTTGCTACGGGCCTCTAATGTGGAATTTGCAAGTTAAAGGAGATGACTTTAAAAGGACAGAGATAGTTGCAGATGAATGTTTGAAGTTTTCAAAAAGATTTGATTTAAATTTTTCAATAGGCCTTGCTGAATCAGTTATCGCAGGCTGGGTTACTCCCATGTTGAGCAATGATGTCATAGATATGAGTGATAAAATCGAAAAATGGAAAAGTGAAAATCACATCGCATCGTTAGGTAGCTATTATATGCATATGGGGCTTAGTAGTTACTATTTTAAAAAATATGATCAGGCAAAAATATATTTTTTAGAAGTGGAAAAATATTTAAGTGGCATGACCGATAATGTTTTAAAAAGACAATGGTTTATATTTAAAGCATTAACTCAGATAGAACTCTGTCTGCAAGAAACTATAAAAAACGATAGTCACGACATTGTTGTCTTGAATGAAAGCTTAAATTTAGTTGTCACAAAAGTTGCAAAATGGGTTTCTCTAGGCCCTTTACTTGGTCCTTTTTTTAAATTTCTTCAGGCAAAAATCTCCCATTTAAATTATGGCCTCGAAAAATCAATGGACCTTTATTTTGAGGCCATCTCGCTGGCCAGTGGTATGGGATATACCCTTTTAGAGGGATTTATTAATGAATCAATTGGGACAGATCTTTATAGAAGGCAGTCAAAGAGCTCAAAGCTGTTTATCCATGAAGCATGGGCACTCTATAATAATTGCTTTGCTAAAATTAAAATTATTGAACTAGAAAAAGAATTTTCTGAGATTGCAAAATCATTTTCATCACCAGATGATAAAGAAAATATTAACATTAGACCTCACTCTAAAGAGTTGGATATATCTTTGCCGAGCTTTGATTTAGAATACTTTCTAAAATCTTCGGCGGCGATAGCTACCGAAATAAATGTCGATAACTTAGTTAAGAAAATTGTCGATATTATGATTGAGTCATCAGGAGCTCAGCTAGGGTTATTAGTTGTTCCAAAAAATGAAGAGCTTGTCATCTTGGCAAAAAATGATTTAAAAAAAGTAGATACTTTTTTTGTAAAAAATTATTCTCTGGAAAAAGACCAAGATGTTTCTCAGGCGATAATTCGTTATGTCTACCGCTCACAACAAGAGATTGTTCTTGATAATGCAAATCAGGAGGGAGCATTTAGCAATGATTCAGATGTTCAGCGTTTAAAACTCAAGTCGATTCTCTGTCTTCCTCTTCTTTCTCAGTCAAAAATAGTAGGGGTTATTTATCTTGAAAATCGGTTAGTTTCTTCTGTTTTTCAAAGTAATCAAATCAAACTTACGAAGTTGTTGAGTTCGCAGGCCGCAATTGCTCTCGATAATGCGCTATTGCTCGAGAGTGTGCTTTTGGCAAAAAATGCGATCAAGGAATCATTGGAAGAAAAAGAAATTTTATTGAAGGAGATTAATCATCGAGTAAAAAACAATTTGCAAATAATTTCCAGCCTATTTAATATCCAAGCGCGCAA
>JAQTTZ010000141.1 GCA_028710485.1 Bacteriovorax sp. | reverse complement strand
AGGCCAGTGGGGCGACCAGTTTAGCAACAGATAAGTCAGGTGGAAATTTAGTTTTGAGTGGTGGAACTTCGACTGGTACAGGAACTTCGAGCATTCAATTTCAAACATCGAGTGCGGGAGCGAGTGGGACGATCGATAATGCCTCTTCAACCAAGATGACGATTTTAGGAAATGGGAACGTTGGGATCGGAACAGAGACGCCAGGGGCCCTACTCAACTTAGTTAAAGCTGATTCAACAGGTTTGACTGATTTCCTGATAAATCCGACTGTCAAAACAAGTGGGAATTTAATAAATGCACAAGTGGGAGGTACTTCAAAATTTAGTGTCTCCTATTCAGGTGCCGTTGCTGGTTTGCCCTCGATAAATTTTGGCACAGGAGGTTCCATTTTAATGAACTCTGGTGGTGTAAGTATTGGCACAAATGGAATGTCTGTTGGGTCTGGAACCACTAATTCTTTTCAGTATAGTTCATCCTCAGCTTTTTTCACTTCAGGAGGCTCGTTTTCCGGATTCAGTAGTTCAAATAGTTTTACAGGAAATTTATTTCAAGGAACTTATACTGGCACGAGTTCAGGAAATGCTGCCAAGTTTAGTATTGCCAATGCGAGCGCAACTGGAACAGCTTTGGTCGTTTCTACCACAGGAACTGGAAATGCTGCTACTTTTATGGGAGGAAATGTTGGGATCGGGACAACAACTCCGGGGGCCCTTTTGGAGGTTAAAGGAATTACGAATACACCTCTTTACGTTATCCGCAATGATGCCAATGATCTCTTATCCAACGTAGCTTTTTTGATTAGAAGGCGTTCGGATGCAGTTGCGCCAGGAACGGGATTCGGAGGACTTCTTTCCTTTGCATTGGAAGGTTTTACTGATGGTACAGGTCCTTCGGCCGGTCAAATTGGTGTTTTTTGGGAAAATGCCCAGACTGATGATACAGCATCCAGAAATTCAGCGCTGGCGTTCTATACTATGCAGGGGAATACATCATCTAAAAAAATGACCATAACTTCTGCTGGCAACATCGGTATCGGGACGATAAGTCCTGTTTCACAACTTGATGTTAACGGAGCTTTGACGATAGAACCTGGATGCCATCCAGGTTGGGTGAATGGAGTCAATATTGATAATTGCAATGGAGGCACCCGTATTCAATCGATTAACTCCAGCATCGCGTCCGATCTTATAATAAATCAATCTGGTGGTAACGTCGGGATTGGAACGACTGCGCCGCTGTTTTCCTTGGAGGTCAATGGTCGAGCCAAGGCCATAAGCCTTGCCGTTGCTAGCACTGTTGGAGATCTTGTTAACAATGCTCCTTGGTATGGGATTGGGATTCATAACACTCTCGACTTAGGAGGTGGTGTTGGAAACACTTTGCAGCTTGCAAGTTGGGGGGGCTTAAATTTTCAGACTGGTTCAGGGGCCATGGTTATTAAACAAAACGGCAACGTCGGAATTGGGACGACATCGCCTTCGGCCTTACTTCATGTCGGTAGTACTTCCGTTGGAACTGGTGTCGCAGTTGCAAAATTTCAAAACATAGATGGAACGTGTACGATGACTCCTGCTTCTGCGGGATCGGGAATCGCTTGTTCTTCCGATGAAAGGCTCAAAGAAAACATTGATGATGTTACAGGGCAATTTGCTCTCGATCACATCTTGAAATTGCAAGCAGTGACTTATAATTTCAAAACCGATTCAACAGGCAAACGCCATACCGGTTATCTTGCCCAAGCAACTCAAAAAGTAGCTCCTGAATTTGTACGTAAAAATGACGATGGCCTTTTTCAAGTGTACTACGACGGTTTAATCCCTTGGATTACTGAAGCCATTAAAACGCTAGATAAACGCCTTACAGCGCTTTTTAAAGCGTCTGAGGGTTATTCTAGGGATATTGCTTCGATGAAGTCCGAAAATACTCAACTCAAGGCCAATGATGCTGCCAAGGACCAAGAGATTTTAAAGCTTAAAAAGGATAATGCCGAAATTAAAGAACGTTTGAACAAAATTGATCAAATGTTACTGAGAAATAAAGAGCAAGGACAAATTATATGAAGTTAATCGCTATCATTTTATTTTCCACTGTAAAGGTAATCAAGATTGTCATCACTGAGCATGCTCGACAACTTTAGAGCGCCAACGGTTCTTCTTAATTGTTCTACCGTGATAGGCCCGACAGTTAAAAAATCTGTTCTTTTATGAGCAAGTGCGTATGCATTGACCATCTGATCAATGCTGTAGTTTGAATTGTGCTCTTTGTTGAATTTTTCTGTAAACTCAACCACTCTGTCATATCTTGTCTTGTTCGTTTCGGTGAAGATCGCGTTGTATACATTTTGCCAATAAGCATCTCCACGATCAAACTTTTCTTTGGCATCTTTTTTTGCATTTTCCCATCGTGGCTCAGGCTTATCAAAAAAACTAAATCCCCCTAGCGGAGAATAAGACATCTGCTTAATGCCCTTTTGGAAATCAGGGGTGTTCATCTCTTCATGAGTTACTTGAACGCCTCCGGCATGAATCGTTCGCTCACTCATTTCAAATAGTGAAAAATAAGAACTATTGAGTGCGGGCAAAGTTAAATCTGAATGCATTTTAGACAATTTTAATGACTCATTTATTCTTTCCGTTTTCCAATTTGACCATCCTACCATCCAATACTTGCTGGATATTTCGGGAGCACTCAATGCTTCCATTATATCTTGAACAGGAGTTTGATCTCTCTCTACTTTTTCAAATTTTAAGTAATCACCATCATCTCTATGCATCAGGTAGATCGTGATATCTTGGTTTAGCTGATTAGAGGAATGATTGATTTCTTCAGCAACTCTGCCTTTTATTTGGTCTACAGTTCCGAATAATCGACTAGCATAAGTTCCGGGTGGGATATTATGTAATTCGATCTCGCCTTCCGCTAACGACGGACTCGCATTAGTGTTAAGGATACCAAGTTCGTGCAATTTTACTTTCAACTCGCGAGAATGAGAACCTGCTGGTAATTTTTTTGAATAGTACAAATCAAATGGAAATCCTCCTTTCGATATTGTATATAGCTTCCTGTCAGGATTAAGGTCTTTAGCATAATAAAATTCATCTTTCTGAATTTCCTGTTTTCTCGTGTCTAGCCATTTCCCCAGCCTATTCTCAACGCTTCCTACATAAATTGGAGATGTATCAAAAAGATTGATCCCTAGCTTTACGGCCTCGTCTAATACTTTTGCAAATTCTTCCTCAGGCATTGCGGGTTGACCATTTTTTGTCCAATCTGATTGCAGTAAATGATCAGTTCCCATAATTAGTCGCGAAAACTTTTTACAGTCCCCCTGTCTATTGCAAACATCAACATACTCCATGTCAAGATCAGAAGAAGAGACCTTTCTCGTTTGGTTTTTTACTGAAGAACAATTCGTAATAAAAAGAGTGCTCATTAATAACAAAGGGATTTTAAATTTCATTTGAATCTCTATTTTATGAAAGGTGTTGGATGTCGATAATTCGTCAACAGTTGTGATTATTCTACTTTGGTGTATGGGGAAAACAAGGCAAGATTTCGAAGAATCTTCCTCATTACCTTTGAAACCCAATCATTCTGACGTGCTTGCTGAAATAAGTCCTATTTGCATCGCTATTTAAAAAAACACTGAAGCTAATGAGTTGGGCATTTTTTTCCTAGCACTAAATGTTTATGAATGATGATGTCGCTTGGGTTTTAGTCAAGTATCTCCGGTCCAGAAGGAACAGAGATACTATTGGCCAAATCAAATCAGCTTACTTATCGCTAATTCTGATATCAAAGAATGGGGCGTCTTCTTGACCTACTTCAGTCGCAAATGCTTCAAGGTCGACTTTTATTCCATCGTATTTACCCATTAAAGCATTTGCACAGTTTTTAAGTGAGTGATCGTCCATTCGATTGGAATGGACCTCTATTGTTTTTGCATTATTGAGACATTCATTGTTATTGCTGCTATTTTCAGGCGTCGCATTTGCGTAATAGATTTTTCCTACATAGGCATCACTATGGCCTTGATGACCAAGAATTTCTGAATTGCATTCTGTTGCGCAAATAAGCACGCCGCGAATAGTGGATGCATTTACGGGTAGAGATCCAAGCATCGTCGATGCAATCGTTAACAAAATAATCTTTTTCATAAGGTTTCCTTTTTTCAAGTTCTGGGTTCATTGCTTGATAACATATTCTTGAAAATTGTTTAAACATTATGTAAAAATTACCTGAGAGGAATGATCGGATTAGGGTTAATATTATCTAATTGTAATGCAGCCTTTCTGTAATAATATTAAGGGAATGCTTCATTTATCAAGGATTAGTATCGTGAGTAAAAAATCTTTAAAATTTCGGATTATGCTTTTGCTTGGTGTACCATTATTATTGCTGACAATCATTTCACTGGGCGCACTCTACAAAATAGAATCGCAGGCTGAAAAAAATCTCATATATCTGGAAACTGATTTAAGGGCAGTGCAAAAAATTGGGAATATCAAAGCTCTCTTTGGTCTTCAAATCCAAGAATGGAAAAATATTATTATACGAGGAGCAAATGTTGAAGCGAATGCAAAGCATTCGTCAGGACTTGATAAAGCGGCCAAAGATATTTTAGGTGCCGCGGAATCCCTTCGTGGACAATTATCAGTTGATGAAAATAAATTATTAAACGATTTCATAAAAACTCAAACGGATCTCAAAGAAAAATACATCGCTGCAAAAGAAAAATACTTAGGAGTATCCAAATTCTTGCCTGCAGAAGCTGACAATGCGGTCAAAGGTTTGGATCGCAAAGTTTTAGATAGCTTAACAATGCTGGATAATAAAATTAGTGAACAGGCCGCTAAAAAGACTCAAGATTCTTTAAACAAAATGAAAGAGCAGTTTCTTATTACTATTGTTTTTGTACTAACGATTGTTTTTCTCTCTCTCTTTGTGGGGCAGTATATGATTTCACTAATCACAAAAGCAATAAGTAAGGTCGCAGGAAGCCTTTTGGGGAGTGCTGGAGAGGTTATGAGTGCTTCTCAACAAATTGCCTCTTCAGCGGAAGAACTTTCTCAAGCGACAACAGAGCAAGCTGCTTCTCTGCAAGAGACCTCTTCCTCTATTGAAGAAATTAGTTCAATGGTTAATGCCAATACCGAAAATGCCAAGCAATCTTCTGTTGTCTCAGGACAAAGCTTAAGTACCGCAGAAAGAGGAAAAATAGTTGTCGAACATATGATAAAAGCGATCGGAGATATCAATACCAGCAACACTGGAATTATGAATCAAATCAATGAAACGAATAAAGAAATTGAAAATATTGTAAATATCATTAATGAAATAGGTAATAAGACAAAAGTTATTAATGATATTGTATTTCAAACCAAGCTGCTTTCTTTTAATGCGTCAGTGGAAGCTGCTCGTGCCGGAGAACAAGGAAAAGGTTTTGCAGTTGTCGCTGAAGAAGTTGGAAATCTGGCTTCAATGAGTGGGGCGGCGGCCCTCGAAATTACTAATATGCTTGATGGAAGTATTATAACCGTTGAAGCAATTGTTAGAGATTCAAAAGAAAAAATTGGGAAATTGATATTAAATGGTAAGGAAAAAGTAGAAACCGGAACTCGCGTTGCCCATGAATGCGAAGAAGTTTTAAATGAAATCGTTTCATCAGTGGCCAGTGTCTCAATGTTGATTAGTGAAATATCTACGGCCAGCGAAGAACAAGCACAAGGTGTACGCGAAATAACAAAAGCTATTGCTCAGCTTGATCAGGTGACAATGCAGAATTCTACTAATTCAGCAGAGTCGGCTAATGCAGCAGGAATGCTTTCAACTCAAGCAGAACAACTCAATGTGCTTGTTCAGGCATTGGCTCAAACCATTGAAGGTGGAGAAAACTTAGCTGCCTCTAAAGTATTCTAAATTTAGATTATTTGTAAATTTAGATTCATTTTTATTTTTTGCACGGAAAGACTGATGTTCGTATAGAGATTGCGGGAAAGATTACTTCATTAGACTTAAATTCCGCAAATATCTTTCCGTCTTTAGTAATTACAAGCGTCTTATCCTGGGTATTGTAGGTATAACGTTCATAGATCAAACCTAAGGCCGTTTGATTGCAAGTAGTCACCTTTTTGCCATCCTTAGTCGTCACTTCTGCATCGAGACCTGCATTCAATTCAAGTTCTCTTGATAGAGCACTTTTAGCTTCATCTGCACTGATTTCTTCTGTAATCTTTCCAATAATAATGTCTGCTTTTTGTCCTTTATTATTTTTAATAACAACATTGCCTGATTGATTTTGAATCACCATATCTTGATCAGCATCATTATCCACGCGTGCGCTTTTTCCTTCAAGATCCATTGTTCCGACATAGTGAAGAGTATTAGACGAATCAGTCGCAGTGCTTTGAAGGCAAATTTTCCAAGAAGTATCACAACTAATATCGCCATGATTGCCCGCAAAGACAGAAGTCGAAGTGATCAATAATCCGAGAAATAAAATAGATGTCGTTTTCATAAGAACCTCACTTATTGTTGATTTAATTTTTTATCCAATAATATTGTGAAGGTTTATCAAGATTAGAAAAATTTATCAACAAAATTTATGCACTCATGGAAAATATGCAGGATTTGAAGTAGATCACCGGTAAACATTGTCTGACTGGGCATTCCAGGCCTTCATATTTTCAATAGCTAGCCATCAATCGTAATAATTAGAGAATGTCCGCATCCTTCATCATTTTGGCCTTAGTGATCTCGATTACTTTTCCAATATCGACTTTTTATTTTTCCTTCGTTCATCAAACGCTCAACTTTCATTTTGCTCTTCCTGACTGGCGATAGCACGATAGTGTTTTTGGGTGGTGATCTTTATCACTAAGCCAATAAAAAGTGCCCCAATGATTTGAATAATTGGAATGGTGGCAAGGGCGATCGCCCCTCGTGGATCGGGATGAATATAAATGGAGTTAATTTTATAAATTATTCCAAAGCCCACCACTGCAGATGTTTGAATAAGAGACCTGGACATGGAATATAACAAGCGAGGAGTTTTAAGCAGAAAAAGAAGAAGGGTGATTAAAGGAAGAGTTCCCCAGACAATGAGGAAAATAAAAATGGAATTTTCATGAGGATCTAGCTTAAAGGCAAAAACTATTTCTGCCACAAATCCGATCAGACAAATGAAATAATTGAGCCATGTTAATTTTTTTACTGAATCCATAGAACTAGTATAGCACAAATAAAGCCCCATTTCAGGCCATCTTTGGGCCTCGTTAACTTCCTGTAATAGGAACTTTATCGAACAAGCCAGCTATTATTTCTTACACTATGTCGATTATTTCTTTACTGTCGTCTACTATCAGTAGTATTTTCTCGATATGACACCAGCGAAATCTATTTACGAATTATCCCAAGAAGAGCTTAAATTTTTTCTGTCGGGTAACGATTTATCAACTGATTTATCAACGACCATTTTTCGTAATCTATACAAAAATAATAAACACGAACAACCTATTGGTAAGAAGCTTTTATCTGTTCTGGAAAAAACATTCAACTTTGATCTTCCAACTATAGATACTGTCTCTAAATCTCCTGATGGAACTGTGAAATTCCTAATGGGATTCAAGGATGGTCAGTCAGTTGAAACAGTTCTCATCCCTTTTCATAAACGTTTTACTGTCTGCCTGTCTTCTCAAGTAGGCTGTGCAATGAAATGCAGTTTCTGTTACACGGGGACCATGGGGCTCTCGAGACATTTAAAGAGTAGTGAAATAATTGGGCAATATATTGTTGCCGCAAAATACCTGGAGAATGTTCTGGGCCTCAAAACCATGGCTCCCAATATTGTTTTCATGGGACAAGGTGAACCACTCCATAATGCTGATGAAGTTTTAAATGCCATCAAGGTTATGATGGAACCACTCGGTCTGGGAATGGGCCCCCGCCAAATGACACTTTCAACCGCAGGTTATTTACCTGGAATAAAAAAACTTAATGATTTTCCCAAAATTAATATCGCACTTTCTCTGCATTCACCTTTTAATGATATTAGAAAAGAATTGATTCCTATCAATCAACACTTTCCGCTTGAAGATATTTTT
>JAQTTZ010000140.1 GCA_028710485.1 Bacteriovorax sp. | reverse complement strand
CAGGCTCCAAGACTCTCTTTACTGAATGATTCATGCAAGAAATCGGAAAGATTGTGGGGAATGGTTGTTAGGGGTGAAAGAATACTTGGTTTCTTATATAAGTAACCTTCAATAACTTGTTCTTCGGCAGATATATTAAAACTTAAAAAAATAAATAGCAGACATAAAAATAGTTTCATAGTTCTCTGGGCAAAAAATTGTAATAAGTAACGCTATCTCAGCTTTAGAGAAACTTAAAGTATAATTTTTTATTATTACTGATTCGAATATAATCAGTTCATAATATATATATAAATTTTATCTAAAATACTTTGCATTAGGATTACAGAGTGAGGCAATGGGGCTCTCTCATTGAGATTTTTGGGGATCTTTGGATGTCGCTTGCTTACTATATTAGTCCTTTTGAGCTGTTTGCGTTGGCTTAAAACTGGCAAGGATGAAAAGGATTTCTTAAAAAACTTAACATGGAAAGTTATGAAAATTTTGGATATTCGCACCATCTCTGGCCCCAATGTTTATCATCACCGCCCAGTTCTTATAATGAGTCTAGATTTAGAATCGTTAGCGGAGAAAGCAAGCACTGATATTTCTGGATTTACTGAACGACTCATTTCTCTATTGCCTGGATTGAAAAATCATCATTGCTCACCAAGACATTCTGGTGGCTTTGTCGAGCGCTTAAAAAAAGGAACATATTTTGCTCATATTATCGAACATATTGCTCTCGAATTAAGTGAGGGGGCAGGCATTGGCGTGAGTTATGGGAAATCAATCTATAGCGGAACTATTGGGAAATATCTGCTAATCACTCGCTATCGATGTGAAGAGGGAATGAAGTTTCTTCTTCAATCTGCGGTAAAGCTAGCTGAAAAAATAGTCGCGGGAGAAATATTCGATCTCGATGCCTGTCTAAAGGATGCAAAAAATATTATCAGTCGCAATGAGCTTGGTCCTTCAACTAAGGCCATATTAGATGCGGCAAAAAAAAGAAATATTCCATGGCGTAGATTGAATGATGAAAGTTTAATCCAATTGGGGTACGGAGTCTTTCGACAGTTTATTCAGGCCACAACCACCAGTATGACCTCCGATATTTCGGTTGATATTGCTCAAGATAAAAATCTCACAAAAAAATTATTAGAAGAAGCTTCAATTAGAGTACCAAGGGGAAGACCCGCATACTCCTTAGAGGATGCGAGAGAGATTCAAGAGGAAATTCCAGTACCACTTGCGGTTAAACCCCTCGATGGAAATCATGGCCGAGGCGTCTCGCTCCATATTTCTACATTTGAAGATATGGAAGCGGCCTTTAATCTGGCCCGCATACATTCTGACATTGTCTTGATTGAAGAATGCTTGAAAGGAAAAGATTATAGAATCCTAATTGTCGGTGGAAAAATGGTGGCGGCGTCGGAGAGAGTGCCCGCCCATGTGGTTGGTGACGGTGAACTTACCCTTGGTGAATTAATAGACAACGAAAATCGCAATCCACTCCGAGGCTTAGATCACGAAAAACCTCTCACTAAAATTACAGTGAATGTAGAAACGATGGCGCTTTTAAATAAATCAGGCATTACTCTCAAAACCATTCCAAAAAAAAATGAATATATTTTTTTGAAAGAAACGGCCAACCTCTCAACCGGTGGAAGCGCGATTGATATGACGGATGAAATTCATCCTGAAGTTCAGTCGATGTGCGAGAGGGCCGCTCGGATCGTGGGCCTTGATATTTGTGGCGTAGATTTAATAGCTGAAGATATTCGACTTCCTATGAGCGTGCAAAGCGCAGGAGTGATAGAAGTAAACGCAGGCCCTGGATTGCGCATGCACCAACATCCAAGTTTTGGAATTGCGAGAGAAGTAGGAGCAGCGATTATCAATAATCTTTATCCAAATAATACTAATGGAAGAATTCCCATCGTTGCGATTACTGGCACCAACGGCAAGACCACAGTCGCCCGGCTCTTGAGTCATATCGTAGCGGCAAGTGGTAGATGTGTAGGGACAACCACCACCGATGGAATTTATATTAACAATATTCAAGTGGCAGAAGGAGATACAACTGGCCCTATATCAGCAAGAACAGTTTTAACCGACCCAAGTGTTGAGTTGGCGGTGCTTGAAACTGCTCGCGGTGGCATCGTCAAGCGAGGGCTCGGTTATGATTGGAGTGATGTGGGAATCTTCACAAACTTAAAAGCAGATCATATCGGGCAAGATGGCATTGAGTGCATAGAAGACATTTTAAAAATTAAATCTCTAGTTATTGAGAGAGTCAAAACTGGCGGAGCCGTTATTTTAAATGCTGATTCAAAGGAAATTGTTGGTCTCACTCTAGATCCTAGAACCGATATGCACACTAAAAAACTTACTTATTTTTCACTGGACGAAAATAATATTGTCATAAAAAAACACATGGCCAATGCGGGACATGCTTATTTTATGAGAGATGGTGAAATCATTGAGGCCCAAGGTCAGATTGAAAGTACTGTTATTCATATCAATGAAATCCCGCTCACCCTGGGAGGCACCGCTTATTTTCACGCGGCGAACGTGATGGCCGCGATTGCAGCAGCACATGCCATTAATATAAGTGATGCTATTATTCTTCAAAGCTTAATTAGTTTTAATCAGAAATTAAATCTAGGAAGAACCAATCTTTATAAAATAGGGCGTGGTTATTTATTGCTTGATTATGGACATAACCCAGATGCCATTCAAGTAATCGGAGAAATGGGAAAAAGGTGGAATGTGGATAAACTCACAGGGGTGATTGCGGCCCCTGGAGACCGGGTCGATGAAATTATAAAACTAGTGGGTGAGGCTTCCGCCAAAGCTTTTAATAAAGTCATTATTCGAGAGGATCTTGATT
This sequence comes from Bacteriovorax sp., assembly GCA_028710485.1. Taxonomy (GTDB): domain Bacteria; phylum Bdellovibrionota; class Bacteriovoracia; order Bacteriovoracales; family Bacteriovoracaceae; genus Bacteriovorax. The sequence continues at coordinate 5,271 of JAQTTZ010000140.1, read as the reverse complement.
TAAGAGGTCGAGAAAAAGGGAAAGTCGCCGAAATTTTAAGACAATCTATTATCGCTAAAAACCCTCGAATGAATTGCCGGATTGTACTCAATTCAGAAGAAGCTTTAAGGAAATCAATTGATGAAATGCAAGCTAATGAATTAGTTGTTTTCTTCTACGAAGAATTAAAATCCATTGAGAATCTTTTAATGGAGCTTGGTGCAACTCCAAGTGAAGACGCTTCACTTTTTATAAAAAATCGTGAAGAAAGATCTGTAAGGGGAGATGGATGGCTTCAATTCTCTTATTAAAAAATGCTGAATTGTATTCTCCTGTCTATATGGGAAAAAAAGATATTCTTTGTATTGAAGGAAAGATAACTAAGATTGGAAATGTGAACAGTGCCCACCTTGATTTATTAGAAATTCCCTACGACATTTTAGACCTAGAAGGAATGTTTCTTTTTCCCGGACTGATAGACCCACACGAACATCTGATTGGAGGCAGCGGTGAAAATGGCTATTGTTCTCGCTCTCCCGAGATGACTATTCCTGAAATTGTAAGAGGAGGCATTACCACGGTGGTTGGATGTATTGGAGTCGACACAATTACTCGAAATATGCATTCGCTGTTGGCCCAGGCAAAATTTTTTAATGAAGAAGGACTCACGACCTATATCTGGTCAGGAGGATACTCAGTGCCACCGTCAACTCTAACTGGTTCGATTAAATCAGATCTTATTTTAATCAACGAAGTTATAGGAGCAGGAGAAATTGCAATCTCAGATGTGCGTAGCTCAGAACCGACACTAGCGGAGATGGGAAGAATAGTTTCAGAAGCCTATATCGGTGGACTATTAACTGGTAAAGCAGGTGTTACTCATTTTCATTTGGGAGATGGTAAATATCATCTTAAATTTTTGTTTGATTTGTTAGAGCATTTTGATGTGCTGCCCACTTCGCTTTATCCCACTCATCTAAGTCGAAATCCTCAACTATTAAAAGATGGAGCAAGGATCACTCGTGCTGGAGTGACAATCGACTTTGATACTTGCGAGGGGGACCTTGTTCCTGCACTAAAAGCATTCATGGAACATACTGGAGATTTAAATTTTTTAACTCTCTCAAGTGATGCTTCTTTTACCTCACCAGGTTTTTTATATGAACAAATAAAAGAGGCGATGAAAGTTTTTAATTGGTCACTGGAAAAAATTTTACCTTTAGTCACTACTAATACTGCGAGGATTCTAAAATTGCGCAATAAAGGACACATCGCTCTCGAAGCTGATGCGGATTTAGTGGCGGTTGATCGCTCGACCTTGGAAATTAATCATGTCATCGCAAAAGGAAAACTTTTTATAAAAGATGGAAAATCCTTATACAACCAACTTATTCTTGATCGTTCAAATAGGAAAATAGAAATTTATGGTAAAAAAAAATAAACAAGGAAAACTAATCATTATAGGTGGGCGTGAAGACAGGACGCAAGCGAGAGAAATTCTAAATGTGCTGGCCGAAGCTGTGGGCGGCGGCAAACTTTGTATTGTTACAGTTGCCAGTGAAGACGGTGAGCATATGTGGGAAATATATCACAAAGTTTTTAAAGATTTAGGTGTGAAAACATTAAGTCATCTCGATGTTGTTCAAAGAACTCAAAGTATAGATCAAAAAGCATACAAAGCAGTTCAAGATGCAGATGCTGTTTTTTTTACTGGTGGAGACCAGCTAAAAATCACCAGTGAAATTGGTGGGACAATTATTCAAGATAGAATCATGGAAATTTACCAGAATGGAGGAATTATTTCTGGAACTTCTGCCGGAGCTTCTGTCATGGGGGAAATCATGATGATCGCTGGAGCTCCTGAGGCATCATTTAGAATTGGATCAGATTTACAGATGGCACCTGGTCTGGGATTTGCGACCAATATGATTATTGATCAGCATTTCGCTGAAAGAGGAAGAGTCGGAAGGCTTATCGGGGCCGTGGCCCATAATCCTAAATATTTAGGAATCGGCCTAGATGAAAATACTGCTATTATTCTTCAAGATAAAGTGCAATTTAAGGTGATTGGAGCTGGAGCCGTTTATATTCTTGACGCTCATGAGGCCGATGGCTCGAATGTTTCAGAAGCCGAGCATAATACAGCACTTTCTATTTTTAATGTTCGGTTGTCTGTTTTATCGAGCGGAAATTATTTTGATATCACTTTGAAAAAAGCTTTCAATCGTGAGGAATTACCCCTATAAATAAATATGCCCTTTGTCAGCGTAATCATTCCAACTTTCAACCGTTCTTCGGTCATTATTCGAGCGATCAATTCAGTATTAAATCAAAACAATAAGGATTTTGAACTTATCGTTGTTGACGATGGATCAACTGATGAGACTGAACTTATTCTTTCACCATTTATTGAATCAGGAAAAATAAAATATTTTAAGCATCATAATCGTGGAGTTTCGGCCGCACGTAATTTGGGGGTCGCAAAAGCCTCGGGCGAGTGGCTTGCTTTTCTCGATTCTGATGATGAATGGCTGCCTAATAAACTGCAAGAGCAAATTGATTATTTACATCAAAATTCCACCTTGAATATTATCTACGGACAAGAGATCTGGTTGCGAAATGGAAAGAGAGTCAATCAGCGTGCTATCCACCAAAAGTTTGGAGGATGGATTTTTGAGAAATGTATTCAACAATGTTTAATTGCTCCTTCCTCAGTTATAATAAAAGCAAGTCTCTTTCATGAGATGGGAGGCTTCGATCAGGAGTTTATCGTTTGCGAAGACTATGATCTTTGGCTAAAAATCTCTTCGCTCTATGAAGTGGGGTATATCTCTAATCCCATTATTATCAAGCATGGTGGTCACGATGACCAATTATCCACCAAGTATGTAGCGATGGATATGTGGCGTCTTAGGTCTCTGAGTCGAATTTTAATGATTAGGAATTTATCAGCTGAAGATAAAGAAAATGTTATTGAAACCATAAAAAGAAAAGGCTCTATTCTAAAGCAGGGATACCTGAAGCATGAAAATGCGAAAGGCTTTGAAGAAGTAGAAAAAATTCTCCAACAAATAAATTATTAACCTTACGCTTCTTGGAAAAGGGGCCCAAAGTGAGTAAAGTTGTTATATGAAAAATTTAAAAATCTTTATCATGGTTACTATTTTTTCAATGTCTTTTTTTTCGGTTTCAAAAGCTGATACTGCTATTTTTGCAGGTGGATGTTTTTGGTGCATGCAAGCACCCTTTGACTCCTTAAAAGGCAAAGGAGTAAATTCGGTTATCGTCGGATATACTGGAGGCACGAAAGAGAATCCGAGCTATAAAGATACTTCCGCCGGAGGGACAGGTCACCGAGAAGCGATTGAAGTGAATTACGATCCCAGAAAAATTAGTTATTCACAATTATTAAAAATATTCTGGGAAAACATAGATCCTTATGATCAGTCTGGTCAGTTTTGTGACAAAGGAGAACCGTATACTTCTGCTGTTTTTTATAATAACGAACAAGAGAAATTGCAATTTGAAAAAACAAAACCCAAAGGGAAAGTGGCAACTTTGCTTCTGCCTGCCAAAAAGTTTTATCCCGCTGAAGAGTATCATCAGTCTTATTATATAAAAAATCCGATACGCTATAAGTTCTATCGTTTTAATTGTGGACGCGACAAACGCTTAAAAGAAATTTGGGGTCACGGCCCACACTAAGAATAAATGAATAAAATATTAAAGAAAATGTATCTGAAATACTTACTGGTCATCCTATTAGGTGTAATTCTAATTGGAACTTATCAATTAGGTTTCCTGGATTATTTAAATTTTGATTTCCTGAAAAATAATTTGGGCCGAGTTCAAGCTTTTTATGCAGGCCATCCGTTAAAGGCCATTGTTGTTTATTTTTCTATCTATCTTTTTGCCACAACATTGTCTCTTCCTGGAGCGGCCATTTTAACAATGTTTGCGGGAGCTGTTTTGGGAACTCTTTACGGAGTGATTCTTGTTTCTTTTGCCAGTTCAATTGGAGCGACATTTTCATTTTGGATTATTCGATTTTTATTAAAAGACTATATCGGTCAAAAATTCCAAACTCAATTTTCGACCATAAATAAAAACATTGAAAGAGAAGGTGCATTTTATCTTCTTAGTCTCAGGCTAATTCCCATTTTTCCTTTTTTTGTTGTGAACATGGCCATGGGCCTTACTTCTATTTCAACTTTAACTTATTTTGTTGTAAGCCAAGTTGGAATGCTTCCAGGAACGATTATCTACGTCTATGCAGGGAAAAAGTTTTCAGAACTCACTTCAGTATCAGGAATTCTCAATCCTCAAATTATATTGGTTCTCGTCCTACTAGGCGCGCTTCCCTTTATGGCAAAATTTTTAATGAACGCCCTAAGGAACTATCGTCTTTACAAAAAATTTAATAAACCTAAAAAATTTGATTTCAATATGATGGTTATCGGCGGTGGGGCCGCAGGTCTGGTGACGTCTTATATTTCAGCGGCAGTGAAAGCAAAAGTCGCCTTGGTTGAAAAAGAGAAGATGGGGGGCGACTGTCTAAATTATGGATGTGTTCCAAGCAAGGCCTTAATAAAAAGCAGCAAGATTATTCACTCGGCAAAGAAAGCCCGTCTGTTTGGTCTAAAAAATATTCAAATTGATTTTGATTTTGCAGAGGTGATGGCAAGAGTAAAAAGAGTCATCGCAACAGTTGAGCCCCACGATTCAACCAATCGTTTTACCGGTTTGGGAGTAGAGTGTTTTAGTGGAGAAGCTAAAATTATTTCCCCCTATGAAGTTAAAATCGGTGAGAGAATCTACACCACTCAAAATATCACCATTGCCACCGGCTCAAAACCTTTAGTGCCGAAAATTCTAGGAATAGAAAATGCCAATTACGTTACCTCCGAGACTATTTGGGATTTAAAAATCTTGCCCAAAAAGTTTTTAATAATTGGTTGCGGTCCTATTGGCTGTGAGTTCGCCCAGTGTTTTTCTCGTTTGGGGAGTGAAGTGACAATGATTGAGAGATCCGATCACCTTTTAAGTCGCGAAGACTTAGAAGTTTCAACGCTGTTGGAAGAAGTCTTAACTAGCGAAGGAGTAAGGACTCTCAGTAATCATAGTGTGCAAGAGTTCTTAGAAGTTGATCGAGTAAAATATCTACTCTGCGGTACGAGTAAAGGTGTTGTGAGATATGAATATGATCTGGTCTTAATTGCGATGGGAAGACTTGCTAACACCAAAGGATTTGGCCTGGAAGAGTTAGGTGTTGCTATTAGCTCAAATGGCACG
>JAQTTZ010000033.1:31397-36233 GCA_028710485.1 Bacteriovorax sp. | reverse complement strand
GATCTAATGAGAAAAATATATATATTTATTTTTTTAACCATGAGCTGGTCACCTCAAGGCTTTTCACAGCAATCGGATCTTGGCTATTTGGAAATTGAAGTTGATAAAGACGCCGGTATTATTAAAACAGTTTTTGATTTTAATCCACTTTCATTGGGCAATCCTTCCGCCGTATTTCATGAAACTTTAGGCAAGAATTTCTGGAGGGCCGGGCATTATAAATGTCATTGGGGAAATATTAAAACTCGAGTTATATCCGTGGATCGAAACAAAGTCTCAGCTGAGTCTTATTGTTCCCAAATACAATCAGATCTTTCCTTGCATCTGGATTTTTTATCAAAAATGGCCACTAATTATACAATCATAGGACGAGTCATTAGCGATGGTGTAGAATCGACATTTATTGCTGATAAAATTCACCGCGAAATTTTGGTTTCTAAAAATGAAAAAAAATCTTTTTTTGATTTTTTAAAAAACTTTAAATTTTAAGAGCATCCAATGCTAATTCGTAATTTGGTTCATTGGCAATTTCGTAAACTTGTTCGTTGTGAGTAATTTCATTTTTCTCATTCAGAACAATTATTGCTCTTGAACACAGACCTTTCAGTGGCCCGTCGATGATATCAACAGGATAAGATTTAAAAAAATCAGATCTAAAAAGTGATCCCATTACTACATTGTTAATACCTTCAGCACTACAAAATCGTTTTTGTGCAAAAGGAAGATCCATTGAAAGATTGATGACAACAGTGTTACCTAAATTAGTGGCCTCTTTATTAAATTTCCGAACACTCGCCGCACACGCTCCAGTGTCAATACTTGGAAAAATATTAAGAATTTTATGTCCTTTAAAAGAATAAAGATTCACTTCGCTTAGATCTGGTTTAACCATTGTAAAATCAGAGGCCACATCTCCGATATCAGGAAGAGACCCGCGAGTGTTAACGTCGTTTCCTTGAAGCTTGATTTTTGTCATAAAGTTTACTCCTGTATTTTGTTGAAAATACCATACACCTAGTTACTTGAGACTGAACTACGCAATTGGTAACTCAATGACAAAGCGAGTATTTTTGGAAGTTGTATCATAGTAAAGTTTTCCGTGATGTTCTTCAATAATGCCTTTGGAAATGCTAAGCCCTAGACCCGTCCCCCGAGCTACGGACTTTGTGGTAAAGAAGGGAGACATAATTTTTTCAACTATTTCAGGATGAATTCCTTCTCCACTATCGGTAATCATTAATTTGCAGGAATTCGCAACGACCTCAACCTGTATATCAACCCATTTAATAGGCAATTCTTCGACAGCATCGAATGCGTTATTGAGGAGGTTAACTAAGACCTGCAGAAGTTGAGCGACCCGTCCTTTGACATAGGCTTGCTGGCAATTGGCAAAATCAAATCTAAGATCTATTGAATTGAATTTAAATCTTTCTCGGGAAAGTTCAAGTGTATCTTGAATTAATAGGGGAACCAAAATTTTTTCCATAGAGTCATTTTCGGCATTTCTGGAAAAAGCACTAAGACCTTTAATTATTGAGCCAATTCTTTTGGCTGTATTTTCAATGACGGAGAGATCCTCATTCAATTTGATTACGTCTGCATCTACTTTTAGACGGCGTTTCAGCTGTGTAATTTTGCCAACAATAATGGCAAGGGGATTATTGATTTCATGAGCAATCCCACCGGCCATTTCACCAAGCGATGACATTTTGGCAGAGGCCATCAGTTTTTCACGTTGAATATTAAGAGATTCTTCAATGTTTTTTCTTTCACTAATGTCTCTTAGTCTTGCCTGAAGAACTTTATTTCCATCATAAGTAAAAGCGGTGAATAGAACTTCTACTGGAAACTCTTTGCCATCTTTGCGTTTGCAAGGCCATTCGAATTGATTGATTCCTATATCATGGCCCTTATTAATATTTTCGATAGTTTTTGTGAATAAATTAGACCCATCAGCTTGCATCGTAGCAAATAATTCAGCAGGATTAATGGCCATCAATTCCTCTTTTGATTTTAAACCAAATAATTTTAAGGCCTGTGTATTACAATCAAAAATATTGCCATTCCTGTTTAAAAGCAAAATGGAATCACTTGTTCCTTCAAAGATAGATTGTAGTTTTGCTTTCTGGCCTTCAAGTTCTCGTTCTGTTTCTTTTCGTGCAGAAATATCACTAATGGTTCCAACCATGCGAAGTGGCATATCATACTGATCGCGGCCTACAACCATCCCTCTATCCAGAATCCATTTGTAAGTCCCATCCTTACAGCGAACTCTAAAGTCCCCGATATAGTTAGAGGAGTCGTTCGAAATATTTTTTAAACCAGCCTCGAGGACCGGCAAATCTTCTGGGTGAACAAACTTAGTTAATTCGTCCCTATCATTGCTTAATTCATTATCTGCATAGCCAAGTATTTCTTTAAAACGCCTAGATGTATGAACCGTATTATTGGGAATATCCAGATCCCAAACACCATCGCCAGATCCTTCTAGGGCAAATTTCAAAAGCTCTTCACTTGCTCTTAAGTCTTCTGTTTTTTTCATGGCCAGATCAACGGCCTTCTTTTTTACAGTTTGTAATGAGACAATAAAAGTTCCTAAGAAGAGACTGATCATGGATGATGTTACTCCCGCCCAAGAAGAGAAATTGTCCTGGCCAGAAAAAAAAGAAGCTGATCTTTTAAAGCTCAAAATATAATTGTGATTGCCAACATTCACCGTTTTGATATGCACATCACTTTTGGGTAAATGATTATAGTCTTTTGAAGAAGTGATGGTAATGATCGCTCCTTCTGCATTTTTTTCTGAAACAGAAACACTTAATTCCTTAAAGTAATTAAGTGCAAACAACGAATCGAAAAAATCTTTAGAAAAAACTGGTGTATAAACCCATCCCAAAAGACGACTGCGACGTTCATTGATTGTTTTAGGATCAGCGCCTTTTACATAAATCGGGTGAAAGATGATAAATGCGGAACGATTTTTGGGATCATCTGTCAAAACAATATTAGAAGAGATTGTAGACTTACCTGTATCGCGGGCGATTTCAGCGGCCATCCTTCTTTTTGATTCAGAATACAGATCTAATCCCATTTGAGTGATATTTTTTTCATAGGGTTCAATATATGTGACAATAAATGCTTCAGAACTATCTTTTGTCTTTTGCTGATCCTCAGGCGAAAGATTTGGGACCAGGTGATAGTTGAAAAATATACTTTTATCGGCCTTGTTGCTTTTGATATAAGCAGGAAAATTTTTTTTGAGAACTCGAAATGCTACACCTAAACCTTCAACTCCTGGAAGTTGATTTATACTGTCTCCGTAATCAAAGTATTTGTGCCATTCTAGGCGAGTCACCTGATCACTTGCGGCAAAGAGGCCAGTTGAATTTCGAAGAGCAGAAAAATAAAGATTCATTTTGGCATTTAACATCGGTTCTACACCATCGATAATCACTTCAAAATGTTTATTTGTTTCATTAATTGATCTGGTATAAAAACTAAAAAAGAATAAGCCTGCAACAAACCAACTAAATAAGAGAATAATCGCCGGCCGTCTTAAAGAAGAGATTCTTTTTAAGTCCGACATTATCAGTGAACTTATTCCCATACTTCCTAAAAAAAGTTGAAGATTTATTAAGTTAATATTGGCGCTACCGTGAATGAATACACCGTGTCCCAACTGGACAGCAATAATCCCAAAAAGTGAAATTAAAACAGTGCTGATCGCCACTCCTTGTTCACCAGAGACGCCTACGCACCAAAGTAAGTAAGGAAATAGAAAAAATATAAAGACGGCACCTTCTAAGCGAATAAAAACAATCCAGCACAGAAAAATTCCCGAAAGGATTAAGGCCATAGCTGAAGTAAATTTAACGTTAATTTTTTTCGTAACGTCATACTGATTGCTAAAAAAAGCAAGGATGAGAGGGAGAATGGTGATCCCGCCCAGAAAATCGCCAGTACACCAGGTAAACCAAACGAGTCTATACAAATCCCAATTCACAATTCCCGCTAGACTAAGGGCCGTCGTTCCTACGGTTGCACTCAGGCAGGAACCAACGAAGGATGCGACTACGATGCCAAGAGTTCTAGTATGCGAACCAAATTTTTCATTTCTTTGAAAAAAATAATGAAGTATCCAAGTTCCAATTAGAGCTTGGAGCGTATTGCCTACTGTAATTGATAGAGCTGAAGCAAGTGCTCCCGGATTTAGAATATTGGCAGAAAATGCTCCGAGTGCGATGGCCGGCCAGTAGCGGTATCCATAGATAAATAATATACCAAATGCTAATCCTGTTGCCGGCCAAACAGGCGAGACACTATAATTAATAGTGGCGAGAAGTAGACCCAGGCGTGCAGTTAAAAAATAGACCACACTAAAAAAGATTAGGGTCGCGAAGTAGGTATGAGTTTGTTTTTTTAATTGCACAATTCTTTCTCAGTTTAAATAATAATGGTAGATCTTGTCGCGACGATTTGGCCAGTAAGGCGTAGGTATTTTAATGTTAAAAACTAAATTTCTTGGGTCATTTTTAGGATTAGCAGTTGGGGACGCGCTCGGTGCACCCATCGAATTTGAAGTGCGTGATAGTTATAAAGTAGTCACCGAAATGCGGGAGGGAGGACCCTTCGATTTAAAAACCGGGCAATGGACTGATGACACCAGCTTAGCTCTTTGTATTGCTATGAGTTTAATTGAAAAGAAAAGTTTTGATGCTGAAGATATTATTAAACGATTCCATCGATGGTTTCGTGAAGGATATATGAGTTGCACTGGGCATTGTTTCGATATTGGGAATACCACCAAAGCCTCGCTCTTACGTTATGAACAAAACG
>JAQTTZ010000033.1:0-31297 GCA_028710485.1 Bacteriovorax sp. | reverse complement strand
TTTGATGCTGAAGATATTATTAAACGATTCCATCGATGGTTTCGTGAAGGATATATGAGTTGCACTGGGCATTGTTTCGATATTGGGAATACCACCAAAGCCTCGCTCTTACGTTATGAACAAAACGACGATCTTTTTCGGGAAGTCAAAATGACCCGGCCACTAATGGATCGATTATGAGACTTGCCCCTAGTGAGATAGAAGAAATCTTACTTGGAAGTTATAAAGAAAAAAACCGAAGCGATATTTCAGCAAAAGGGCCAGCGACGACTTGTCTTGAAGCTGCCCTCTGGTCATTTTATAAGACCGATAATTTTAATGATGGCGTTTTACTTGCAGTAAATCTTGGTGAGGATTCGGATACAACCGGAGCGGTGTACGGACAATTGGCGGGAGCTTTTTATGGCGTGGAAAGTATACGTCCTGATTTTTTAGAAAAATTATGGAACAGGGAAATACTTGAGGCCATCGCTTTGAATTTGTACAAGCATAGAATATGAAAAAAAATCACTATTATTATCGTGGTGTTAATCCCACGGTCGATTTGATTATTTTTAATCCTTTTGATGAAGTTTTAATGATTAGAAGATCGCGCTATTCGGAAGCCTGTCCTTCCATGTTCGCTTTCCCTGGTGGGTTTATAGACTCTAATGCATTGGCCGGGGAAATGTGGGAGCGTGGTCTTGAAACCCCCAAGGAGGCGGCATTAAGAGAGTTAGCGGAGGAGACTAATTTTATTTTAGAACAGGAGGTTGAATTAATTCCAGTTGGCGTTTACGTTGGAGACAACCGCGATCCTAGAGATAATCAATTATCGTGGTCACAGTCTTACGCATTTACATTTAAAATTAATCGAGAAATATTCGAGGCCCAAAAAAATAATATAAAAGGTTTGGATGATGCAGACATGGCCCAGTGGATTGGAATTTTAGAATTACAAAAGATGGAATTGGCCTTTGATCACAAACGTATTTTAAGTGATACATTAAAATTATTTTCTTTTGGAGAAAGAAATGTCCGATCGTCATCTTGAAAATAAGCCTCAATCCAAACGATACCAGTTTTTACTGGCGCTAAGTGCTTTGGGAGTAGTTTATGGAGACATCGGAACAAGTCCTCTTTATGCTTTAAAAGAATCATTTCATCACGCTCATAATATTCTAGTGTCAGCATCTAATATTTACGGAATTCTCTCTCTGATTTTTTGGTCATTGATCATTGTTATCTCCATCAAATATTTAAAATATGTTCTGCATGCAGATAACTTAGGCGAGGGAGGAATACTGGCACTCACAGCACTTGTGACTCCACCATCAGACAAACTCACACCAACTCGTGAAAAACTTATCTTATGTGGTTTATTTGGAACCGCACTTTTATATGGCGATGGAATGATTACTCCAGCTATCTCGGTTTTATCAGCAGTAGAAGGATTAGAATTAATTACTCCTGTTTTCACACCCTATATCATTCCTATCACCATTGCCATTCTTGTCGTCCTTTTTTCAATACAAAAATATGGGACAGGTGTGGTCGGAAAAGTTTTTGGACCAGTAACCTTTTTTTGGTTTCTTGTCATTGGTTCCATTGGTTTACATAGCATCGTAAAAATACCCACTGTTCTGCTCGCGATCAATCCTTATTACGCCTTCCATTTTTTTATAGAAAATTCCTGGAATGGTTTTTTAGTATTGGGTTCTGTTTTTTTAGTCGTGACAGGAGGGGAAGCTCTCTACTCTGATCTTGGTCACTTTGGAAGACTTCCTATTCAGCGCGCTTGGTTTTTAATAGCACTACCTTGTTTATTATTAAATTATTTCGGACAAGGTGCCTATCTAATAGGAAATCCCGAAGCAATTAAAAATCCTTTTTTTCTAATGGCCCCGAGTTGGATGCTCACCCCCCTGGTGATTCTTGCTACTATCGCAACCGTCATTGCCTCTCAGGCACTAATTTCAGGTGTTTTTTCCATAACCATGCATGCAGTTAATCTGGGGTATATTCCCAGAGTTTTAGTTAAACACACATCGAACAAAGAGTACGGACAAATCTTTGTTAAAAGTATGAATACTTTTTTAATGTTCGCTTGCATTGGACTGGTTCTTTTTTTTAGATCTTCAAGCAATTTGGCAGCGGCCTACGGAATTGCAGTGACCATGACAATGTCTATCACCACGATATTATTTTTTATAGTTGTTCGAGAAAGATGGAATTGGAGTCTTTATAAAGCGGGTGCTCTTTGTGGTTTTTTTATGATCATTGATTTGGCCTTTTTTGGAGCAAACCTCACCAAAGTCATCGCTGGCGGATGGGTTCCATTAATTGTGGCCCTTATCATTTTCATAACCATGACCACTTGGAAAAGAGGAAGGAAATTATTAGAAATCAGGAATCGCGAGAAAGTGATTCCGCTCACGAATTTCCTGGAAATTCTTGAGCAACGAAGTCCTCATCGAAGTGCGGGAACTGCGATTTATTTCGCGAGCGGATTAACCAATACACCCTACGCTTTAATAAATAGTTTCGAGCATTTTAAAACAGTACATGAACACCTGATATTTCTTAGGGTCACGACAGAAGAAATTCCCCACGTTGAAAAAAAGGATCGTGTCAGAATAATAGACATTGGATACGGCTGTTTTACTATCAATATTTACTACGGATTTATGGATTTATTTAATATTCCAAATGAGATTGATGGACTAAGAGTAGGGAATATTATTATTGATCCATTAAAAGTTTCTTATTTTCTTGGGAAAGAAAATCTTTTCGCCACAAAAATTCCCGGTATGGCGCTATGGCGTGAAAGGCTTTTTGCTTTTCAATCGGCCAATTCTCAAGATGCTACAACTTATTTTAAATTACCAAGGAGTCGGGTTATGGAAATTGGGATACAGGTTGAATTATGACTGCACTTTCTATTTTAAAAGACTTTGTTCTCGAATCTCTTGATGAAACAAAAAAAAGATTTGATCACTATAAGAAAATTTATCTAGGACTATTAATCGTAAATATATTGATTAGACTTCCTTCTTCTCACTTAGGTTATGCTAGTTCAAATATATTATATCACTCTTCTGTGGGCCTGATTTTGCAAGTTTTTCTTTCTGTTTTGATGGCCAACTTAATCATTACTAAAGTTGCACTTGATAAAAATATACCTAAAACCAATCTTTTTAATTCTTCTCTTCGCTTTATTAAGGGACAAGTCCTTTATTATTCGGCCGCAGCAATTGGATTTGTACTATTAGTGATTCCGGCCATTTTAGCTATGTTCTTTTTTTGCTTAACTCCTATTTTAGAAATACTTGAAGATCATAAAAGATTAGGCTCCCTCAAAAGAAGTTATTACCTCGTCAAAAAAGACATCGCTTTAGTTTTAATTTTTAGCATGATTATTTTGTTTTTATATATTGTGCTTGAGTTAATTTTTTCACGGCTAAGATCTACCGGTTTTGGAATGATAATCTATTTTATAAGTGCGTCCATTACAACTTTTATCTCAATTATTGTAACTCTCAGTTATGTCCGATTAATTAATTATTTAAAGGATCTTAGAGTCGTGGGAATGATGAACGAGAAAGATATGCTTAGCACCTCTCTGAATTCAAACCTGCCATAAAGAATCAATAAAATACTTATTGCCGTCTTTGAAATTACCTATGCATTTAAATCCACCTTGAATACTAAGGTCTTGAATATCTTTTTCCAAAAATTTAAAAGAATACTCTAAGTGGATTGGTTCATAGGCATCAAATTTAAATTTCTTTTTAAGCTCTGAGATTGTCACAATCTGATCCTTAAGGGATATGAGATAACTTTCCATGGCCCCTAGTTCGGGATTGTAAAGAGCGAGGTGTTCAAAATTTTCAACTTCGAAATTACCTCGTAGTTCTGTATTGATTCTTTCAAGAATATTCAAATTAAATTTGGCAGTAATCCCTTCGTGGTCACTATAGGCCCTAGTCATGAATTCAATATCTTTTTTCAGGTCAAAACCAATTAGTAGAAAATCGTCCTTTTTTAAAATAGACTTAATTTTCTTTAAAATGTTTTCGCCATCGGTTTTATTAAAATTCCCGATGTTTGACCCGAGGAATAGAACGATTTGTCTGTTTTTGGAATGTTCTCTAGCGAAATTCATCCCTTCAATATATTCCCCCACAACGGCATGAATATTTAAGTTTTTTGATTCAGATATATGGTCTTCAAGTAAATGCATGGCCTCTGCTGAAATATCGATTGGAAAAAAGTTAACCTTTATTTTTTTATCTAAAAAACTATTGATAATAATTTTGGTTTTATGCCCGTCTCCAACTCCAAGTTCCACGATATCAACTTCATTTTTCCCAACGAGATCTGGAAGAATATTTTTTATTCTTTCTAAAATTTCTAATTCTGCACGAGTTAAGTAATATTCATCAAGTTTAGTTATTTCTTGAAAAATCTGACTTCCCCTGGTGTCATAAAAATATTTTGATGAGAGTTTTTTTGGAGTTGAACTTAAACCAATATTAATATCTTTGGCAAATTGAAGTTTTGAAAGAGTTTGTAATTTTAGATTATCTTCTAGTAATTTAGTAATGATCATAAATAATCCTTTGCCAGGCAAATACCTGAGAACATCCAACGTTGATGTGGTTCATAAAAGTTTCTATAAGTTTTTCGATAGTGACCTTGTGGAGTAGCGACACATCCACCCCTTAAGACAAATTGATTACACATAAATTTTCCGTTATATTCGCTAATTTTTCCCTCGTAAGGTTTAAAGCCCGGGTAAGGGGAATAGTGGCTCTGAGTCCAGCACCATAATTGAGAGTTATAAGTTCCAGTATTTTTCGGATGGAAGGCCTTAAGACTATCTGATGTTGGACTTCGGTCACTGCTAATTTCAAATTCTTGTTCAGTTGGCAAACGCATTCCTGACCAGCGAGCGTAGGCATCCGCTTCGAAATAACTTATATGTGAAACTGGCAAATTTAAATTGAGTTTCATTTCACCATAGAGTGTAAATTCACTCCGGCCAGATTCTTGATTGCCTTTCCAATAAAGTGGCGCTTTAATTTTATTTTTTTTCACCCAATCATGTCCCTTGCTTAGCCATAAAAGCGGCCGTTCATAACCACCATCTTTAATAAAATTTATATATTCTCCATTTGTGACCAGACGATCCGAGATACCAAAAGGATAGACGTAAAATTTATGGCATGGACTCTCATTATCGAAATAAAATCTATCGCTAATGTTTTCGCCAATTTCATAAATTCCTTCTGTAAAATACTTCCAATTATCTTTTTTAGGGGGTTCATTTTCAAAAGTATGATTGGAATAAATAGGACAGATGGGATTGCTTCCCAATATATATTTTATATCCATCAGCAATAATTCCTGATGCTGTTCTTCGTGATTTATCGCAAGTTCCAATGATTTATAAAGCTCTCCGTTATGGCGATTCTTGGCGAGTAGGTGCATTGTCTGATTTTCGATAGATTCTCTATAGGCCATAATTTCATCCACCGTAGGTCTGGAAAGATTTCCTCTTTGAGATTGAATCCAATGTTCTCCTAAACTATTGTAGTAAGAGTTAAATAATTTTCGAAAACCTTGATTGTAAAATTTATAATTTATTAGAAATTTGTTTAAAATTATTTCTTCTAAAAACCATGTTGTATGGGCCAGATGCCATTTTGGAGGACTTATTTCAGGTAGTGGTTGCACTACAAAATCTTCGCGTTCAAGACTCTCGCATATGGCCTTGGAATGATTTCTCATGTTTAAAAATCTTCTTTCTAAAAATAAAATTTTGTCTAACATGTATTCACCTGATGAATATTTAAAATAAAGTGCAAAAACATTGTATCTTCATATTTATTTCACACCTTTAAAAGAAGATAAGTATGACTTTTTTAAACAAAAGTACTTACCTTGATGAAATAACTATATTTTAAAAATATAGTTATTTCTCCTATGTGAAATTTTTGATAAAATACTAAAATGAAAAATAAAAAAGCGATATTCCTTGACCGTGATGGTGTAATTAACAAATTAGTTATGACTAATGGCAAAGGTCGTGCTCCTTACACGCTGGAAGATTTTGACCTTTTTCCTGGAGTGGAAGAAGCATGCCGCAAATTAAAAGATTCTAATTTTTTAACTATCGTGGTGACCAACCAACCTGACGTGGCACGAGGCTGGGTTGAACGGGCCAGTGTCGAATTGATCAATAATAAAATTAGAGAACTTTTGCCCATTGATGATATAAAAATTTGTTTTCACACTAATATAGACAACTGCCTTTGCAGAAAGCCCGCTCCGGGAATGCTTTTAGAAGCAGCTCTTGATTGGGAGATTAATTTAAAAGAATCTTTCATGATTGGAGATCGATATGGTGATATTGCAGCTGGTGTTAGTGCAGGATGCAGAACTATCTTAGTTGGACCTGGAGACACTCAAGGATCTTATCCAGACCCAACTTATAAAGTCTCTTCGCTGATTGAAGCAGTTTTAGTTATTCTTTCACTTACTTGATATTTTTTGGGCACATTACAGGAAGCAAGGCCCCGTTTGGTTCTGCACGGGTAAGGGTGCCATACATATGAGATATATGGTCCAAAACCTCTGGAGAATCGCTTCTTCCAATGGGATTTATACTCGTTCCAGTTCTGTAAGTTGGAGTATAGGCAACTCCGAATATTTTAGCCTTTTGGGTGCCATTTTTTGATATTCCAATATAGGCCACTGTACCAGTTTGTCGCTCAAGACCAACTTGTGCGGCGACAAAATTTCCAAGTGAATAAAGAATTAAAGTTTCTCTGCCATTCTTGGTCGTATATTTTTCCCAGGGTTGCAAGACATGGGGATGAGAACCCATCACCGCAATTGCTCCCGCCTCAAGATATCTTCTAGCGTATTCTCTTTGATAATCTCGCGGCAAATGTGAATATTCCACTCCCCAATGAGGGAGTACTACAAGTGCATCAACATCAGGACGAGCAGAAACTTCTTTTATTATTTTAAATATTTTTTCATTTTCACAAAAGAGAACTTGGTTATCGTTGTCGGGAATATTGATGTATTCCGTACAGCCAACAAAGGCCACTCGCATATTTTTAATAGGAACAATTTTAAAATATTCTCCATTGGGTTCGTCTGATTTTCTGGTGCCAACTGTTGGAAGGCCAATTGTCCTTGCAGCAAGGATTGTTCTGTCGATGCCTAACCCTAATCTGTCGGTCGAGTGATTATTGGCAGATGTTATTAGGTCAAAACCTGAGTCTTTTAAATCAGAAAGAATGCGTGGATGATAATTAAAAATATAATTGGTACCAGAGTAAACTTCGTCGTCGTAAACGAATCCAATATCACCTCTATCTTTTCCATTTTTGTCGATTCCAAGTGCTGCCGGTCCTTCCAGATTGGCCACTGAAAAATCTGCTTTTTGAATGAGTGAATCAGTTTTTTTCCAGATCTGGTTAAAGTGTTTAGTTTCTGAAATGACGGCCTGGTATAATGCCTTGTGAATTAAAATATCGCCTACGAAAGAGATGATTGCTTGTTGATTACGAGAATCACAGGAAGTTGAAAATGTTAAATCCAAGTCATTTTTAGGTAAAGTATCATCTGAAAAGGCCGACTGAGTAATCGACTGGGAAATTAAGAAGGATATTAATAATAATTTTTTGTTCATCGAGATTCCTTATAAAATGACAAAGTTCAACCGTAACTTATATGAATAAAGCGGTGAAAAAAATCATTTTAACCATTCATAAAAGCTATGCTTATTCTTTAGCTCTCGACTAGCCTGTCGTCAGCATTCCACATGAAATGCCAGTGACAGTTTCTCTTAAAAGGACATGATCTTTTCTTTCAAGTGCTATTTTTTGAATCACATTTAAGGGATGGATCATGCTGGATCTAAAATAGATACTTTGTTCAAGCCAAGGTCTAAACCAAAGATAATCCAGGTTTCCGGTGAGAGCTTTAAAGAAATGCTGAGTCTCTATTAATTCTTTTTCTATCTTATCATTCCAATCTATTTTCTCCTTTGGAGAAAGTTTGGTGTGTTCCAGGTGAAATTTCCATACTCCCAATTCAATTTTGGCCAATGTGAATCCTAGGTTTTTTATATATGTTTGCAATAGAGGTGATTGTTCATAATCTTGGATTAGATCTTTTTTCTCTTGTTTTGAAAGTTCTGACCAGGAGGATCCAACTCCCCACCAAATGGGGAGCAGTAGTCGCGTTTGAGTCCAGCATAATGTCCAAGGAATCGCCCGGAGGGTAAGTTTACCAGCTCCGGTTCTCTTTATAGGCCTTGAACCTATTTTCAATAAATTTAAAAACTCATAGGGCGTGGCCTCTTGAACTAATTTTTGAAAGGCATCATCCATTACCAGGGACTTGTATTTGCTTTGAATGGACTTTGAAAAGGTGGAAAGTGCAGATGAGTGTTTAAATTTTAAAAGCTTAAAATTATTAAACTCAGCAATAATTTTATTAATTTGTGAGCGCATAATGAGAGGTTGTTGAAATTGTCTTTGAACCATTTCTCCTTGGATTGTTGCCTTATAAAGATTGAGCGATGATTTTGGTAACCATGATAATTGCTCTTTGACTGAACCACCACCACGGTTAATACTTCCTCCTGAACCATGAAAAAAAACTGGAGTTAAACCTCTTTTTAACACATGAGCTTCAAGCTCATGGGCAGTTTTTTCTACCATAAGCCTTCCTGGCAAAACGCCACTTTCCTTCGTTGAATCTGAATAACCTAACATCACCTCAAATAATCCATTCCATTTTTTCTTATGAATTTTTTCAAATGGAAATTTTTCAAAAGCTTCAGTTAAAATACCAAGAGAAGATGTAAGGCCTACTTCATTTTCAAATAGGGGAACAATGGGGATATCCAAATTTCCCAGAATTTTATTAGTAAGCTGAGCTGCCGCCAACATATCATTTGAGGACATGCACATGCTAATAACAAAACTATTCACATAGCCTCGGGGATCTACTCCGAACGATATTTTTTTCAATTCTTTTAACATAAGAGATATAGTAACTTTTGGATCAAGCAGAGCTGCGTGAATAAGTTCGTGGTCTTCTCTGAGTTCTAAAGGGAGTACAATGGCCGGATATAAATTAAGCAAATGACTTAATTTATCTAATGCTGGAGACTTAAATTTTATTCGTCTAAAGGACGTTATTATTTGATTCACTAGTATACCATCTTTGGGACCTATCTTTCTTGCCAATTTAAGCCGTGACTTAAATGAACTAATGGTGGAAATTAAACGAGTTTGTTTTAAGATCTTCATTTCTTCTTCATACTCGTTTATATAGATCAGGATATAATCGAGTAATTTATTTCTCGATAATGTTAAACTTTGAATCATTGTTTCAGGGCCAACTAGTGGATGTCCGTCTTTGTCTCCTCCTGCCCAGGTTTTAAAATAAACATTTATGCCATTTGCCTTAAGTTTTAATTGTTCATCTAAAATATTTTTACTTAAAACCGTATGAAAAATCTGTTCGGCCTCATCTCTCACGTCTGGTTTTTTATTATTGGCCAGGTCAATTTTAAGTGCCAATGTTAAGAGGTAGAACATTTCACTTTCAACTTCTTTTATCTCTACTTGGAGTGCTTTTAAAATCAAAGCTTCAATTTTATCCATTATAAAAAGAAATTGAGTGCTTCTGGCCTCAGTGGGGTGACTAGTAAAAACAAAGACCATTCCCAATGGCCTCACATCCTGACAAGTTTTTATGCTTGAGAGCCTAAAAGACCTAAAAGCTGCCTCACACGTATTTATCAACTCCAACATTAACGAAAAAGCTTTGGTTTTTTGATGAAGGTCTAATGGCCTGGATTTTTTTGATTCTAAGTAAAAAATTTCTAAGGTTCTATGAACAGTGTCTGCATCTGTGTTGCGAATTTTTTTCATCTCATGTCTAAGCTTTTCAATTTCAAAAAACATTTTATCACCATAAGTTTCTTTTATGGCAAGACCCAGAATTTTTACGCTTTCATAAACAATGTTTTTCAGCTCTGTTGGGATTTCCATTTTTATTCCAAAATGATCAGGTTAACTTGGAGAAAAGACAGCTTAACAAAAAGCTTGATTAAGTAAATTGTGCTTACGTTCATATTCTTTTTGAATATAATTTTTTTTTTTTAGTATGAGTAGATGATAAAGGTCCCAACGTAGAATATTTTTTGAAGTCTTTATTTGGAATTATTAAATTATGATAGCAAAAACAGCAAATATTTTGGCCCCGGCATTGGTCTTAAATGGAGCAGGTGCCAGGACGGCCTATCAAGTAGGGGTAATAAAGGCATTGGGTGAAATTCTTCCTCAAAAAACATGCCCCTTTCCCGTAATTTGTGGGACATCGGCCGGTAGTATTAATGCATCCTTTATTTCGTCCCATGCAGATGAATGGAAAATATCAACTGAAATGCTAGCAGAGTTTTGGGGTAATATTTGCCTTGAACAAATTTACGAAACCAGTGGACTTTCACTTTCTCGCATCAGCTCAGCATAGATTTCCAGGGTAGTTTTTGGAGGTCTGGTTAGTAACCAAAAAAGCTCCAACCATATGCTAGATACAAAACCTCTGGCAAAACTGCTTTCCAAAGAGATAGATTTTACTTTGATTCGAAAGAATATTGAAAAAGGGATATTGCAGGCCGTTTCTTTTTCCAGCATTGAGTATTTTGAACAGACGACGGTTATTTTTTTCGATGCAGATCCGAGATTTCCAGAGTGGACAAGTGCCGGTCGAAAGGGGGTGCGATGTGAACTGGGGAAAAAACATGTTATGGCCTCTACTGCAATTCCCATTTTTTTTCCACCAATTCATATTGGTGATTCTTATTTTGGTGATGGGTGCCTAAGACAAATAAGTCCACTAAGCCCGGCCATTCATCTAGGAGCAGATCGAATTATTTCTATTGGTATTCGACAAGAAAGAAAAAATACCAAGCATGTTTCTGCCCATGTCAAAAGACAATCTCCTGCTATCGCAGAGATTTTAGGTGAACTCTTCAACGCTTTATTTCTGGATTCACTGGACCCGGATATAGAAAGGCTTCAGCGGATTAATGATTCGATTGAGAACCAATTTCTAAAAGACTCTTTTAAAACTAAATGGCAAACCAACCTGAGAGTTATTCCTATTTTACATTTAGCACCTTCACGCAATCTTGGGGAGCTGATTCCTGATATCATCAAACAATTTCCTTTAGTATTGAGTTATTTTATCAAAGGACTTGGGGCCTCTGATTCCGATGAGCAGGGAAAAGAACTCATAAGCTATCTGGCCTTTACCAAAGAATGTGTGACTCCCTTAATGTCTCTTGGCTACGAAGATACGATGAAAAAGAAAAATATGATAAGTGAATTCATGAACAAATAATGTTTGAGGTATCGAGGTTGTTAGTTAGGACCTCTACACATCACCGTGTTTAAACTTCCAGTCGGCCCTATCCTCGCCTTTGTTCCATACATTGAGGCCACATGCTTTAAAACGTCAACAGAGTCTCCGGGGCCAATCGCTACGACTTTAGCATCGATTCTATAAGTAGGGGTGTATCCGACTCCATAAATCTTTGCCTTCTGGTTTCCATTTTTAGACAGTCCTAAATAGGCCACTGTTCCAGTCTTTCTATCAAGTCCTGCTTGTCCGGCCACAAAATTTCCAAGGGAGTATAGAATTAAGGCCTCTCTGCCATCTTTACTCACATATTTTTCCCATGGCTGTAAAACATGTGGGTGAGATCCGATGACAGCAATTGCTCCGGCATCAATGTATTTTCTAGCAAATGCAATTTGTTCACTTCCTGGAGTGTGAGTGTATTCAGTTCCCCAATGAGGAAGAACAACAAGCGCATCTACATCAGAACGCATTGATACATCTTTAATTATTCCTAAAATGCGCGAGGGATTTTTGTAGCAGGTCAGCACCTGATCGTCATTATCAGTTATCCCATTTGTCATTTCCGTACAACCTAAAAAAGCTACCCGCATATTATTGATGAGTGCTATTTTATAGAAGAGTCCTTGATTGTTATTTGAAAGTCTAGTTCCAACGGTTGGCAGGCCGCTACTTTGAGCGGCCATGATGGTTTTATCAATCCCGATTGAATCTCTATCGAGAGCGTGATTATTTGCTGAGGTTAAAAGATCAAAACCAGAATTTTTTAAGTCTGAAAATATTCTCGGATGATAATTGAAGAGGAAGTTGGTCCCTGAGTACACTTGATCATCATAAACAAAACCAATATCTCCCCGGTCACGGCCATTGCTATCAATTCCCATGGCCGCTGGCCCCTCGAGATTTCCAACCGAGAAGTCCGCTTTTTGAAAGAGCCCGTTAGTTTTCTCCCAGATTTGAGAGAAGTGTTTAGTTTCAGCAACCACGACTTGATAGAGTGCCTTGTGAATCAGTATATCTCCGACAAAAGAAATGACTGCTTGATTATTATTTGGATCGCAGCTTGTAGAATAATTTAAATCTTTTGCATAAAGATTAGAACTGATAAAAATGAGAACGAAAATAAGTTTGAATTTCATGGACTTTCCTGGTTCAGGTTTCACTTCCACCAAAATACCTTGGATAGTCCCGTGATAAATAGAGTTTTACTGAGTCGAAAAAATTATCATTGGCATTGCAAAAAATGATTGATAAATGCCAATTTTATTCGGGTATGTTTTTCATTTTTTATAGGCAAAAGCAACTTGTAATATATTGAAATCCTCTTATGATAGAGGATGTAATTAAAATGGGCCTTGGAAAATAGGCACAATTTTGATTATTTTCTCAAATTGAATAAAGAAGATGTGCAAGAGCAAGAGATCGGGAATTTAAAATTATTAATTACATTAATGGAAAAATATTTTAATTTAAAAGTTTTTTAACTTCATCGGCCGTGCCGAGCTTTAAAAACTCTATCACTAATTTTTCACAATCTGATTTCACGAGCTTTCTAATAATTTTTCTGGTCGATAGGATATGCATCGCACTCATGCTGAGCTCACTTACACCCATTCCTACAAAAAGAGGAACCAGGTCTTTTTGATGTGCCATTGAACCACATATCCCTACCATTTTATTTTTTGCACGAGCATTTTTAATAGTCATATGAATCAGGCGCAATAGACCTGGGTTGTATGGATTATAGAGGTATTCAATTTTTTCGTTCATTCGATCAACAGCACAAGTGTATTGAGTAAGATCATTTGTACCAATGCTGAAAAAATCTACGTGATCGGCAAGGATATCAGAGATAATTGCAGCAGAAGGGATTTCAATCATAATTCCAAGTTGAATATCGAGAGCGAAAGGGACTAACTTTTCATTTAATTCTGCTTTGACTTCGTTCCAAATAGTTTTGACAGCTAAGATTTCTTCAAGGGAAGAAATCATCGGAAACATTATGGAGAGAGGTCCATGAATTGAGGCGCGCAAAAGAGCGCGTAATTGAGTTTTAAAAAGCTCAGGCTCTCGCAAACAGATGCGAATCGCTCTGTATCCTAAAAAGGGATTGGCCTCCTCCCCAATGTCTAAATAACTAAGTTTTTTGTCTCCTCCGATATCTAACGTACGGATAATGCAATTTTTACCTTTAAGACCTTTAATCACTTCAGAATAAGCGTGATACTGCTCATCTTCCGACGGCATTGAGTTTCTATCCATGAACAAAAATTCTGTGCGATAAAGACCTACGGCTTCAGCGTCATTGCGATGAAGTGCATCGAGGTCCCGTGGAGTTCCAATATTTCCAGCAAGCTCAATATGAAAACCATCAAGTGTTTTTGATTCAAGTCCTATCATTAGATCTTGCTCTTTCTTTTTCTCTAAAAAAGCATTGTGGCGACTAGTAAAAAATTCAATTTGCTCGCTAGTTGGATTAATTTTCACTTCGCCAGTCTCACCATCAAAGGCAATCCTGTCTCCATCCTTCACAGTCGCGCTGAAATTGCCAAGGCCCACGATGGCCGGAATTTCTAAAGTACGGGCCATGATGGCAGTGTGAGAAGTTTTTCCACCAATATCAGTTAGAAAACCCAAGACATTTTTTCGATCCATAGAAGCCGTCTGTGATGGTGTGAGATCACGTGTGATTAAAATGACGGGTTCGCTTAAATTTTCAAGAGAGATTTTCTTCTTCTTTAATAATGTGCAGAGCAAGCGAGAGGTAACGTCGCGAACATCACTTGCTCGCTCTTTTAAATAAGCATCTTCCAGGCCTTCGAATACCGCAATAAACTGATTGGCAACAGCGTTGAGTGCATATTCCGCATTCACACTTTCTTTTTTTATTTTAGTGAGAGTTTGTTTTAATAGTTCGGGATCTTCCAGAATCATCATATGAGCATCAAAAATTTGGGCCTTATCGTCACCTAAAGTTTCAAGCGTTTTTGCTCTAAGAGAATTTAATTCTAGTTTGGCCGATTGAATAGCTTGGCCTAAGCGCGCTTCTTCTAAATCAAAAGTGCTGATAAATTTGGGAATGACTAACTCTTCTTCAGTAATAGTTAGAGCAATTCCTATAACCACGCCAGGTGCTGCCGATATTCCTTTAATCATAAAAAATAATCTCTATAGATTGAACTTATTATTAAAAAGTGCGCTGATTTCTTTTAGTGCGGCTTCGGCATCATCGCCCACTGCACTCACTGTCACCACTGTATCTTTGGTTAAGCCTAGACCCATAATACTCATAATGGACTTGGCATTAGCACTATCGCCATCAACTGATAATTCAATTTCTGAAGAAAAATTATTCGCCAGCTTAACCAATATTCCCGCTGGGCGGGCGTGTAGTCCTTCATCATTTAATACTTTTACTGTTATCTGCATCTTTTATCTCACTAAGGTTTAATTGGTTTTTATTTTAAGAACACTTCCATTATCTTTTGATCTAGAGTAACAACGCCAGTTTTTAAAACATTAAGCTGTGTCACTTTCCCCATATTGGTCACCAATACTGGAGTGATATCAGACTTGGCCCCCGCTCGAACCAGATCCAAATCAAACTCGAGTATTTTTTGGCCGCGTACAACTGTATCGCCTTTTTTAACAAACGGGGTGAACCCATCACCATTCATTTTTACCGTATCGATTCCTACATGAATAAGAATTTCTAATCCTTCTTCAGTCAACACACCGATGGCATGATTGGTGCGAAAGAGTTGAGCAATTTTTCCCGCCACTGGAGCGTAGACTACACCTTCTGTGGGTCTTACCGCAAAGCCATCCCCTAATATTTTATCTGCAAAAGTTGCATCGGGGACTTGGGCAAGGGACAGAATTTCTCCCTTTAGAGGTGAGGAGAAATAAACAGCTGATGACTTAATTTCACCATTTTTTGCAGAACTCATCATGAGAGATTTTATTTCTTCTTTAAGAGTGTCTGATTCAACCCCGAAAATGACTTGGAAATTATTACCAGTTACCATGAGCCCGGCAGCGCCAAGTCGTTTTAAACGGTCTTGGTTAACTCTGCTTGGGTCTTTAACGGAAAGGCGCAATCGAGTGATACAAGCATCGAGGGTGATAATATTTTCTGATCCACCCAGAGCTGCTAGAATTTCTGCTGATTTTTGCGATGAACTAACATCCATTTGATCATCGGCAGCTTCGTCATCGCGTCCTGGCGTTTTGATATTCATTAAACCGATCAACCAATAAAAAGCACTAAAATATAAAAGTCCAATGATTGGTCCAACCACTAACCAAAGATAAATGGAATTTTTCATATTGCTTGTTCCGACGACGTAGTCGATTAACGAAGCAGAAAAAGTATAGCCTAAATGGATATCGAAAAATCCGGTTAACAGGCCTGAAAGAAAAGCTGCAGCTACGTGAAAAAAATAAAGCACTGGTGCTACGAAAATAAAAGAGAACTCAATAGGCTCAGTTATTCCAGTAATGATTGAGGTCAAAGCTGCAGTGATCATAATTCCGGCCACTGCTTTGCGACGAGTCGCGGGTGCTCGCAAATACATTGCATAACAAGCAGCAGGGAGTCCAAAAAGCATGAGAGGAAATTCAGAGGCCATAAAACGACCGGCAGATGGATCGCCCGCAAAGTAGCGGCCAGCTTCGCCTCTTAATATTTGTCCTGTTGCAGTTGCATATTCTCCAAATTCATAAAGAAACGGAGGGTAGAAAACGTGGTGAAGTCCCACTGGAATTAATAATCTTTTTCCTGCAGCATAAAAAGCTGGGCCATAATCAGATCCCATTATATGAGTTCCAAAAGCGTTAATGGCGTGTTGAATGGGCGGCCAGATAAATCCTAGCGCCACGCCCACAAAAACGGCAGCGGCAGCTGTGACAATCGGAACAAATCTTTTGCCGGCAAAAAAGCCCAAAACAGGATGGAGCTTAGTTTGATAAAAGCGTTTATAAAGATAAGCCGCTAATAATCCGATAATAATCCCACCAAAAACCCCTGTATTTATATCGACAGTAAGGACTCGGTATTCCTTCATAACCTTTAAAACATTGATAAGAGTAAAATAACCTACTGCAGAAGCTAGTCCCGCCACCCCCGCACCACCGGTAAAGCCAATGGCCACACCAATAGCAAAAACAACAGGTAACTGTTCAAAAATTGCTATTCCACCTGAGAACATTAGCTTCCCAAGTAAAAAATGATCGAAAATTCTTCCAAAAGCAACGAGTAGGCCTGCTGCCGGAAGAACTGACACAGGTGTCATCAATGACTTTCCAACTTGTTGTAAAGTGGAAAATAAATTACTGGCCTTGGAATTCATTCATAGCTCCTTCGGAAAGTTTCATAGTAATGGGGTAAGACTGATAACCCTAGCATTTGGAGATATGATTTTAAAAGAAATTTTTAATGGCCCATTAAGTTAAAGTTTATCATGTAAGATATTAAAAGTTGGAATATCAAAAAAGATTTGCTCAAATAACGGCCTATGAAAACAAAAAACTTTTTGGCATCTTTATTTGTACTTTCCTCCATTACTCTAGCTGCAGCGAGCACTCACCAGATTTCGGGTGAAGCTTCTGGGGCTCCAGGAATACAAGGCAGTTGGTCTTCGGCGAAAAAAGTTCAAGTGGGAACTTATAATGAAGACGGCCGCTCAGCTAATTCACCTTTATGGTTTACGCTTGCAGAGGGGACGCTTACAGAAGTTTACTATCCAACCATCGATCAAGGACAAGTGAAAGACTCACAATTCCTAGTCAGTGATGGACGTACTTTTTTTCAACAAGAAAGAGATCTAAAACATAAGGTGGAAGTTCTCTCTCCATCCCTGGTAAAAATCACCAATCAAGATTTTTCTGGACGCTATAAAATATCTCATACTTTTTACACTTTAAAAGATTCGGCGACATTGGTTGATGAAGTTGAAGTGCAAACCAATATTAATGGCATTCATATCTATCTCCTGACAAATCCTCAATTAAATAATACGGCGGCCAAAGATAGCGCGGCCGTGACGAACGATGGTTTTCTTTTTAGTGAAAATCGAACTCAATTGTCCGTTTCAACTTCTGCGGGCTTTAGACAAAAATCAGTTGGTTTTGTAGGAAGTTCTGATGGTTATCAAGATATTTCTCGCCATTATCAAATGAATAATTTGTTTACCACTGCGACCAATGGCAATGTGGCCTCAACTGGAGAAATTGAAATTCCTCAGACTGCTGGCACTTATCATTTTTACGTAACCTATAGTTTTGGTGATCTTGTTAAGCTTAAGGCAAAAAAATTAACGGATTATAACCAGGCTAAAAATGATTATGTTCTTTCTTGGACCAATTACTTAAACACTTTAAAAGTTCCAAAAAATTTGTCAGCACCTCAATTACTCTTGTATCTTCGTTCACTTTACACTTTAAGATGTCACGAGGATAAATTAAACCCCGGGGCCTTCATTGCTTCTCTTTCAATTCCATGGGGAGAATCGCAAAAAGAAAGTCCTAATCAAGAAATTGGTGGTTATCATTTAATTTGGCCGCGCGATTTATTTAACGTTTCAGTGGCACTGCTTAACTCTGGGGATTACCCAGCAGCATTGAGAGCTTTGCGTTTTCTTAAAAAAATTCAGTATAAAGAAGGGGCGGGGACTTGGAATTTAAATCCGAGAATTATCCCTAAAGCAGGAGCTTGGCCGCAAAACACTTGGGTGACCGGGCGCACTTATTGGGAAGGTTTTCAACTCGATCAAACCGCTTTTCCGATTCATCTTTTTTATCATATTCTTCTAAAAACTCCGACTGCTGATCGAGGAGCACTCATTGCTGAGTTTCAGCCGATGTTGACTTCTGCTCTTAATTTTATTTCGACTTATGGGCCATGGACTCACCAAGAACGTTGGGAAGAAAATTTTGGAATTTCGCCATCGAGTTTTTCTGCAGCGACAGCGGCCTTAATCATTGGTTCTAAAATATATCCAAGCACGGCTTATGGACAATATATGCTGGATACTGCTAACCACTGGTTGTACACACCTAATGATAATATCGACACATGGACTTTCACTACCAATGGTTCATATGGCGATGGACGCTATTATTTAAGAATGGCGGGCGGAAGTTCATATGATGCCAATTGGAATCCAAATGACAATTCATCAATTCACATAGCTAACTCTTCTCAAAGTATTCCACAAGGTAAAGTTTTAGATCAAGGATTTTTACAATTGGTTCTCCTAGGTTTAAAGCCAGGAAATTCACCAGAGGTAAAAGCCTCAAAAGCGATTTTAGATCGTCAAATTAGCTATGTAAGTCCAAAGGGGCGTGGATGGTATCGTTATTCATTCGATGCTTATGGAGAAGAAGGCAAAGGGCGCCTGTGGCCACTTTTATCAGGTGAGCATGCACGCTTTGCCATCGAGCGCTTTAGTGCAAATGATTTGAGTTGGAATGATGTTTTAAAAGAAACCAATACAATCGTGGACAGTTTCTTAGGATTTGCAAACAGTGGTTTAATGATTCCAGAACAAGTCTTTGAAAATAGCGGAGAGGGGACAGGATCTGCTACTCCCCTAGCTTGGTCACATGCTGAGTATATTAAGCTTTTATGGTCTGTCGAAAATAAAAAGAATATTGAAAATGTTTTAAAGTAATCAATTAGAATTTACTGATGGAATTAGTTTTATCTAAAATTGCGTTGGCCCATCTTCTAAAAATAGTCTCTGATCATCATGAGACTATTTTTAAACAGAAAATGTCTGTCAGCGAAATATTAGACCTAAGAGTCTCTTTTGAAAAATCTTTCAAAGAAGAAAGACTTATATATGAGCAACTTCCCAACGGTAAAATTGCTTACTTTATACAATTTAACAACAAAGTTATGTACGAACTCAATGAAGAAATTTTTACGATTTCTCATTGCTTCTGTCTAAATATTCCAAAATACCGAAGAAAGTTTTATGCTTTAATAAAGGCCCGTGCACTCCAGACAAAAAAGGGTATGGGGATAAAAAAAATGGCCATTATTCTTTTTAATGAAGATTTATTATCGAAGAGATATTTTTCTAAAAAAGGTAAACTTACTTATATAGAATTAGTTGGTGAAACAAGTTACGGGCTAAAAATTCTGTCCAAAGAAAAAACTGCTAAAACACAATCCATCAAAGTGGATAAAATTAAAGTTAATGATATTTCTAAATTAGGTGAGCTAGAGCGCAATTCTCATCTTCAAGATAAGAGCAGTCGAATGAGGGATGTGTTCTCAAGACCAGAAAGCTTGAAAGAGATAACTGTTTTCTATAAAAATTTATTAAAACGAAATTCTTGTTTTGTTGTTAAAAAAGATAACAAAATTGCTGGGAGTATTGGTTATTTTGTTGATCAGAAAAATAAAAGAGGGCTTATCGCTTCAATCTTTGTGGCAAATGAATTTAAAGGATTGGGGCTTAGTAAGCTACTCTATAAAAAGCTTCTGCAGGAATTCTCTAAAAAGAAATTAAGTCACTATCTTGGAGCAAGTACAACGACGAGAGTTCTGGCATTATCTCAAAAAATAGGGAGAGTGGAATCAAAGAGTGTCTATATCGTTAAGCTCTAATTTCGGCTCATCTAGACTAGTTTTAGGTTTTCTAAATAAAAAGACCATTACTATCTAGGCATAATTAAGTAAATTACCTTATAATCTTTTCACATTTTTCCGCAGAAAGAAGATTTCATATAAGATGCTGGCTATGATTAAAAAGCTTATTTTTCTCTTCATTTTGGGACTGAGCACGGGCCAGGTATTCTCACAATCAACGAATGATTGTCGATCTGTTATGAAAGCTTTTTTAGCTCAGGCCCAAGAAAATAAAAGTCAGCTTGTACTATTAAATGACTGGCCAATGAATCAAAAAGAACAATTCTTAATTGATGTGAAAGCATTAGGATTTTCAAATGAAGATCTAACAATTGTTATCGAGCGTTTAAATTTAAAAAAAGATTCGACCAGTATCACTCATGTTAAAGATTATTTATCTTTTGTTCTAAGTTTGAGAGAAAAGGAGCAAAAATTAGCGCTCATGGATTTAGAACAATTAGATGCCAGTGAAATTAATTCTGAATATATTAGTAAATTTAGAAAACATGAAGAGAAAATTAAGGCCAAGTTCAAATCCAATAATCTAACAACTCCTGCTGAACAAAGTCGTTATCATGAGCTGTATTATGGCTGCAAGGCCCTTCGTCCCAACGAAATAAACAAAGGGGCGGCCAAGGAATTTAAACGTTTTAATTTTGCATTGGGCTTAGGCACTCTGGGAGCTAGTTATGCCTATTATAATATGGATAAGGAAATTAATGCTGAATGGTTTAAAAAACTTGGTTATGACGTAGGTATTTCACTTATTTTTTCTTATATGGGTGGAATTATTCAAACCAATGCCAATGATACTCAATTGGTAAAAAGTTTAAAAAGTTATTTTATTGGGAGATTGATCGGGGTTACTGATGTTGTAGTGTATGATCCAATGTTTAATAAAGAACGCGAGGTTGCCTTAAAGCGCATAGAAGAATTAAAAAAAGACCCCAATTATAAACAAGAGGTCGATAAGCTTTTAGTTTCTTATAAAGAAAGAAGCCTTTATAGAAAATATAAAGAAGAAGTGATCAGTGCTCTAAAAAAACTTCCTTCTGGCATCAGTCTTGGAGTTAAGGGTAATTCGGTTGATGAAAATATAGATTGGAATAATCTTGACCATTCAGATTTAGATCGTCCAGAAGTCCAGGAAGTTATGGTGGCCGCAGCAATGGCCCAGGTTTATGAGCAGACCAAAGGAGAGTGGATTGACACTTCTGATGCTGGTCTTGACCGTTATGCCTTTAATACTATTTTTTATGGAGTTCAAATTCCAAGAAGTATGATTCAAAGTTATATTACTTATCAAATGCTTTGTATGGGGCAAGATAATTCAAAAATTTCTTTAGCTAAAGCGATGCTCTTTAATGTGTCTTCAAACTTTATTGTCAATCAAGCACTTTATGGATATCGGGAAAAGGCCATCGGGAATTAAGAAGTTTTCTGATTGAAAAACTTCTTTGCCTTTCGTAGAATATATTTAAAAACTCAAAGGACATTTTATGAAATATATACTTCTGCTTACCATCTTCTCGGTAACTGCTTGTGCTCTACATACATCATCGGTGACTCAAAATAACTACAAAGGTCTTGGCAATGAATCAGTGAGCGTTAACGATATAGCTCAGTTTGCTCCAAAAAACCTAGATCCTAAAATTATGAACAAGGTCCAGCTTGGATTAGATATCAGAACACCTAGCATGGGATATTTAACCGAAGACGGGAAAAATCTCTATGTCGGATGGAATGTCACTGGATCTAGTCAAGTTTGGAAGCTTGATGCTCCAATGAATTTTCCAGCGCAACTGACCGGAGGTGAAGATCACACTTCGATGATTGGCATGACCGCAAATGGAAAAATCCTACTCTCTCGCGATATAGGTGGAGAAGAAAATCCAGGTATCTATATGATGAATAAAGATGGGGGAGAACTTCATGAAATTTTCAAAAAGAAAAAAGTGCAAGCAAAGCCTACTTATATTGCTCTAGACGGAAGTTTTTTTCTTTTCTCGGCAAATGATCAAGATCCCGCTATCTATACTCACTATCGCTATGATTTAAAAACAAATAAGATCACTGAGTTTTTCAATGAAAAAGGATTGTGGGCAGTGAGCGATGTCTGGAGTGATGAAAAAACTCTCATCATGACCAAACTTTTAGGCAACACTGCCTCAGAGCACTATTCTTATAATATCGAAAACAAAAAACTCGTTCCAATCATTGGGATAGGTGAACAAGAAGATTACAGCGTCAACTTTGCCTCTTCGACTCAAGACTTTATCGTGCAAACCAATAAGCTGTCTAACTTTCACCGGCTGTATCATTTAAAAAATGGTAAACTTACTCCAATTTCTCCTGATCTCAAATTTGATGTCGACAGTTTTAATCTCGATCAAAAGAGAAAGAGACTACTCTATGAAGTTAATGTCGATGGTTATACAAAACTTTACGGACTCACTCTTCCAAATTTTAAACCACTAACTCTTCCTGCTTTTCCTGAAAATGCCGAGCATATTTTTGCTGGTCGCACGACTAGAAATTCTCGCTACACAACTTTGGGTGTCAGCTTTCACAATGAACCAAGACAGAGTTTTGTGTATGACTGGAATAAGAAAACTCTAACTCGCTGGATACGTCCCTCAACGCCTGAGATAGATACTAGGCAATTCACAAAAGCTAAACTCGAATATTATCCGGCCCGCGATGGCACGAAAATTCCCTACTTCGTGCGCATACCTAAAGCGTGTGAAAAAATATCATGTCCGGTGATTGTCCATTTTCACGGTGGGCCCGAAGGGCAAACACAACCGGGATTTTCCCCTCACAAAGAAAATTTTTTACGTGAAGGATTCATTTACGCCGAACCAAATATTCGCGGAAGTTCTGGTTACGGAAAAAAGTGGCTTGATGCGGACAATGGTGCCAAACGCTTAAATGTTATCACTGATATCGAAGACGCAGGAATTTTCTTAAAACAAAAGTATGGGGCAAAAAAAATCGGTGTAATGGGCGGATCATACGGTGGCTACTCTACACTTTATGCCATGACCCGTTTTGCTGGAACATTTGATGCAGGAGTCGCCAATGTCGGTATGAGCAGCCTCGTCACTTTTTTAATGAACACCGCTCCCTATCGCCGTCCTTTACGTATTTCAGAATACGGCGATCCAAAAAAAGACCTCGAGGCACTTAAAGAACTTTCACCGATTACTCATATCGATAAATTAAAATCACCACTGATGATCGTTCAAGGAGTTAATGACCCCAGAGTTCCAGTTGGTGAGGCCGTTCAATTTAAAAAGTTTGCCGATCAAAAAGGTATTCCTGTCGAGCTGGTTCTTTTTGCAGATGAAGGGCACGGTGCTAGTAAGAGGAATAATCAAGCGATGGAGTTGACTAAGACGATTGAATTTTTTAATAAGTATCTTAAATAGCCTTTAAATAGCCTTTAAATAGCCTTTAAATAGCCGAGAATTATTCGGATAAATCTTCTTTGTCTTGAGGATCGGCCTTTACCTTTTTGCTGAAGGTCTCCCTTGAAAAGGGTAAAGTTTTTCCCTGAGGGTAAAGTTCATTGGCCACATTTTTTACAAAACGATCATCGATAAAATTTTCTAAATGCACAATTTTGTCCATTTTATGATGCTTAACTAAAAGGGCCTGCATTTGATTTAAAAGATTAATCGGTACCAAAGGTACCTTATGATATTGCGGCAAATTCATACCATGAAAATCAGTCTCCATCTCCAATCCTTTGTTAGTATCTTTCACTTCTGGCCTTCGTTGAGCTGTAGGCAGGGATATTTCATACGAGATGCGTTTCATATAAGTTCGGATCATTTTCTCCACATTATCTGGATGTTCACGCAAGTATTTCTCAGAAAATACAAGCACCCCTTGGCTCAGCTCTGGATTAATCCAATTCATCGGGCGATAAATATAGGCCTTTTTACGATTAACCAATTTTCTAAGACTCAGCAGGTGAGAAAAACCCGCTTGAATAGTTCCATCCGCTATATACTTTAAATATTTATCTTCTGGAATATTTTCAATTATTTCAACATCTTTATCTGGATCAAGACCTTCGGATAAAAGGAATTCTCGTAAAAAAATAAGATCTCCACCGCTTGATCGGCGCGAGCCAAATATTAATCCTTTTAAGTCTTTTGGAGTATTTATTTTAATCCCTGAACGAATGACAATTCCATGACCGGGATGTTCAAGAGTATCAAAACCAAGTTGAGCAACTGCAATGATTGATTTTTTTTCCAGTACTGCTTTAATAAATGCTACTTCACCAATAGTTGCACCATCAAGCTTGCCTTCAATGAGTAAATTCACAAGTTCATCACCTGTCGCTTTACCAAAATGGCGCTGGCGAATAACCTGATCATGGGACTTCGGTACAATAAAATAGTCTGACTGATTTAAATTTTTTGTGATTAGTTCAACCTTGATCTCTTCTTTATCGTACTCGCCGTTTAATTGTGCACGATAAAGCATAAGTGTACGACCACCATGGAAGTATCCTATTCGCATTGGCCTGCTCTTATTGAAATTGCTAAAAAACGATCCAGCCAAGAGTACCGAAAGGATAACTATAAATACAAAAATGATTTGTTTTGTTTTTAACATCTGTAGATGATTCTGCTGAATAGTTGTCTTAAAGTCCAGAAGATGTCGAGCAATTTTCCTCGAGCACAAATTGGGATTTATTATGATCCAAGTCAATCAAGCGTTTCAATGGTGTATCGTCAAAATTAATGGCGATACTTTCGGAAAGCTTATTCATATTTTTTTCTCGAAAAATTCGTACCACGTCGTAAAGTGATTCACGCTGCCGACAAGTTAATCCAATTTTAAACTCGTGTCTCTCAAGTGCTTTTTTAAGAATTTTGGCAGGCACATGAATATTAGAAGAAGCAATTTTAGCGGCTTCATCACCATTTTCTTTGGCCAAATGAATGGCATCATTGAGGGCCCTGAGTATTGCCACTAATTCAATAAGATTATTTTTCACGATACTTTTACGTGTGACAATGTAAACTGGTACACCGTCTCCGTGTCCTTCTAAATTAAAAATTTCATGAGCAAGTTTTTGATCTTCGAGAATTGAGGGGATAGGCTCCCATGCAAAAATTGCATCTAAAGACTGATTTTTAAATTCATCAACGGCCGAATTTGAATCCATGGAAACTTTGATAATTTTTGGCCTGATACCATTCTTTAAAAAAATATTCTCTAGTAAATGATGGCCATACGAGCGTCGCCAGGAACCCAGTTTTTTATTATTTAAATCTTCAATTTTTAAAATTCCCGATTTATTAGATGCCATTAAACGCCAGCGCTGCCCACCGCCTCCAATACATGCCACAATAACCAGTGGGTCTGCTTTTGAGGATCTTGACATTGCTTCAATCGTCCAGTGATCACCAAGAATTGCGAGATCAATTTCATTTTTCAACAACATGGAACCTATTTCTTGGCCTTGTGCTTTAACTAAGGTATGCACTTTGATCCCATACTTTTGATATAAATCATGACTACTTGCGATCATTGCTGGGACATCTGAAAGGAACTGTCGAATTCCAAACCTCATTTTGGTTTTATTGCTGGAACGAAAATGGTTTAAATCAATACAAGTAAACAGCACTGCTAAAATTAAAGCTAGAAGCGCTAGAATTATAATTATTTTTTTATTGTAAAATTTATCTTTTGTAATGAGGAATATCCTTTTGTCTTAATTTAGAATCATATGTATTGATCAAATTATGGCCAATAATCTTATTAGTGCATTAAGTATGTTTAAAAAATGAACATAATTTTACAGCTATTGAAGATAATATTAAAGCATTCTTGATATACATTAATATCCACGATACGATATGGAAGTATATTTCTATAATCACTAAGGAAAATAGATGAAACATTTTTTGCTAACAGTATTTGCCCTTAGCTTTAGTTTTCAAACCCAGGCCAGTACGGACCAAAAGATTACTTTTTGTTTCCCTCGTGGGACAGAAGAACTCATGACACTTGAGGTTCTCTTAGCTAATGAGAAAGGCTATTTTAAAAAGCAGGGAATTGAAATCAATTTTAAAGGCATTAAAGGACGAGCAAATATTTTAATGGCCGTAGCTAATAATCAAGAAAGCCATTGTGATATGGGAGCATCTAATATTGATGGACTATACAGAGAAGAGCTTGATTTAAATCTTATTTTGCCGGTTCACTTTTTTTTCTATGGCCTTGATTATGACACTCATCTTGTTACCAGCAAAAAATCAAATATTAAAACAATTGCCGATCTAAAGGGAAAAACAGTTAGATTAGGCCAAGCTCCAGGACAAATTGCGTTCAAGCATATGCTTGCTGAAGCAGGGCTTAAACAGTCTGATGTAAAAATCGTGCTTCACCAAAAGGCAGTTCAAATAGCTGATCAGCTTGAAAATGGTAAAATGGATGCTGGAATTGCCTGGGTGCCAGTGATGCCAGTTCTTATTGCCGAAGGAAATATTAATATCATAGAAAAAAATGTAATGGGCCGATATGTAATGCCAATTTTGCCACACTCATTTAGTTTTGTTAATTATGAATTCAGTAAAAATAATCCGGAAATAGTTAAAAAATTTAAAAATGCAATTAAAGAGGCAACGGATTTTACCAAAGCGAATCCAAGCGAACTAATTTATACCTTTCAACGGAATACGAAGCTTATTGGTTCTCCTGATTGGAAAGTAAGTCGTGTCGTTGCCGAAAGAGCAGGAGAGCTCTTCACCGGCCCTCAGGCCTTTGAATTAGCAGATCAACTAACTCCTACCAATGGTAAATCAAAGACGTCAGTAATACAGTGCCTGAACGATCTTGGTAAAATCTTTTTTAAGGAAGGAATAAAATCAAAAAAGGCCACTGATAAAGATTTTACAACTTGGTTAAAAACAATGGACAAATTAGCCAAGAAATAACGTCAGTAAACACCCATGCAATGAGTCCCAATTACACTTATAAAATTATGTATTCCATCTGCAAAAGGGCGGTATGTAAAATGCATCATAGATAGATAGGAGTTTTTTGGGAGGCAAAATGGACGTCTCGAATGCAGAAGTGGCACAGGCTTTTGAAGATATAGCGATTTTGTTAGAACTCGAAAACGCCAATCCTTTTCGCATCCGCGCCTATCAAAATGCCGCTCGAGTGATTAATGGGTTGTCACAACCAGTCACTGATCTTCTTGCTAAAGCAGTAGACCTTTCTGAATATAGAGGAATAGGGAAGGATTTATCCAAGAAGATTATGGGTTATGTGAAAACCGGCCATATTCCTCTCTTAGATGAACTTTCCAAGCACCATCCAAAAGGAATTATCGAATTAGCGCGAATTGAAAATCTAGGTCCTAAGCGCATCCAAATATTGCATGATAAATTGGGCATCACTTCTTTGAAAGATTTAAAAAGCTCCGCTGAAAAGGGGCAAATTAAAAAAGTAAAAGGTTTTGGTGAAAAAACAGAAAAAAAGATTTTAAAAGCAATAAAAGAACTGACAGCAATTCGTAAAGAAAGCCGTGTGCCCTTGCATCTGGTCGATCAAATCGCCAGACAATTGGTCTTGTATTTAAAAAAATCTAAAGAGGTGCGCCAGGTCGAAGTTGCTGGCAGCTATCGTAGAAGAAAAGAAACGGTTGGTGACTTGGACATCTTGGTCACTTGTAACAATTCAAAAAATATTATTGATCATTTTGTTGCCTATGAAAATGTGAAAAATATTATTTCAAAAGGATCTACACGTTCTTCGGTAGTCTTGCGTGATGGTCTTCACGTTGATCTTAGAGTTTTAAAAGAGGAAAGCTTTGGCTCAGGACTTTATTACTTTACGGGATCAAAGGCCCACAATATTGAAGTGAGAAAGATCGCCAAAAAAATGGGCCTGAAGATAAATGAGTATGGGGTCTTTAAAGGAAGTAAAAAAATAGCAGGAGTCAATGAAGAAGAAGTTTTTAAGGCCATTCATTTAGATTACATCCCACCAGAGCTTAGGGAAAATCGTGGAGAAATAAAGGCGGCAAGTGAGCACTGCCTTCCGAACTTGATAACGGTAACAGATTTGCGAGGGGATCTACACGCTCATACCACAGCAACGGATGGAAAAAATACCATTCTTGAAATGGCAGAAAAGGCGCGTGAGCTAGGTCATAATTATCTCGCAATTACTGATCATTCCCAACATGTCCACGTGGCAAATGGACTTGATGTTGAAAGATTAAAAAAACATATTAAAGACATAGATAGAATAAATGAGAAGATTTCTGGAATAAAAATTTTAAAGGGCATTGAGGTTGATATACTGGAAGATGGATCATTGGATCTTCCCAATTCTATTTTAGCAGAACTGGACATACGAATTTGCAGTATCCATTACAAACTTAAGATGAACAAAAAGGACATGACCGAAAGAATTATTCGCGCCATGGACAATCCTTATTTTAATATATTGGGACATCCAACAGGACGTTTGATTTTTAAACGAGCGCCCTATGAATTTGATCTTGAAAAAGTTGTCAAAGCAGCGGTGGAGAGAGGCAAATTTTTTGAAATCAATTGCCGGCCTGATCGCCTGGACTTAAGTGCTGAACATTGCCAAATGGTCCAAGAGCTGGGTGCCAAATTCGCCATTTCGACAGACGCTCACTCGACAATGGAATTAAATTTTTTAAATTTTGGGACTGACCAGGCCCGTCGGGGATGGGTCGAAAAAAAGAATGTCATCAATAGCTTGATGTGGAAGGAACTTAGAAAGTTACTGAGTCCTAATTTGTGAATATAAGGAGTCCTCTTTCATGCGCAAAGGAAAATTTTAAAAGGCTACACGTTCGTTGACGATCTTCGAACTGCGATTATCGTGCTTTCGACAAAATTTTAATATTTGTTATTCTCGTCACGTCTTCACCTCTTCCACTTGATTGATCATGGTGAACTGAAACACTACAATCTTCAGTACTTGATTTAGCAAAGTCCACATCACCTCGCACTAAGATTCCCTCAACTATGCCTGTTCGCGAATTAATGACAGCGGAGCCCGAATTTCTTCCGTAAGTGTCAGCGTTTGTCGTAAAGAATATTGGGTTGGAATTATCTCTTAGCTCTGCACCGCTAGTGATTTTTATTGGAAGACCACTTGGATTTCCGATAACAGTAAGAACTGCGTCGTCTTCAATTTTTCCAGCATGTCTGATTTTT
The DNA here is from genome assembly GCA_028710485.1 of Bacteriovorax sp. Taxonomy (GTDB): domain Bacteria; phylum Bdellovibrionota; class Bacteriovoracia; order Bacteriovoracales; family Bacteriovoracaceae; genus Bacteriovorax. The sequence goes on along the minus strand of JAQTTZ010000033.1, from coordinate 1,993 downwards.
AATGGAAGTCTTCCTGTGACGGGTCTATCCAATTTTATTACCGCATAATCATTCATTGTTTCATTGTTTTTCTCGCGGGCAATGATTTTTGTACAATGGTATATTTGATTTTGGTTAAAACTAAAAGCTGCTTTTTCCTCTGTTGTATTGGTGTAATCAAAAACCCACGAATTGTTTGTGCAATCATTGACTGAGTAGATGCAGTGTCCAGCTGTCACGATCACATCTGATGAAATCAAGAAACCTGAACAAGTTGCAGCTGTACTTTGTTTAATAAAACGCTCACTCGAACACAGGTTTTGCCACTCTTTCAGGCTTTTGGACTTGAGTGTGTATGAATCGCCATCGAAGATGAGGCTTTCATTTGGTATTTTAGCTGCCGTTGATCTTGAAAGCTCCTGCATGAGGGAGTCAGAGCTTTCAAAAATCTCTTCGCGATCGTCGCTACCGTAGATGACTTTTGGAGTGATTTTTATAGGGTTATGGAAAATAATTGAGGCATTTAATCCTACTGAACCGAAGGCCATCAAAGAGCATAAGATAAATCTGAGTTTCATAAGCTTCTCCAAAAGATTGTTCACGAGGGATTAAAGACCAGAAAAGATTTAATTTGTACTCATATATTCTATCATCGCGAGTTGGCATCGTTATTGCTCTAAATAAAGTGGCATAAGTGGGGCCATGGAGGCTTTTTAAATGACTAATTTCAAAATCACTCTTGTTTCTCCCAGCGGCACTGAAAAAATAATTGAATGTGCTGATAACCAATATATTCTTGATACTGCGGAGAGCGCAGGCCTGGATCTTCCTTCTTCTTGCCGTGCTGGTGTTTGCTCCACTTGCGCCGGTAAGATACTAGAGGGAAAAGTTAACAACTCTGAACAAACTTATCTTGACGAGGATCAAATTAAGCAAGGATTTGTGCTTATCTGTGTGGCCTATCCACTATCGGATTGTAAAATTCTAACTAATCAAGAGGATAATCTTTAGTAACTTTAAGATGATGAAAAAAAGTGGGTATAATTTTTATGGACAAACCTCAAGGTGATGGACGCAATCAATACCAAAAAAATTGAGATGGTAAATGGGGCACAGGGAAATGATTTCATGCCATTTATTTTATGGCCTTAAACATTGCCATCGCTTTTTTCTTTTGTTCTTTATAAGAAACGATTGGATAAGGGGAATCTTTCCCTATAAAACATTGAGCTTCTATCTGTTCAACTAAATCGCTTTCGTGTGGATAATGAATGAATTTTTTACTAAAGCCTAAAAGCTCGGGACACCAGTTTTTGATGAAAATTCCTTCAGAATCAAATTTTTCTGATTGTTTGTAAGGATTGAAGGTTCGAAAGTACGGCTGTGCATCTACCCCCGTAGAAGCAGACCATTGCCAGCCTCCATCGAAAGATTTCCTCGTACGATTTTTAAAAATAAAATTCCTTAACTAACAAATCTTAAGCTATTGAAATTAACGTTTTTCTTTGGTGACTTGATTATATCATAGTCTATAATCAAACAGTGGACCGTGAAATATAGCAGAATTACTCAAAGTCGAGAGTCGACGAGCACCGGGGCCAAGGTGAGAAGGGAATCAACCTATCAGCAAACATGTAACGGTTTCTCTAGAATCGAAGGCCAGAAGTTCTAGAGCGGAACGCCACAAATGCCGAGATGAGAGCGGCACGATAGTGAAGTCACGAAAGTAAATCAAGTCTCTTCGATTCTGGAGAGCACAGTAGTGATGGAACAAGTTTTTTCTTTGGTGGAACTGATACGAGTAAATCAAATGATAATGGTGGCACTAGTTGCCCTCTTTTTCATATGGAGAGAATATGAAAAAAAATCTTTCAATGTTGTTCTAAATCACAAATATAACGTTAATAACTTTAAGCAAAGTGCAATTCAAAAAAATATTCAATTAAGTTCTCTATCTGAGTTTAAACGAAGTGAAGACATTCAGATCAAAAAAAAACCGAGAAATAAATTTACA